>NZ_VOHR01000283.1 GCF_009192725.1 Segeticoccus rhizosphaerae | reverse complement strand
CGCCGAGCACGCGCAGCACGCCGCCGCGGTGCGCAACCGCGGCGGCCTGCGCGTCATCGAGCTCTGGAGTCCCCTCGGCCAGATCGGGGGCGCGGCGCAACGTCAACACGGCCCGATCCCATCACGCCCCGCCGACACCACTGCCGAGCACCCACCACGACCCAGAGGCGTGGCGCCGCTACGCCCCACCTCACACTGGGACCCCCCGGCGCGACGAGGCACGGCGTCGTGGCGGGGTCGAACCCGAACTGCGGTGCACTGCGGAGGTGCGCTTCATCCCGGGTGGGTCGGTCGCTCCACCGGGCCGTCCCATCGGGCCCGGCGCAGGTCGACGCGCTCGCCGCGCAGCGGCGTGCCCTCCTCACGGTAGTGCTGATGCGCTTCCCCCTCGTGGCAGGCGGGCGGTCTCCCGTCGGCGCGGATGACCCGCCACCAGGTGGTCGCCGACCCGTAGTGCGACATCACCGAACCGACCTGCCGCGGTCCGCCCCGGCCGACCAGCTCGGCGATGTCGCCGTAGGTCAGCACCTGTCCCTCCGGGATGGCGTCGACGACGTCGAGCACCTCCTCGGCGTAGTCCGGCAACGCCAGCCCGTATGCCGCGTACGGGTCGGTCAGCTCGTCGGTCACCCCGGGTCTCCTCCCGTCTCGGGCCTGGTCAGGCCTCACTCAGGTCTGCTCGGTTCCGCCCCGCAACAGGTCGGTCTGCTCGACTGGCGGCACCACTGCACTCAGTAGGTCGGCAGGGACGGGTCGACCTCGGCCACCCAGGCGAGGACTCCGCCCTCGAGGTTGCGGGCGTCGGTGCGGCCGGACGCACGGAGCAGTCGCACGGCCTCCGCGGACCGGGCTCCCGACTTGCAGTGCACGATCACGGGGCGATCGGCCGGGATCTTCGACAAGGCGGCCCCCGAACGGAATTCGTCCATCAGGACGACGTCGGCGCCGGGGATGCTGACGATCGAGCGCTCCTCCGGACCGCGCACGTCGACCAGGGTCCACGGCTCGCCGTCCCCCGCCTCCCGGGCACGCAGCAGATCGCGCAGCTCGCGGACGCTCACGGTGGGGACCACGTCGGTGCCGGACCCGGCGTCGGTGGCGGACGGCATACCGCAGAAGTCCCGGTAGTCGACCAGCTCGGTGATGGTCGGGTGCTCACCGCAGACCGGGCAGCCCGGGTCCTTGCGCACGGTCAGGGTGTCCCAGGTCTGCCGCAGCGCGTCGTGCACGAGCAGCCGTCCGACCAGCGGTTCGCCGATGCCCAGCAGCAGCTTGATCGCCTCGGTGGACTGCACCGAGCCCATCGCTGCCGGCAGCACACCGAGCACACCGCCCTCGGCGCAGGACGGCACGAGACCCGGCGCGGGCGGCTCGGGGAAGACGCAGCGGTAGCAAGGGCCGTGCTGGGCCCACCAGACGCTGACCTGGCCGTCGAACCGGTAGATCGAGGCCCAGACGTGTGGCTTGCCGGTCAGCACGCAGGCGTCGTTGAGCAGGTAACGGGTCGGGAAGTTGTCGGTGCCGTCGACGACCAGGTCGTAGCCCGAGACCAGGTCGAGGGCGTTGTCGGAGTCGATCCGGAGCCGGTGCTCGACCACCTCGACGCCCGGGTTGATCGCGGCGACGGTACGCGCGGCGGAGCTGGTCTTGGCGGCGCCGACGTCGTCGACCCCGTGCACGACCTGCCGCTGCAGGTTGGTGACGTCGACCACGTCGTCGTCGACGATGCCGAGTGTGCCGACGCCTGCGGCGGCGAGGTAGAGCAGGGCCGGGGAGCCGAGCCCACCAGCGCCGACGACCAGGACTCGGGCGGACCGCAACCGCCGCTGCCCCTCGAGGCCGACCTCGGGGATGAGGATGTGGCGGGCATAGCGCGAGGTCTCCGCCGGCGTCAGGCTGGGCGAAGCGGTGGGGACGCCGGCGTCGATGAGCGCTGCCGGACCGAGCACGGGAGCCATGTGTCTCAGCCTACGCGCGCGTAAGATGCGGTCGTTGAAACCAGCAGAGGACCGGAAGGGGCATTCCTCGTGTCACTGAGCTCGGACGTCCGAGGCCGCGGGGTGCGCATGCCTCGCTCCGCTCGCCGTATCCAGCTGCTCGAGGCCGCCCAGGAGGTCTTCGTCGAGGCCGGCTACCACGCCGCCGCGATGGACGACATCGCCGAACGCGCCGGGGTGTCCAAGCCCGTGCTCTACCAGCACTTCCCCGGCAAGCTCGAGCTCTACCTCGCGCTGCTCGACCAACACAGCAACGAGCTGACCGACCTCGTCGTGGCGGCGATGTCGTCCACGACGGACAACGCGCAGCGGGTCGCGGCGACCATCGAGGCCTACTTCGAGTTCGTGGACCGCGACGGCGCGGCCTTCCGGCTGGTCTTCGAGTCCGACCTCACCAACGAGCAGGCGGTCCGCGAGCGCGTCGACAACACCTCCACGGTGACCGCGCACGCCATCGCCGAGGTGATCGGCGAGGACACCCGTCTGCCGGCCGACGAGGCGCAGCTGCTCGGCATCGCGCTGTCCGGGATGGCCCAGGTGTGTGCGCGCTACTGGCTGGCGCAGGGCACGTCCATCCCCCGCTCCGAGGCGGCCCGGTTGGTGAGCATCCTGGCCTGGCGAGGCCTCGGCGGCTTCCCGAAGGCGGACCAGGGGGAAGAGTCGGCCCCCTCCGCGGGTTAGCCTCAGCAGGGAGCGGTCGTCCGGCCGTAACCATCCCAGCCCGTCGACAGGTGCACCGGCGCAGACCGCGCGGATCGGTGCACTCCCCGTGCAGAAAGGCAGTCCCGTGGAGGTCAAGATCGGCGTGCGCAACGTCGCGCGCGAGATCCAGCTCGAGTCCGATCAGAGCGCTGAGGAGATCCAGGCCACCGTCACCAAGGCCCTCACCGACAAGACCGGCACGTTGAGCCTCACCGACGAGAAGGGCCGCACCGTCGTGGTGCCGGTGGAGGCCCTCGGCTACGTCGACATCGGTGCGACCGAGAAGGCCCGCGTGGGCTTCGGCCTGAGCTGAGCGAAAACCGGGCCCGACCCGGTACGGGTACCCGAAATAACGATCTTTACTCCTGCCACAGTGTCAACTTGCGCACCGCGGCCCGGAGGTGCAGGGTAACGCCACACGGCACGACCCGCCCGCAACAGATCGCGGGTGGGCGTTCCCCTGATCGCCCGCTCCGGCGGGCACTGGAAGGAGCGGTTCCCATGGGAGCCATCATTGCCGCAGTCATCGTCGGTGCGATCATCGGCGCGCTCGCGCGTCTGGTGATGCCCGGCAAGCAGGACATCTCGATCCTGATGACGGTCATCCTCGGAATCATCGGTGGGCTGGCTGGATCGTGGATCTGGCACGCGCTCGGGGGGTCCGACACCAAGGGGATCGACTGGATCGCCCTGATCATCGGCATCATCTGCGCCGCGGTGCTCATCGGGATCTACACCTCGCTCACCGGCAGGAAGCAGGTCACCCGCTGATCGCTGCGACCCACCTGCTCGACTGATCGACCACGAGGGCCTCGTCCGCACGGACGGGGCCCTCGTGCTGTCCACCGCTCGTTGCGGCCAGAGCGGCCCCTGCATTGGCCGATGGTCCGGGGACAACGGGTGGCACGCCGGCCGTCAGGCGTTGAGTCCGAGGCGTCCCATCCGCCGGGTGTGGGCGTCGGTCAGCCGGGCGAACATCCGGCCCAGCTCGGCCAGGTCTGCCCCGCCGTGGTCGTGCCCGCCGACCAGCAGCGAGGACAGCGCGTCGCGCTCGACCGCCACCCGCTGGGCCTGCGAGATGGCCTCCCCGACGAGCCGTCGACCCCACAGCGCGAGCCGGCCGGCGATCCGCTCGTCCCGCTCGATCGAGGCCCGCACCGCCTGGACCGCGAACTCGGCCTGCCCCCCGTTCTCCAGGACGCTGTGCACCAGCGCAGCGGTCGAGGGGTCGACGTAGGCCGACACCTCCCGGTAGAAGTCCGTGGCGATGCCGTCGCCGACATAGGCCTTGACGAGGCCCTCGAGCCAGCCGTTCGGCCGGGTGCGGGCGTGGAACTCGTCGATCGCGGCGATGAACGGATCCATCGCGGCCTCCGGGTCGGCCCCCATCTCCTGCAATCGGGCCACGAGGAGCTCGTAGTGGTGGAACTCGGCGGCCGCCAGCCCGCCGAGCGCCGCCTTGTCGGGCAGCGTGGGTGCGGCATCGGCGTCGGCGGCCATCCGCAGGAAGCCGGTCAACTCGCCATAGGCGAGCACACCGAGCAGATCGACGACCGCAGCGCGATAGCCCGCGCCGTCCTCGGTGGGGGGCGTCTGGTCGGGTGTCGCAGCGTCCATGGCGTTCACGGTAACGGGCACCGGGTAGACTGGACCCGACATACGGTGACCGGTCGGCCACACATGGCATGTGGTAGGACGTCTGACCCGCCCTCGGGGTGGCCAGAAATGAAGAACTCCGATCGGCCCGCTTCACGCAGGTGCGGCCCGTCTCGTCGATCATCGCGATCGTCGGTGCGTGTGTGCCCCCGCCCGATCGAGAGAAGTACATGGACCAGGCCCAACAGACCTTTGCCGATTTCGGCGTCCACCCCGACATCGTCGCCGCGCTTGGCGACGCGGGAATCATCCACCCCTTTCCCATCCAGTCGATGACCCTCCCGGTGGCCCTCGACGGCCACGACATCATCGGCCAGGCCAAGACCGGCACGGGCAAGACGCTCGGCTTCGGTGTGCCGATCCTGCAGCGCGTCGTGACCCCGAGCGACGCCGGTTTCGCGGCACTCGCCAACCCCGGCAAGCCGCAGGCGCTCGCCGTGGCGCCGACCCGTGAGCTCGCCGTGCAGGTCGCCGGCGACATCGAGCGCGCCGGCAAG
>NZ_VOHR01000282.1 GCF_009192725.1 Segeticoccus rhizosphaerae | reverse complement strand
CCGCCGCCCCTGCGTCCGCCGGGTCACCCTCTGGTGTCGCGCCCTCGGTCGGCGCGGCCCCCCGCGCCAGCGCGATCCCGACCGCCGTGGAGACGCAGCCGTCGATGCCTGCCAGGCCGCGGTTCGCCAGCACCTCGAGGTCGTGGTTGCCGTGGCCCGGCGACACGGCCAGGTCGAGGTCACGCACCGGGTTGGACGACCCCAGGAACAACAGGGCCCGATCAGGGAGAGAGGCGAGCAGCGTTTCGGCCAGCGCGAGTCCGGACGGCCAGGCCGCATCATCGGCCAGGACGGCGCGGCCGGCCTCGTCGACGCACTTGCCGGCCTGGGTCCACTCGGTGAGCCACTGGGGGTCGTGCTCCTGCAGCGCCGGATCCAGCTGGTGGAAATCGCGCCAGCTCCAGACGTGCGCCGCCTGCGCGCTCGGGTCGGACCACTGGTCCCGCGTCGTGACGACGTGCAGCTCGACCCCGGCACGCCGGACCAGGGCCGCGACGGCACGCGAGAGCGTGACCCGTCCGACGACCACGACGTGGTCGGGGGCGTGGGCATCCACCCACTCCGTCGCGGTCAGCAGCAACGGTCCGCGCGGGAGCACGCTGCCCTCGTCACCGTCGCAGGAGGCTCCGAACGGCTCGGCCACCGCCGGCCAGCCGACACGTGCGGCCACGGCCGCCGCCTCCGCAGCCATCCAGGGCTGAGGGAGGTCTCCGATGACGACCAGGGTGCGGGCCCCTGCCGCGAAGTGGCTGTTGTGACCCGACGGGACGCGGTAAGAGACCCACGCCCGTCCGTCGGGACGCCCGGCCAGGGACTCCGGCCAGCCGGAATCCGCTTCCACCACGGCCGGATCGGGCACGAGCGGCTCTCGCAGCGGCACGTTGAGGTGGACCGGCCCGGCTCCGAGCTCGTTCAGCCCGCCGACGGCGGCGGCACGCGCACGCGCGACGACCGATCGCCATACGGCGTTCTGCCCGGCCCGACGCTCCGGCGCGCCGAGGTCGTGCGACCAGCGCACCGCCCCACCGAAGATCCCGACCTGGTCGGTCGTCTGGTTGGCTCCCGTGCCGCGCAGCTCCGGCGGACGGTCCGCCGTGATGAGCAGCAGCGCGACGCCGGCGTGGTGCGCCTCGAGGACGGCCGGGTGCAGGTTCGCCACGGCTGTGCCCGACGTCGTGACGACCGGCACGACACCGCCGCCGCCCTTGACCAGGCCGAGGGCGAGGAAACCGGCGGAGCGCTCGTCGACGCGCACGTGCAGGCGCAACCTGCCGGCGCGTTCGGCCTCCTGCAGCGCGTAGGCCAGCGGCGCGGAACGGGAGCCCGGGCAGAGCACCGCCTCCCGGACCCCACCACGCACCAGCTCGTCGACGAGCACGGTCGCCAGGGCGGTGGACGGGTTCACGACGCAGCGGCCGGGGTGATGCCCCACGAGGCCGAGAACTCGGCGCCGGGCTTGAGCGTGAGCAGCCCGGTGCCGGAGTTGAGCGCGTCCGCGGGGCAGGTCATCGGCTCCACCGCGACCCCGCTGGTGCGGCGCAGCGGCTCGGAGAGCGTGTCACCGGTGAAGACCTGTGCCCAGGGGTAGGCCGCCGCGTCCGCCCACAGCGTCGTCTTCACGCCGGTGCCGTCGCCGCCGGCGGGTCGCTCGATCGAGACCCGCCAGCGACCGTCCGAATCTGCCTCGAGATCGGTGAAGGCGTTGTCCAGGACGGCGTTGCCGATCGGTCGCCCACCGCGGTAGTCCAGCTCGGTGCCCTCCAGCGGAGACGTCCCGCAGGGGATCAGCCGCTCGTCCACGTCGACCGAGGTGACCGCCGGCACCGTCAGGGTGAGCTCATCGACGCGCGCCTCCGTCGCCGTGAGATAGGGGTGGGCCCCGAAGCCGAAGGGAGCGGGCGTCATACCGACGTTGCGGGCGTGCGGTGTCACGGTGAGCCCCTCGTCATCGAGGAGATAGCCGACCGTGAGGTCGAGGCTCCAGGACCAGCCCTGCTGGGGGCGCAGCCGACACGCCACCGTGAGCGACGCGTCCGAGCGGTCCGCGACCGACCAGAGCGACCAGCGCACGAGGCCGTGGATCGCGTGGTGCCGCGGCGGTTCCGTGAGCGCGAGCTGGAGCTCCTTGCCCTCCTCGAAGGAGTAGCGTCCGTCGCGCACCCGGTTGGGCCAGGGCATCAACAGCTGTCCGCGACCGCCCGAGCACTGCTCGTCCACGGCGTAGCCGTGCACCACGTCCCGCCCGGCATGCGTGTAGCTGCGCAGTCCCCCGCCGACCTCCACCACGACGGCCTCGTGCTCGCCGTGCCGGATCGTCCACTGCTCACCACTCGGACTGGCTGCGGTCTCCATGCCGCCGACCCTATGACTCCGCCGCGCCGCTCGCGAGTGACGTACGGCGGGCGCCTCTCAGGACCCGCCCAACAGCTCCGTCGCGCGCTCGCGCATCTCGACCTTGCGGATCTTGCCGGTCACCGTCATCGGGAACTCCTCGACGACGTGGACGTAGCGCGGGATCTTGTAGTGCGCCAGCCTGCCGGTGCAGAACTCCCTGACGTCGTCGGCGGTGAGCGGATCCTGTCCGGGCTTGAGGATCACCCAGGCCATCAGCTCCTCGCCGTACTTCTCGTCGGGCACGCCGATCACCTGCACGTCCGCGATCGCGGGGTGGGTGTAGAGGAACTCCTCGATCTCACGCGGGTAGACGTTCTCCCCACCACGGATCACCATGTCCTTGATCCGCCCCACGATCGACACGTAGCCCTCGTCGTCCATCGTCGCGAGGTCGCCCGTGTGCATCCACCGGGCGGCGTCGATCACCTCGGCCGTCTTGTCCGGTTGGCCCCAGTAGCCGAGCATGACGCTCGTGCCACGGGTGCACAGCTCCCCCGGCTCGCCACGCGGCAGGGTGCGGCCGTTCACCGGGTCCACGACCTTCACCTCGATGTGCGGCATCACCCGCCCGACCGTCTCGGTGCGGCGGGCGAGGTCGTCGTCGACCCGGGTCATCGTCGAGACCGGCGAGGTCTCGGTCATCCCGTAGCAGATCGCCACCTCGTCCATGTTCATCTCGGCCACCACCCGCTTCATCACCTCGACGGGACAGGGCGATCCGGCCATGATGCCGGTGCGCAGGGCGGACACGTCATACGAGCTGAAGTCTGCCAGCCCCATCTCGGCGATGAACATCGTCGGCACGCCGTAGAGGCTGGTGCAGCGCTCGTCCTGGACCGCCTTCAGCGTCGCCGCCGGCTCGAAGGACGGCGCGGGGATCACCATGCACGACCCGTGCGACGTGGCCGCCAGGTTGCCCATGACCATGCCGAAGCAGTGGTAGAAGGGCACCGGCAGGCAGATCCGGTCCTGCTCGCTGTAGCCCACCAGCTCGCCCACGAAGTAGCCGTTGTTGAGGATGTTGTGGTGCGACAGGGTCGCGCCCTTGGGGAACCCCGTGGTGCCCGAGGTGTATTGGATGTTGATCGGGTCATCGGCGGTGAGCGTCACCATCCGGTCCGTGAGCTGTTGCCGGTCCACCGTGGAACCCGCCGCCACCAGCTCGTCCCAGCTCGGTTCGCCGATGTAGACCACGTCGGTCAGGTCGGGGCAGTCGCCGCGGACCTGGTCGACCATCGACCGGTAGTCGGAGGTCTTGTGCCGGACCGCGCTGACCAGCATCCGCATGCCCGACTGCTTGACGACGTAGGCCAGCTCGTGTGACCGGTAGGCCGGGTTGACGTTGACCAGGATCGCGCCGATCTTGGCCGTGGCGTACTGCAGCAGGGTCCACTCGGCACCGTTGGGCGACCAGATGCCGATCCGGTCCCCTGCCGCGACCCCCCGGGCGAGCAGCCCGAGCGCCAACGCGTCCACGTCCCGGTCGAACTCGGCGTAGGTCCACCGCCGACCGCTCGGCACGTCGACGAGGGCCTCACGGTCGGGGAAGCTGGCGGCCGTGCGGACCAGGTTGTCGCCGATCGTGTCGCCCAGCAGGGGCGAGTCCGACGTGCCGGACGCGTAGGACGGTTGGGCAGGAGCGGACACGGGGCCTCCAGGGTCGAAGCGGTGCTGGCCCCTCCATCTTTGGCACCGGGCGCCCTCTGGGCAAGCACCCGTCCCGGATCCGGATAGCGTATGACGAGTGCCTGCCTCACGTGCGTCCCGTCGCTCCCCCTCCCGGAGCCTGGCCGAGGACGTCCGGTCGCGCAGTGACGAGGAGCTGCGCGACCTGGTCCGATCGCGTCCGGACCTGGCCCGGCCCGCGCCGGCCGACCTCACCAGCCTGGCCGCCCGCTCCAGCACCCGCGCCAGTCTGCAGCGCGCCCTCGACACCCTCGACCGGGGCCACCTGCAGGTGATCGAGGCGCTGCTGGTCACCGGCGAGCCGGACGAGCGACAGACCGCGGCGCTGATGGGCATCTCGGTGTCGGCACTACGTCCCTTCCTCGACCGGCTGTGGCGGATCGCGTTGCTGTGGCGCAGCCCCGAGGGCCTGCGCGTGGTGCGCACGGTGGCCGAGCTGATCGGCCCCCATCCGGCAGGTATCGGGCCACCTGCAGCCGATCTGCGTGCCGGCGACAGCGCTGCGGGACAGGCCGTCACCACACCGGCGGGCGCTGACCTCGAGAAGTCGGTCGCGATGTCCTCCCCCGAGGCCCGGGCGATCCTGGACCGCCTCACCTGGGGTCCACCGGTGGGTGTGCTCACGCCCGAGGGACCCCTGGCTCGAGCCGGCCGCGAGCTGGTGACGGCCGGACTGCTCGTCCCGACCGCCGACGACCAGGTGATGCTCCCGCGCGAGGTCGCCCTGCACCTGCGGCACGGGCGCCTGCACCGCGAGCCCCGCCTCGAGCCGCCGCCT
>NZ_VOHR01000281.1 GCF_009192725.1 Segeticoccus rhizosphaerae | reverse complement strand
CGGTCGGATTCCCGCCACTCGCGCAGCCGCAGTCGCTCGGTCTCCAGCACGGCCGGCACCGTCGGGGCCACGCGCGCCGCCTCGCGGTCGGAGGAGCGCAGCAGCTCGAAATGCAGGCCGTCCGTGGGGCCCTCAGGGTGGGCCATGACCTCGTGCTCGTGCCCCACCTGCACGAAGCCGGCCCGGCGTAGCGCCCGCTGCGACCCTCGGTTGCCGATGTCCGTCCCCGCCTCCAGCCGGTGCAGCCCCAGCCCTCCCTCGTCCTTGGGCGTGAACGCGTGCCCGACGACCAGGTCCAGCGCCTCGGACAGCGCGCCGCGACCACGCCCCTGCGGGTGCAGCCAGTAGGCGACCATGCCGGACCCAGCCATGAGGTCGAAGCCGAGGCGGAACACGTTGATGCTGCCCAGCGCCTCATCGGAGGCGGCGTCCGCGATGCACCACACCACGCTGTCGCCCTCGGCGGGACGCGCCCGCTGCTCCACCAGCCAGGCGTCGAACGTCTCGGTCGTCGGCACGAAGCCGGCCATGAAGGTCTGGCTGAGCTCGTCGGGCGCCTGGTCCGGTCGCGGACGGTCGTCCTCCCGCCAGGGACGCAGCCGGACGCGCTCACCCTCCAGCGTGGGGGTGTCGAGCCACTGCTTGGCCGGCTGCATCGGCGTGCCCTTGGCCAGCGTGCCGATCCACCCGTCGCGCCGCTCCCCGCGCTGCGCCAGCAGGCCGCGCACCGTGCCCTCCACCGTGAACCCGCACGACCACGCCACCCGCCGCGAGCCCCAGTTGCCGACGACGGCGCGCCAGTGCACCGTTTCGATGCCGTGCTCAAATGCATGGGCCAGGGCGAGCCGCACCGCCCGTGTCATCACACCGCGGCCTCGCGCCCACGGGTGCAGGCCGAAGCCCACCTCGGCGACGCCCTCGGGGGTGGGCCGGTAGTCGACCGACCCGGCAAATCGGGGTATGCCGTTCGGATCCTTGGCCTCGATCGCCCAGGCCCGCGTGCCGTGCTCGTCCGCCCAGCCTCCAGGCACGATGGTGCCGATGAACACCTGGGCCTCCTGCACGCCATACGGCTGCGGCACCGTGGTGAAGCGCACCATCTCCGGGTCGTTGCACTGCTGCACGATGTCGGCCACGTCCGACTGCCGGTGGGCGCGCAGCGTCACGATCCCGTCCGACAGCACAGGGACGACGTCGGGGTAGGCAGGGGAGAGGGCGCCGGGCATGTCGACAGCCTCGCCGATCCGCGGTCCCACAGGCAACGCGGTTTGGTCCGCACGGGGCCGCCCCGCCGATGTCCTGCGCCGCGGTCGCCCTGGCCGCCGCCGTGCAGGACATGAGTGGGGCCCCGGACCCAACCGTGGCAGCATGGCGGCATGGCAGACATCGACGTGACCGACGACCCGCAGACAGGACGCTTCGAGGCACGGGTGGACGGGGAGCTGGCCGGGTTCTCGGAATACCGCGTGCGGGACGGTCGCATCGTCTTCACCCACACGGAGGTCGACGACGCCTTCGAGGGAGAGGGCGTCGGCTCCGCCCTCGTGCGCACCGCACTCACACGGGTGCGTGAGGGCGAAGGCCTGCAGGTGGTGCCCCTGTGCCCGTTCGTCAAGGCGTGGATCGACCGCCACCCGGACTTCCAGGATCTCGTGGCTCCCGGGAACCCAGCATCGTGACCTGCCGTTGATCACTCATGGCCAGATTGCGACTAACCTAGGCGGGTCCGGCCCGACTGTCAGTAGTGCAACCAGGAGCTTTGCGTGCCCAAGATCGTTGAGAAGATGCTGCGAGCCGGCGAAGGCCGTGTGCTCAAGAAGCTCCAGGGCATCGCCAAGCAGGTCAACATCCTCGAGGAGGACTTCGAGAAGCTGACCGACGCCGAGCTGCGCGAGGAGACCGACACCTTCCGCAAGCGGCTCGCCGACGGCGACACCCTCGACAAGATCCTGCCCGAGGCGTTCGCCGCGGTGCGCGAGGCGAGCAAGCGGACCATCGGCAAGCGGCACTTCGACGTGCAGATCATGGGCGGCGCGGCCCTGCATCTCGGCAACGTGGCCGAGATGAAGACCGGTGAGGGCAAGACGCTCGTGGCGACCCTCCCGTCATACCTCAATGCCCTCGAGGGCAAGGGCGTGCACATCGTCACGGTCAACGACTACCTCGCCGAGTACCAGTCCGAGCTGATGGGTCGCGTCCACCGCGCCCTCGGACTCGAGACCGGCGTGATCCTGTCGTCCATGACGCCGGCCGAGCGGCGCGTGCAGTACCGCAAGGACATCACCTACGGCACCAACAACGAGTTCGGCTTCGACTACCTGCGCGACAACATGGCGTGGTCGACCGAGGAGCTCGTGCAGCACGGCCACAACTTCGCCATCGTGGACGAGGTCGACTCCATCCTCATCGATGAGGCGCGCACGCCACTGATCATCAGCGGCCCTGCCGACCAGGAGACGAACAAGTGGTATGTCGAGTTCGCCCGCATCGTGACCAAGCTCGAGCGGGGTGAGGACGGCCAGGGCGACTACGAGGTCGACGAGAAGAAGAAGACGGTCGGCGTCCTCGAGTCCGGCATCGACAAGGTCGAGGACCTGCTCGGCATCGACAACCTCTACGAGAGCGTCAACACGCCGCTGATCGGCTTCCTCAACAACGCGATTCGCGCCAAGGAACTGTTCAAGCGCGACAAGGACTACGTCAACCTGAACGGCGAGATCCTCATCGTCGATGAGCACACCGGCCGCATGCTGGCCGGGCGGCGCTACAACGAGGGCCTGCACCAGGCGATCGAGGCCAAGGAAGGCGTCGAGATCCAGAACGAGAACCAGACGTTCGCCACGGTCACCCTGCAGAACTACTTCCGCATGTACGACAAGCTCTCCGGCATGACCGGCACGGCCCAGACCGAGGCCGCCGAGCTGAACCAGATCTACAAGCTGGGCGTCGTCACCATCCCCACCAACATGCCGATGATCCGCGCGGACCAGGCCGACCTCGTCTACCGCACCGAGGTCGCCAAGTTCAGCGCCGTCGTCGACGACCTCGTGGAACGGCACGACAAGGGCCAGCCGGTGCTCGTCGGCACGACCAGCGTCGAAAAGAGCGAGTACCTCTCCGACCAGCTGCGTCGCAAGGGCGTCCCGCACGAGGTGCTCAACGCCAAGCACCACGAGCGCGAGGCCGCGATCGTCGCCCAGGCCGGCCGCAAGGGCGCGGTCACCGTCGCCACCAACATGGCCGGTCGAGGCACCGACATCATGCTCGGCGGCAACCCCGAGTTCACCGCCGTCGCCGCGCTCAAGCAGCAGGGACTCGACCCGGAGGAGACGCCGGAGGACTACGAGCGCGCCTGGGACGAGGCGCTCGAGAAGGCGGAGAAGGCGGTGGCGGCCGAGCACGACGAGGTGACCGAGCTCGGCGGCCTCTACGTGCTCGGCACCGAGCGGCACGAGTCCCGCCGCATCGACAACCAGCTGCGCGGCCGCTCCGGACGTCAGGGGGACCCCGGCGAGAGCCGCTTCTACCTGTCCCTGCAGGACGACCTGATGCGGCTGTTCAACGCCAACATCGTCGACCGCTTCATGCAGTCGGCCAAGATGGAGGACGAGGTCCCCATCGAGTCCAAGATGGTGTCGCGCTCGATCCAGAGCGCGCAGAGCCAGGTGGAGGCGCAGAACTTCGAGATCCGCAAGAACGTCCTGAAGTATGACGATGTGCTCAACAAGCAGCGCGAGGTCATCTACGACGAGCGTCGCCGGGTGCTCGAGGGCGAGGACCTCGAGGAGGAGATGCGCACCTTCCTCAACGACGTGGTCGTCGGCTACATCACCGAGGAGACCGGCTCCGGGTTTGCGGAGGACTGGGACCTCGAACGGCTGTGGAACGCGATGAGGTCGCTCTACCCGATCTCGCTCGACCTCGAGGAGATCGAGCAGATGGCGGGGGCGCGGGGCAACATCTCCGGCGAGCTCCTGACCGAGCAGCTGACCTCGGACGCGCAGACCGCCTACGACCAGCGCGAGGCGGAGCTCGGCTCCGAGGTGATGCGCGAGGTCGAGCGACGCGTGGTGCTGTCGGTCCTGGATCGCAAGTGGCGCGAGCACCTCTACGAGATGGACTACCTCAAGGAGGGCATCGGCCTGCGATCGATGGCGCAGCGCGACCCGCTGGTGGAGTACCAGCGGGAGGGCTTCCTGATGTTCCAGGCGATGAACGACGCGATCAAGGAGGAGTCGGTCGCGTTCGTCTTCCACGCCGAGATCGATGTCGAGGGGCTGCAGGCCGAGATCGCCGCCCGCAAGGCCGCCGAGGAGCGCGAGGAAGACAACAGCGAGGAGGCCGAGGCGCAGCCGGTCGTCACCGTCAAGGGACTGGAGGCGCCCCAGCCGGCCGCGCAGCTGCGCTACACCGCACCGTCGGAGGACGGCTCGGTGGAGGAGCGGAGCGTCCGCTCGGACGGCATGGCCACGGCCACCGCGACCGCCGGGCAGCCCTCTCGCGCGGAGCGGCGCGCGAGCGCCAAGAAGGGCAAGAAGAAGGCCAAGCGCCGCTGACCCCCACTTCTCGGTGGGATCTTCGTGAGGTTTCGGCCCTCTCAGAGGGCGCAAAACCTCACGATGATTCCTCACGAGTGGTCGGGATGGGGTGCTGGTCCCTTCGCGCCTGTGGCTCGCCGTCGTCAGCCCAGTTGGAGGGCTGTCACCAGCCACCGATGGTCCACGCCGGACATCCGTAGCGCCATCGCACGCACCCGGCCGCCGTCCAGGACCACGGCGCAGGCCTCCACCACCCCGTCGACCGGCTGGCACAGGTGCACGCTGCGCACGACCGCGCGACGACCGTGCGGCGCGCCCCG
>NZ_VOHR01000280.1 GCF_009192725.1 Segeticoccus rhizosphaerae | reverse complement strand
GTCGCCGCCTCACCCGACACGCCGCGCCGCGAGGCCTGGCAGTGGCACGTCCGGGTGCTCGAGGGTCGATCCGGGCACGGCGAGGAACAGGCGGACGTCGAGCGGCTCACGCTGAGCCTGCCTCGCTCCGGCGGCCTCCCCGCGGTGCTGGAGGTCAGCTGTGACCCCGACGCCGCGGCCGCCAGGGCGGAGGTCGTGATCAGCGGGGAGCCGGTCACCCTCGAGCGAGACGTCCACGAGGTCACCGTGCTCGTCGTCGGGCAGGGCGGCGTGCGTGTCGAGGGGCGCCACCTGCTGCACGAGCTGGACGCGATGGTGCTCGAGGGCGACGACCCGCTCCGACCCGAGCTGGAACGGGTGGGGGAGGAGCCCACCTCCGTCGCCGTCGTGCGCCTGCGCTCGACGGCAAGCCAGCCGATCAGCTGGGTCCCGTAGGCCGGCCACGACCCCACGAACCACGAGGAAGCCATGTCCACCACCCACGAAGAGCGTGAGCTGCGGCTCCGGGTCCACCAGCTGACCTGGGAGTCCGAGGGCGTCATCTCGGTGCACCTGCGCGCCCCGGGCGGCGGCGACCTGCCGGTCTGGCAGGCCGGCGCACACGTCGACCTGCGCCTGCCGGGCATCATCACCCGGCAGTACTCCCTGAGCGGCAGCCCCACCGACCGCACCACGTGGCGCATCTCGGTGCTTCGCGAAGCAGCCGGCAAGGGTGGCTCGCAGGCCGTGCACGAGACGCTGCGTCCCGGCGACGTGGTCGAGGTGGTGGGCCCGCGCAACAACTTCCCGCTGGTCGCCGGGGCCGACTACCTGTTCATCGCTGGTGGCATCGGCATCACCCCGATGCTGCCGATGATCGAGGCGGTGGCCGCCTCCGGCGCCTCCTGGCAGCTGCTGTATGGCGGTCGCACCCGCAGCAGCATGGCTTTCCTGCCCGAGCTGGAACGCCACGGCGACGCCGTGCGGGTGCAGCCACAGGACGAGGTCGGCCTGCTCGACCTGGGCGCGCTCCTCGACGAGCCGCGTGACGGCACGCTGGTCTACTGCTGCGGTCCCGAACCGCTGCTTGCCGCCGTCGAGGAGCGTTGCGCGAGCTGGGCGCCCGGATCGCTCCACCTGGAGCGCTTCAAGCCCAGGGCGCAGGCACCGGTCGACCCCGACGCCGAGTCGGACTTCGAGGTGGTGCTCGAGCAGTCCGGTGTGACGGTGACCGTGCCCGCCGGGATGAGCGTGCTGGAGGCGCTGGAGGACAATGGCATCGAACCACTGAACTCCTGTCGCGAGGGGATCTGCGGCACGTGCGAGACCAAGGTGCTCGCCGGTGTCCCGGACCACCGCGACAGCCTGTTGTCCGACGAGGAGCGAGCGGCGAACGACACGATGATGATCTGTGTCGGACGTGCCCTGTGCGACCGCCTGGTCCTCGACCTGTGAGGAGACCTGTTGACCAGCGACACCGTTGCTGACCTGTCGGAGCTCGGGACCGGCCTCAGCGGCCGGCTGCTCACCGACCCCGACGTCGTCGAGGCCTACTGCCGCGACGAGGCGCACCTGGTGGCTCCCGGCACGCCGGTGGCGGTGCTGCTGGCCGAGACCGTGGAGGACGTGTCCGCAGCTCTCCGCTGGGCCCACCGGCACGGCATACCGGTGGTGCCACGGGGGGCGGGCACCGGACTGGCCGGGGGAGCGACCGCGACACCGGGCTGCCTCGTCGTGTGCCTGGCCCGGATGACCGCGATCCGGGAGATCTCGGCCGGGGACCAGCTGGCCGTCGTCGAGGCGGGTGTCATCACCGCCGACCTCGACCGGGCGGCCGCCGAGGTCGGACTGATGTATGCCCCCGACCCGTCCAGCCACGAGATCTCCACGCTGGGCGGCAACATCGCCACCAACGCCGGTGGACTGCGCTGTGTGAAGTATGGCGTGACCCGCGACTTCGTGTTGGGTCTCGAGGTGGTGCTGGCGGACGGCCGGGTGATCCCCACCGGACGCCGCACCGTCAAGGGCGTGGCCGGCCTCGACCTGACCAGTCTGTTCGTCGGGTCGGAGGGGACGCTCGGCATCGTGACGAGCGCGACGCTGCGGTTGCGGCCCAGGCCGGCCGCGGAGCCGGTGACCGTCGTCGGCAGCTTCCCGTCCCTGCGAGCCGCGGGCGACGCGGTCGCCTCGGTGGTCCGCGATGGAGTCGTGCCGAGCCTGCTGGAGCTGGTCGACCGCAACACCCTGCAGGCGATCGACGACTGGAAACACATGGGGTTGGGCGACACCGCAGCCATGCTGATCGGACAGGCCGACGGCAGCGACGCGGCCGAGGTGGCCGACCAACTGGAAGCCTCGTTCGAGGCGGCCGGTGCTGATTTCGTTGCGGTCTCTGCGGACCGGGACGAGTCGGCCCAGCTGCTCGAGGTGCGCCGACTTGCCTACCCTGCGGCCGAGCGGCTCGGGCGCTGTCTGGTCGAGGACGTCGGCGTGCCGCGCTCGAAGCTGCCGGACATGCTGGATGCGATCGAGCGGGCCGGCGCCAGGCACGGTGTCACCATCCTGACCGTCGCCCACGCCGGAGACGGCAACACTCATCCGACCTTCGTGTTCGAGCCGACTCCCGACGGCGACGCCCCACCCGAGGTGTGGGCGGCCGCCGACGAGGTCTTCCGGACGGCGATCGAGCTCGGCGGCACACTGACCGGCGAGCACGGGGTCGGCGTCCTCAAGACCCGCTGGCTCGAGCTCGAGCTCGGTTCGGACGTCATGGACGTCCAACGCTCGATCAAGTCGGCTCTCGACCCGACCGGGATCCTCAACCCCGGCAAGGGTTTCTGAACCCGTCCACGCCACTCACCCACCTCCGTGAAGGAGCTCCGACCAGCATGAGACCCCGTGACGTCCGCGCCCTGATCAGGCCGCGCCGGCCGATCCTCGACCCCGTGGACCGCACCCTCGCCCACTGCCACACGATCGACGACCTGCGGCGCGCCGCCCGCCGTCGCTGGCCTGAGGGCGTGCGTGGCTACGTCGACGGGGGAGCGGACGGCGAGGTGACCGTGGAGCGCAACCGCACGGCATACGAACGCTTCTCGCTGTTGCCGCACCCCCTGCGCGACGTGACCGAGGTGGACACCAGGGCGTCCCTCCTCGGTGTCGAGTCGGCGCTTCCCTTCGCCCTGGCACCCACCGGCTACACCCGGATGATGCACAACCAGGGCGAGCCCGCGGTGACCCGTGCCGCGGGCGCGGCCGGCATCCCCTACACACTCTCCACGGTCGCGACCACGAACCTGGAGGACGTCGCCCGGGAGTCCACCGGTGACCTGTGGTTCCAGCTCTACGTCTGGCGCGACCGGGCCCTGATGCGCGACCTCGTGGCCCGGGCCCGGGACCACGGCTACCGGGCGCTGATGCTCACGGTCGACACCCCGGTGACCGGGCTGCGTGCTCGCGACCTGCGGGCCGGGTTCACCGTGCCACCGACCCTCACGCCGTCGACCATCCTGCAGATGGCGGCCCACCCCGTGTGGTGCGCCCGGATGCTCACCGGTGCGCCCATCACCTTCGCCAACATCCCCGGTTTCGAACAGGACCCGATGGGCGCGATGGCCATGTCGGCCGAACTCTTCGACGCCTCCGTGAGCTGGGACGACCTCGCGCAACTGCGCGAGCTGTGGTCGGGCCCGCTGGTGATCAAGGGACTGGTCCGGCCCGACGACGTCAGGCAGGCGGCCTCCCTCGGCGTCGACGGCGTGGTGCTGTCCAACCACGGCGGCCGCCAGCTCGACCAGACCATCCCGCCGATCGACGCGCTCCCGCACGTGCGCGACGCCGTGGGGGACAGCCTGGAGGTCTACGTCGACTCGGGGATCCGTCGCGGCACCGACCTGGTCATCGCCCTGGCGCGGGGTGCCACCGGTTGCCTGGTCGGACGCCCCTACCTCTACGGTCTGGGCGCTGGCGGCGAGCGAGGAGTGACCGCGGCGATCACCATGCTGGCCGACGAGCTGCGCCGGGCCATGCAGCTGCTCGGCGTCACGAGCATCGCCCAGCTGCGCCAGGAGGGCGAGACGCTGGTGCGTGACACGGCGCCGGGCTCCTCGCGCCGGGTGGGCGCCGACGCCGGGGGCGTGGGGTGGGCCTCGTGACCATCCGGCACATCGTCCTCTTCCGGCTGCGCGAGGGTGTCTCCCACGACGACCCGCGGGTCGCGGAAGCCGTGGCGGGGTCTGCGGGGTTGCGGACGACCGTGCCCGGCGGCGAGGACTGGCGGATCGGCGCGGACACCAGCGGCCGCGAGGTGTCCGCCGACTTCGGGGGTGTCGGTGACTTCGAGACCCCCGCCGTCCTGCGCGCGTTCTTGACCCATCCCGATCACGTGGCCGCGGCCGATCGCTGGACGCGGATCGCCGTCTGGACCGTCTGCGACCTGGAGATTCCCTCTCGCTGACGCGGGGGCCGGGATGTCCCCGCCCGGCCGCTCCGCTCGTGTTGGGCGGAACTGGTCCCCGTCCGAAGCCGACCGGGTCAGCCCGGCTGGGAGGTCCGAAGCCGGCCGTGGTGCAGGGCGAGCCACAGGTCCACCCGCGCAGCCATGGTGTCCAGGTCCCGGCCCGTGAGCTCGCCGATCTGCGCGAGGCGGTAGCGCAGGGAGTTGCGGTGCAGGTGCAGGGCGGCGCAGGTGGCTGCCATGGAGCAGTCCTGAGCGAGCCAGGTGCGCAGCGTCGCGACGAGGTCGGAGCCGCGGTCGCGGTCGTGCTCGACCAAGGGCCGCAGGGCCGACTCCGCAAGCTCGTGCGTCCCGGCGTCCGCGCCCGCCAGCAGCACGGCGCCGAGCGAGAGCTCCACGGACCGGTGGACACCCGGACCCCGCTCGCCGGCGAG
>NZ_VOHR01000028.1 GCF_009192725.1 Segeticoccus rhizosphaerae | reverse complement strand
GCCCACGAAGGGCCAGCGGCCCCCCGTGCCGACCAGCAGCCCGAAGGCCAGCCCGGCCGCTGCGATCGCCAGCGCCGAGCCGATGGCGTCGGCGATGGCGAGTGCCGAGCTGTTGAAGCCACGGTCGCGCTCGCTCGAGAGCGCCAGCATGCTGGTCGACAGTCGTGGATAGGTCAGGCCCATGCCGAAGCCACCCAGGGTCCAGCCGACCACGGCCACGAGCGCCGGAAGTCCGACGATGGTCGTCACCCACGTGTTCGCGATCGCGATGGAGACGAGCACCGCGCCGATGCTCACCGCGCGTCGGTGGGTGAGCTGCACGGCATACCGGCCCTGGATCGCTGAGCCGACCGACCAGGCGAGCGCGCCTGCGGTCAGCGCCAGTCCGGCGACCGACGGCGTCCACCGGTAGTGCCTGGTCAGGAGGTAGGGCAGGTAGACCTCGGCGCTGCCGAAGGCACCGCCCACCAGACCTCGCAGCAGGATCACGGTCGGCAGACCGGCTGCCGCCCGCAGGGTGTGGCGGGGGAGCAGGGGCCGGAGCGCCAGCAGGGCCAGCGCGGCCGCAGCCACCGTGCAGATCCACCGCAGGGCGGTCGGCAGCGGCGAGACGAGGTCGACGGCGAGCACCGCGCCGGCGGCGATGGCCGACCAGGACAGGCGCTTGAGGCTCCACGGGACGTCTGTCGCCGGCGCCGGGCGGCCCACCATGCGCAAGGCAGGGAGCACCATGATCATCGCGGGTACCACGAGCACGATGACGCCGAGGAAGACCCACTGCCAGCCGATGTACTGCGCGACGAGCCCTGCCGCGAAGGGTCCGATGAGCGAGGGAATCACCCAGGCAGCAGCGAATCCCGCGAAGATGCTCGGATGCAGGCGGGCGGGATAGATCCGCGCGAGCATGACGTAGAGCGCCACCGTCAGGCCGCCCCCACCCAGTCCGTGGACGAGGCGTCCCACCACCAGCATCGGCATCGTGTGCGACAGGCCGGCCAGCATCAGCCCCGTGGCGAAGAGACCGACGGCCGTGAACAGCGGGGGAGTGGGGCCGGCGCGGTCCGACCAGTTTCCCGCGAGCACCATGCCGATGACGCCGACGGCGAGCGGCCCCGCGAACGCGAGTGCGTAGAGGGACGCGCCGTCGAGCTCCCGGCTGATGGTCGGCATGACGGTGGTGACCGCCAGGGCCTCGAAGGCAGCGAGGAACACCAGCGCACACATGCCGATGGTGATCCAACGGAAGCGTGCGCCGAGCACTCCGTCCACCGGGTGGTCCGGTGCGAGCGCGGGATCGGTCAGCACAGGGGGACTGTAGAGCCTCAACCGGACTTGAGGTCAATCAGTGTGCGCCCTCCCGCAACGGTGGCGGGCCCCGTCGCCGGCGACGCTACTTCTTCTCCCGGGGGACCCGCCCCATGAGGTAGAACTCCGGATTCGGCATCGTGCGGGTGACGCTGGCCACCCTGTTGCTCAGCCCGAAGAACGCGGTGATGGCGGCGATGTCCCAGGCGTCCTCGTCGTCCAGCCCGTGTTCGCGCAGGGCCGCGAAGTCGGCGTCCCCGACGTCGTGACTGTGGGTGTTGACCTTGTGCGCGAAATCGAGCACCGCGTGCTGTCTCGGCGTGATGTCGGCGGTGTGGTGGTTGACCGCGACCTGGTCGGCGACGAGAGGTTTCTTCTCGAAGATCCGCAGCAGCGCACCGTGCGCGACAACGCAGTAGGTGCACCGGTTGACGCCGGAGATGCTGACCACGATCATCTCGCGGTCGCCCTTGGTCAGGTGCGATTCCTCTCTCTCCATGAGCGCCTCGTGGTAGGCGAAGAATGCGCGGAACTCCGCGGGACGGCGGGCGAGCAGCAGGAAGACGTTGGGGACGAAGCCCGACTTCTCCTGCACCTGGAGGATGGCCTCCCGGATGTCGTCAGGGACGTCGGAGAGCTGGGCGGGAGGAAACCGTGTGGACATGGCTCGATGGTGCCACTTCCCGCTGCGAAGATCGGCGCCCCACAAGGGGTGTACGACCGCGTCGGCTGGGTATTGTGCGGGCAGGCGAGACACGCCGAGGAGGAGGCTCGACATGGGACTCAGCGACAAGATGAAGCACTCTGCGGAAGACGCGAAGGGCAAGGTCAAGGAAGGTACCGGTAAGGCCACCGACGACGAGCAGCTCGAGGCCGAGGGTCAGACGGACCAGACCTCTGCGGAGGTCAAGAAGGTCGGTGACGACGTCAAGGACGTCTTCAACAAGTGACGACGGCCCGCCCGGCGCCCCACCCACGGGACGTCGGGCGGAGTTGTGCCCGGTCAGCCGTGCTCCGCGGAGCACGGCTGTCTCATTCTGTGGCCATCGAGTGCGCGAGCTCCACGTGCGTCGGTAATCTCCTGTGCTACAACCGAATACCGCTCATCCCGAGGGGCAGAGGGAACGGCCCGCTGAAGCCCCGGCAACCCGACCGCATGCTGGTCGGCCTCCACCGGAGGCCAGCGGTCGACAGGTGCCACGTCCGTCCCGCACTGCGGGAGAGATGAGGAAGACCACATCATGTCCCACACGATCACCCTGCTGCTGACGCGTCGACGCCACGTCGACCTCTCTCGCGTCACCAGCAGCAGTTGTCGCCACTGACCGCCCGAGCGCCCTTGCGGCCCACGCGAGCCGACGCAGGTCGGTGACGCCCCCAATTCACAGCACGAATGGCACGCGGTATGCCGCTGCGTCGCCCTGCCCGGAGAGAGGCACCATGACCACCACGACCACCACCACGACCACCCACGAGCCCCAGCTCATCCACCCCGAGGTGCTCGCCAGCCATGTGTCGGGAACACCCACCGAGGTGTCCGTCCGGGCTGGCCGCCACTCCTTCACGATCGACGAACCGTCCACTCTCGGCGGCACGGACCTCGGCGCGAACCCCGTGGAGCACCTTCTGGCGGCGCTCGGCTCCTGCCAGGTGATCACCTTCCAGGTCTGGGCCGCCCAGCTGGGCATCACCGTGGACGACGTCGACGTGACGTTGACCGGTGAACTCGACCTGCGCGGCTTCTTGGGGCTGGATGACGAGGTGCGACCCGGGTTCTCGTCGGTCGACGTCTCGGTGCAGCTCACCGGGCCGGAGAGCCCCGAGCGCTACCAGGAACTCATCGACGCGGTCGAGAAGCACTGCCCGGTGCTCGACAGCCTCGCCGGCACGGTCCCCGTGCGCTCCACCTACGCGACCGCCTGAGGCCTTTGTAGCCCGCCGCACCGGCGCCTTCCCTGCTGCGACGCGTGGTCGTGGCCGGGAAGGTGCCCTGCGGTCCTGCTCCGGATCGTCCTCGTGGCAGGCCGTCAGGTGACGATCCGCAGCGGCTGCTCGAGCAGGCGGACCAGGTCGCGCAGAAAGCTCGCGCCGGTGGCGCCGTCGAGGACGCGGTGGTCGACGGTCAGGTTCAATCGCATGATGGTGGTGGTGCTGAGCTCGCCGTCCTTCAGCACCGGTGTCGGGACCCCGGCGCCGACGGCGAGGATGGCTGCCTCGGGCGGGTTGATCACGGCGGTGAACTCGGTGATGCCGAACATCCCAAGGTTGCTCACCGTGAAGGTGCCACCGGTGAACTCGTCGAGCTTGAGCTTGCCGGCACGGGCGCGGTCCCCGAGGTCGTGCGCCTCTTCGGCGATCTCCCGGAGCGTCTTGCGGTCCGCATCCGTGACGACCGGGACGATGAGACCGTCCTCGATGGCGACCGCGATGCCCACGTTGACGTGACCCCGCCGGATGATGTGGTCGCCGGCCCACGCAGCGTTGACCTCCGGGTGGGATCGCAGGGCCACTGCACACGCACGCACCAGCAGGTCGGTCACGCTGACCCGGACCCCGTCGTCGGTGAGCTGCTCGTTGAGCTGTTTGCGGAAGGCGAGCAGGGCGGTCAGGTCGACCGGCATGGTCAGGTGGAAGTGTGGCGCGGCGGCGCTCTCGGTCAGCCGCTGTGCGGTGACGCGACGCATCTGGCTGAGGGGCACCGTCTCGTCGTCGGGGCCAGCGGTGGGGGCAGGCCCGGAGGGTGTAGAGGGTGCGGAGGGTGCAGGCGTCGACGTCGCAGGTGCCGGTGCGGTGGCGTCCTCACCAGCCCCCTGACCGGTGAGGACCGTGTCCAGGTCGGCCCTGACGATCCGGCCGCCGGGGCCGGACCCCCGAACGGTGGTGAGGTCGATGCCGCGTTCACGAGCCAGGGAGCGCACCAGCGGCGTCGCACGGATCTGGTCGGCTGGCGTGCGCGTGGCCGCCGGGGCGCCCTGTCGGCCGGTCGGCTCCGCCGATGGCGGGGCCTGTGACTCGGTCGAGGCGGACGCCGCCTCCTGTCCGGCCTGGGTCTCGGCGTCCTCCGACCTGGCCGCCTCGGAATTCGCTCCGCTGGCGTCGGATTCGCTCTCGCCGCCGGTGGCCTGCTGATCGTCCCCGGATCCGGAGGAACTGACCGCGCCCGGCTCACCGATGACCGCCAGGGGCTCGCCGATCGGCACGGTGGAGCCGGCCTGGGCGATGATCCGTGTCAGCGTGCCGGTGTCGTAGGCCTCCAGGTCCATGGTGGCCTTGTCGGTCTCGATCTCGGCGAGGACGTCGCCGCGGTGGACCTCGTCGCCCTCGGACATGAGCCACTGCGAGACGACGCCCTCGGTCATCGTGTCGGACAGGCGAGGCATGAGCACGTCAGGCATGTGATCTCCTAGCGGGTGAACCTGGTCGCGTCGAGGACCTCGCCCACGACCTTCGTCAGGTCCTGGGCGGTCGGCAGGGCAGCATTCTCCAGGGGCTTGGCGTAGGGGAGGGGGACCTCCGCAGCAGCCACGCGCCGCACCGGCGCGTCGAGCCGGTCGAAGGCTCCCTCCTGGATGGTCGCGGCGATCTCCGCGCCCACCCCGTAGGTCAGCCAGTCGTCCTCGAGGACCACGGCTCGGGTGGTCTTGCGGACCGATGCGCAGACCGTTTCCCGGTCCAGGGGCCGGAGGCTGCGCAGGTCGACGACCTCGACGGAGACGCCTTCGGACTCGAACTGACGGGCCACCTCGAGCGCGATGAGGGTGGCCCGCGAGTAGCTGATGACCGTGATGTCGGAGCCCTCCCGGGCGATGGCGGCGCGGCCGATCTCCCCGACCTGCTCACCGTCCGGCACCTCGCCCTTGGTGTTGTAGAGGGACAGGTTCTCCAGGAAGAGGACGGGGTCGTCGTCGCGGATGGACGCGGTGAGCAGGGCCTTGGCGTCGGCCGGGTTGGAGGGCGCGACGACCTTCAGACCGGGGACGTGGGCATACCAGACCTCGAGGTTCTGCGAGTGCGTAGCCGCCAGCTGCTGCCCGCCGCCACCGGGAGTCCGGATGACCATGGGCACCGAGGTCTGGCCGCCGAACATACCGAAGATCTTGGCGCCGTGATTGACGATCTGGTCGATCGCCAGCAGGGTGAAGTTGAGCGTCATGATCTCCACGACCGGGCGCAGGCCGAGCATCGCCATACCGACCGCGGCGCCGGTGAAGCCCTCTTCGGCGATCGGCGTGTCGATGACCCGCTGGTCGCCGAATTCGGTGAGCATGCCCGCGGTGATCTTGTAGGAGCCCTCGAAGATCCCGATCTCCTCGCCGAGGAGGACGACCGCGTCGTCGCGCAGCATCTCGGCTCGCAGGGTGTCGTGCAACGCCTGCCGGTAGGTCATCTCGGTCATGAGGCACCTCCGGTCGAGTCGTCGGCAACGGGGAAGACGGGCTCAGCAGGGAGGCGCCTCGACGCGTTGGCAACGTCCGTCGCGTAGGCGTAGTTGAACAGGTCCTTCACCTGGGGGTCCGGGCTCTTGTCGGCGAAGTCCACCGCCTCGGCGACCTGCTGCTCGGCTTCCTCCTCGAGCGCCTTCGCGTCGTCGTCGTCCAGGACGCCGGCCTCGATGAGCCGGCTGCGAAAGGCGGGAAGCGGGTCGAGGTCGCGGACCCGTTGCGACTCCTCCCGCGAGCGGTAGGTGGCCGGGTCCACCACGGAGTGGCCCTTGAGCCGGTAGCTCATGGTCTCCAGGAGGGACGGCTGACGCTCGGTGCGTGCCCGCGTCAGCGCCGCGCGGGCTGCCTCGCGGACGGCCACCGGGTCGTCGCCGTCGACGCGTTCGCCGGGCATCCGGTAGGAACAGCCCCGCTTGAACAGCTCCGGCTCGGCCGAGGCACGCTCCACCGTGGTGCCCATGCCGAGCCTGTTGTTCACGATGACGTAGACGATCGGGAGGTGCCAGATGGCCGCCAGGTTGAGCGACTCGTGGAAGGCGCCGATGTTGGTGGTGCCGTCACCGAGCAGACACATCACGGCCTCGGCGTCGGGGCCGGGGTCCCCGCGATAGGTCAGAGCCTTGGCGGCGCCGGTGGCCGGCGGGATCTGTCCACCCACGATGCCATAGCCGCCGAGCATCCGCGCCTTGGCATCGAACAGGTGCATCGAGCCGCCGAGGCCCTTGGAGACTCCGGTCGACTTCCCGAACAACTCGGCCATGACGGCGCCGGGGGCAAGCCCTCGAGCGAGCGCATATCCGTGATCCCGGTAGGTCGTGAACAGGTAGTCGCGCTTCTCCAGCGCCGACATGAGGCCGACGACCGTCGCCTCCTCGCCGAGGTTCAGGTGGCAGTAGCCACCGATCTTCGCGCGTCGGTACATCTCGTTGGCCCGCAGCTCGAACGCCCGGATCAAGGTCATCTGTCGGTAGTAATCGCGGAGGGTCGCGGGCGGTTCGGCGCGAAGATCCGGGGGCGCGAAACCGGAGTCGGCCTTGCCCTTTGTCCTGCTCGCCATCACCTCTCCTGTCTGCCGGTCGTATGCCGTGCGACCACCTGAGTGCTGACCATCAGAATCCGGGGGACTGCTCCACGAGGTCGAACCGGTTGCTCGTGGCGTGGCAGCGTGGGCACGTCTCCGGGGCGCGGTCGCCACGGACCGACTCACCGCAGACCTGGCACACCCACTCCGTCGCCAACAGCGCGATGACGTCACCGCGGCTGACGATGCCGACCAGTGTGCCGCCCTCCACGACGGGGACGCGCCGGATCCGCCGATCCACAAGCAGGTGGCGCACGTCCGAGATGAGCGTGCCCGTGCTGACACTGATCACGCTCTTGGTCATGACATCCGCCGCGGTGGTGCCCGAACGGGCAAGCAGGTCGTACTCACTGACCAAACCCGCCAGTGCGCCGTTCGACCCGAGGACCGGCGCGCCGCTGATCCGGTTGGCTCGCAGCGTGTCTGCGACCGCACCGACCGTCGACTCGAGGGACACCGTGATCACCGGAGACGTCATGATCTCTCCCGCAGTGGTCGCAGGGTGCCCGGAGACGCTGGATTCAGGTGACACGGTGAGAGTCTATCGGTAGGGGAGTGCGGAGCCGGGGCACACACCCCACGTCTCGTCCGGGTCGATTCAGGCGACGAGGAGGCAGAACGGGTGGCCGGCCGGATCGGCCAGCACGTAGAGCGGTTCGTCGAGGTCGTCCGTGCGATCGAGCAGGACTCGCGCGCCGAGCAGCTCGGCGCGCGCCCGGTGCCGCTCGAGCTCGTCGACATCAGAGACGCTGTAGTCGATGTGCAGCTGCATCGGGACCGCATGAGACGGCCAGGTCGACGGGGTCAGCTGCTCGACCTTCTGGATCGCGAGCACGCGGCGGCCCTGGTCGTCCACCAGCACCAGCCAGTCCGCGTCCGTGTCCTGGCTGCCGTCAGTCGGCGGCTCGTCACCGGGCCGGTAGCGCAGGCCCAGGAGATCGCGATAGAACTCGGCCAGTCCACGGGCGTCGGTGGCGTCCAGCACCGTGTGCAGGAATCGGGGATAGGTGGCCATGGCAACTCCTCGCGCGGGTCACAGGCGGCTGGAATCGGTTCTGCCCGACGCTGTCGCAACTGACGCTGGCACTACTCGACGACACGCCGAACGACACACCGGTATGACGCCCGCTCACCGAAGTAACGCCAGCGCGAGTTGCGCTCCAACCGGCCCGATCCAGATCAGGGGAGTGACCTCTATGGCGCACGGGCGATGGTGCAGGTGGATCGGGATCGCCATTAATTGACATAATGTAGATTATCGGCGTTTCCTACTCGCACCTGGGTCGACCAGCACCTTCTGGAACCCGACGAGCCGCTTCGGCGGCGCCTGGTCCTCCCAGAGCCGGGTCCGGTCGTCACTGCCGCTGTGCTGTGGCACGTGGATCACTTCTTTCATGGATTCGGGTGCGGGGCATGCCGCCGACCCCATAGTGCCGTGATCGCAGCGCTCTGGCACCCGAGGGCGCCGAAGGCGCCGGCACGGACGTCGCCGTCACGCCCCCACGTAGGCCGCGAGGTGCTGCCCGGTGAGGGTGGAGCGGTCGGCCACGAGTTTGCCGGGGGTTCCCTCGAAGACGAGGCGTCCGCCGTCGTGCCCGGCGCCGGGGCCGAGGTCGATGATCCAGTCGGCATGAGCCATCACGGCCTGATGGTGCTCGATGACGATGACCGACTTGCCGGAGTCGACGATGCGGTCCAGCAGGCCGAGCAGCTGCTCGACGTCGGCGAGGTGGAGGCCGGTCGTCGGCTCGTCGAGGATGTAGACGCCGCCCTTCTCCCCCAGGTGGGTTGCCAGCTTGAGCCGCTGCCGCTCCCCGCCCGACAGGGTGGTGAGCGGCTGGCCGAGGGTCAGGTACCCCAGCCCCACGTCCTCCAGCCGCTGCAGGATCTTCGCGGCGGCAGCCACACCCACGCCCTCGTCGCCGAAGAAGGCATGCGCGTCGGCGACGGACATCGCGAGCACCTGGCTGATGTCCTTGCCGCCGAGCTCGTACTCGAGCACTTCGGCCTGGAACCGCTTGCCGCCGCACTCCTCGCAGGGGGACTCGACGGTCGCCATGATGCCCAGTTCGGTGTAGACCACGCCTGCACCGTTGCACGTTGGGCAGGCGCCCTCCGAGTTCGCAGAGAAGAGAGCCGGTTTCACGCCGTTCGCCTTCGCGAAGGCCTTGCGGATGGGGTCGAGGACGCCTGTGTAGGTCGCCGGGTTGCTCCGGCGGGAACCCTTGATCGCTCCCTGGTCGACCGAGACGACGCCGTCCCGGCTTGCCACCGAGCCGGTGATCAACGAGCTCTTGCCCGAACCCGCCACCCCGGTGACGACCACCAGCACGCCGAGCGGGAGGTCGACGTCCACGCCCTGCAGGTTGTGGGTGCGGGCGTCGCGCACCTCCAGCGCACCCGACGGCTCGCGGACCGAGGCCTTGAGGGAGGCGCGGTCGTCCAGGTGCTTGCCGGTCAGGGTGCCGCTGCTCCGCAGCTCGTCCACCGTCCCCTCGAACACGACCTCTCCCCCGGCGCTGCCGGCACCCGGACCGAGGTCGACGACGTGGTCGGCGATCTCGATCGTTTCCGGCTTGTGCTCCACCACGAGCACCGTGTTGCCCTTGTCACGCAGTCGCAGCAGCAGCTCGTTCATCCGCTGTATGTCGTGCGGGTGCAGCCCGATGGTGGGCTCGTCGAAGACGTACGTAACGTCGGTGAGAGAGGACCCGAGGTGGCGAATCATCTTGGTGCGCTGGGCCTCTCCCCCGGACAGGGTGCCTGCGGGTCGCTCGAGGGAGAGATATCCCAGCCCGATCTCGGTGAACGAGTCGAGCAGGTGCTGCAGCCCGGTCAGCAGCGGGGCGATCGACCGCTCGTCCAGCTCGCGGAGCCAGTCGGCCAGATCGCTGATCTGCATCGAGCACAGGTCGGCGATGCTCTTGCCGCGGATCTTCGACGACCGCGCCTCCGGCGTGAGCCGGGTGCCTTCGCAGTCCGGGCAGGTCTGGAATGCCACCGCCCTCTCCACGAAGCGACGCACGTGCGGCTGCATCGCCTCCGGGTCCTTGGACAGCATGGACTTCTGGATCCGGGGGACGATCCCTTCGAAGGTCAGGTTGACCCCTTCGACCTTGATCTTTGTCGGCTCGGCGTAGAGCATCGTCTCGAGCTGCTTCTTGGTGAACGTGGCGATCGGCTTGTCCATCGGCAGTCCGATGCCTTCGAAGAGTCGGCCGTACCAGCCGTCCATCGAGTATCCGGGCACGGTGAGCGCACCGTCCCGCAGCGACTTCGAGTCGTCATAGAGCGCCGTCAGGTCGATGTCGCTGACGTGGCCCATGCCTTCGCAGCGCGGGCACATGCCACCCAGGTACACGGCCTGCTTCACCACGTTCTTCTCGACTCGGCCAGCCTTCTCCGTCGACATCACCCCGCTGGCCCTGCGGGTGGGCACGTTGAAGGAGTAGGCCGTCGGCGGCCCGACGTGCGGGTCTCCCAGCCGGCTGAACAGGATGCGCAGCATCGCGTTGGCGTCCGTGGCGGTGCCGACGGTCGAGCGCGGGTTGGCACCCATCCGCTCCTGGTCGACGATGATCGCGGTGGTGAGCCCCTCGAGGTGATCGACGTCCGGTCGGGCCAGTGTGGGCATGAACCCCTGGACGAAGGCGCTGTAGGTCTCGTTGATCATCCGCTGCGACTCCGCGGCGATCGTGTCGAAGACGAGCGAGCTCTTGCCGGAGCCGGAGACGCCCGTGAACACCGATAGCCGTCGCTTCGGCAGCTCGACGCTGATGTCCTTGAGGTTGTTCTCCCGGGCGCCCTGCACACGGAGCAGGTCGTGGCTGTCCGCAGCGGGCAGTGCGTTCTTCTTCGCGGGCCTGTTCATCGTGTCTTCTCCTCGTGCGGGACAGCTGGCGAAAGGTGTCCCCGGCCGCCGATCTCACCAGTGTGCAGGTCGCGTTGAGTCACCGTGCCACGCGGCTCAGTGCACTTCCTGGATGCGCACGAGGTTGCCGGCGGGGTCGCGGAAGGCGCAGTCCCGGACGCCATACGGCTGCTGGGTGGGCTCCTGCACCACCTCCGCGTGGCTGGCCTGGATCTGCTCGAAAGTCGCGTCGAGGTCCTTCGTCGCCAACATGATCCAGCCGTAGGTGCCCTTGGCCATCATCTCGAGGATGGTGCGGCGCTCGTCGTCGGTGACGCCGGGATCGGTGACCGGCGGAGCCAGGAGGATGGAGGTGCCTGGCTGGCCCTCGGGCCCCACCGTGATCCAGCGCATCGTTCCCTTGCCGACGTCGATCCGTACCTCGAAACCGAGCGTGTCGCGGTAGAACGCCACTGACGCCTCCGGGTCATCGTGGGGAAGGACAGTGGTGTGAATGGTGAGGTCCATGTCGGCCAGATTAGCGGCGGCTCGAGGACGGCTGCTTCTCGATTCCTGATCAGTGCAGCGCCGGCGCGAAGCTGCGGCCGCAGGATCCGGACGGCTTCCGCGAGGCGTGGGCGATCCTGGAGCGTCTCTGGGAGGACACGATCGCGCGAGCCCGGTCGTTTCCCCCCGAAGCGCTGCACGCCACCGTCGACGACGAGTGGTCCTTCATCCAGACCCTGCGGCACCTGAACTTCGCCAGTGCGGCGTGGGTCGGTCGGATGATCCTCGGCGACCCCTCACCGTGGCATCGCCTCGACCTTCCGTGGGACGAGGCGCCCGGGTGGGACGGGATCCCGCGGGACCGCGAGGCGCGACCGTCGCTCGACGACGTCCTCGCGGTGCGCCGGCAGCGCCAGGACATGGTGCGCGACGTCATCGAGGCCCTCACCGCTGACCAGCTCGCCGCCACCGTGAGCCGCACCGAGCCGGGTTGGCCACAGCAGCAGGACTTTCCGGTCAGGCAGTGCCTGCTCATCGCCTTGAACGAGGAGTGGGAGAACCGCCTGTATGCCGAGCGCGACCTGAGCCGGTTGGAGCAGCGATGACCCGCACCATCACGGCGCCCGACCCGGCCGCGGAGGCCCCTGGCCGAGCTCGGCGGATCAGGTGTCCGGAAGGGAGACCGCACCCAGGAGCCGCTCCCCCAGTTCTCGCACCGCCGCCCGGATCTCGGGACCGCCCTCGACCCGGAAGGGTGCCGGGATGCGGGTGAGCTGCTCGGCATACCAGGGTGGATTGCTCGTGCTTCCGAGGAGGCGGGTCACCTCGGCGTCGACCGGCTCGAGCCGCCCCAGCGGCCCGGGGACCAGCTCGGCCAGCCGCTCGATGGGCGCATCGATGAGCACCTCGGCAGCGAACTCCCAGCCGGTGCCGAGGTGATGCTCCAGCTCGCTGACCGGGTCGAGCCCGTCCGGCGGGTCGAACCCGCGGTCGAGCACCTCGACGTGCTGCACGCGGTCGATCCGGAAGGCGCGAACCGCCCCAGCCGGCAGCGAGAGGCACAGGAGGTACCAGCGACCGTAGCGGACCACGACCGCCCACGGCTCGGCCTCGAAGCTCCACTGCGACCCCGCCTCGGACCGGTAGTCGAGCCGCACGAGGCGGCGCTCTGAACATGCGGTCACGAGCGTGGCGGCCTTCAGCGGATCCGGCCGGACGGCAGTGCGGTTCGGCGCCGGCGCAGTGGCCCGTCGGACGGCGTCCGCCTGGGTGGCCACCGACTTGGGCATGGCCCGCAGGATCTTGCCCAGGGCGTCGCCCACGGGATCACCGGGATCGGTGGCCTCGTGACGTCCCTCGAGGACGGCCATCACCAGGCCCAGCGCCTCTGCGTGGTTGAACAGCAGCGGTGGCAGCCGCAGACCACGGCCGGGACGGTATCCCCCGGCCGGCCCGCTGACCGAGTCGATCGGGATCTCTGCCTCGCGCAGGATGGCGATGTAGCGCCGCGCCGCACGCGAGGTGACTCCGAGCCGTTCGGCGATCCGGTCGGCCGTGATGCCGGGTCGGTTCTGCACCAGCTCGAGGGTCAGCAGCGCCCGAGCGGTGGGGCTCACCTCGGATTGCATGGCCTCTCCTCGCAACTCGGAAGCAGAATGTCCGCGATGAAGTCTACTGGCCTGACACCATTCCGAGTGGTCTTTGAGGGGGACCGGGTCAGGGCCAGCCTGCGCCGGCCGCCGGCGCCGGATAGGCCCAGACCTGCCCGGTGGGCTCGGCGTCATCAGTCCCGCCGTAGGCCTGGCCGACGATGAAGAGCACAGGACGCTCGTCACGGCTGAGTGCACACGCGAACGCGCCCCGGTCCACCTCGATCGTCTGGAGCACCTCGCCGCCCTCACGGACCCGCACGCAGTGCCGGTTGCCGACGTCGGCGTACCAGACCGCGCCCTCGGCATCGACACAGATGCCGTCGGGGTGGTCGCCGGGCGTCTCGGCCCAGGTCCTTCGGTGGCCGAGTGTGCCGTCCGGGCCGAGGTCGAAGGCGGTGAGTCGGCAGCCGTGGGACTCGGCGACGATCAAGGTGCTCTCGTCGGCGGTGATCGCCATCCCGTTGGGGAAGGCCAGGTCGTCGGCGACGACACGGGCCACTCCCTCCGCCGAGATCAGGGCGACGAGGCCGGGTGCGGGTTCGCCACCGGGGAAGTCGAAGCCGATGCTGTTGACGTAGGCGTTGCCGTTGCGGTCGACGACGATGTCGTTCCATGGCTTGTCGGAGATCGCCGAGAGGTCGGCGTGCGTGGTCATCGAGCCGACGGCATTGCGGCGCAACAGCTGACGACCTGCCGAGTCCAGCACGAGCAGCTGACCGTCCGGCAGGAAGTCGATGCACATCGGGAAGGACTCGACGCGAACCACCACCTCATGGCGACCCTCCCGGTCGAGGACTATCACCTGGTGCGCGCCCCAGTCGGAGAACCAGAGCCTGCCTGCGTGCCAGCGGGGCGACTCACCGAAGACGATGCCCTTCATCAACACGGTCACGCCATGAAGACCGCCACTGCAGTCAGGACTCATCGCCGATGAGGTCCCAGGCTAGACGCGACACCGCGGCCAGCAGCTCGGTCGCCTCCGCCTCCGCATAGCCCCGCGTGCAGACCGCGACCACGTAGGTGTCATCGCCATCGAGATCACCCGAGGGTGCGACGAAGGCGACGTCGTGCTGGATGCCCTGGACCCACCCCGACTTCGAGCCGAAGCGGGTGCCCTCGGGCAGACCGGCACCCAGGTAGGCGATCTGCTGGGCCTCCAGCATCGACACCATGACCCCGGTCGACTTCGGCGAGGCGGCGCGGCCGCTGACGATGGCGCGCATGACCGCGGCCAGGTCGCGGGCGGTCACCAGGTGGGTCAGCCCGGCGTCCCGGCCCTCCAGGTCGTAGATGAGCCGTTGCATCACGGACCGGTCGGTGCCGCACAGGGCGAAGGCCTCGGCGACGGCGTCCAGCCCGACCCGACCGACCGCCATGTTGGTGGCCTCGTTGGAGGACACCGCCACCATCCGCCAGAGGACGTCGCGCAACGAGATGGGCGAACCCTCCACGGGCATGCCGGGGTCGAGCGACTCCTCTTCCATCGTGAACTCGTTGCCCCCCGGGGCGGCCGAGACGAACCGCCGGGTCGAGGTCAGCTCCTGGTCGAGCGCCAGCGTCCCGTCGTCCACCGCGCGCATGGCCGCGACCAGCACAGCGAGCTTCACCGTCGAGGCGGCATAGAACTGCCGGTCAGGCTCGCGTTCGGCGAGCACCCTCCCTCCACGATCGGTGACCTGGAAGGAGACCACCGGGACCCCGTCGCTCTCGGCACCCTGCTGACCCACTGCTGCTCCCTGACATCGACCGGCACCGTCGTTCGCGCGGCGCTCTCGTCACGCTAGCGCCACTCCGCCACGCGCCGGAGCAGGCGGGCCGGTCTCCGCGCGGCTCAGGCGCGAGCGTCGGCCTTGGCGCTCACCTGCTCCTCCATCAGGGCGAACTCGTCGTCGATGCGGGAGTTTTCGCGAGCAGTGAGCCGGGAGACGATGACGGCGACGATGATGTTCAGCAGGAACGCCGGGACGATCTCGTACATGTGGTCGTGCAGCGCGGCGGTCTTGCCCCACACGAAGACGGTGACCGTGGCGACGGCCAGACCGGCGATCGCGCCGGGCGCGGTGAGCCCGCGCCAGTAGAGCGACAGCAGCACCAGCGGGCCGAAGGCGGCACCGAACCCGGCCCACGCGAACGACACGAGCTGCAGCACGCTGGAGTCGCGGTTCAAGGCGATGAGGAAGGCGATCACCGCGATGACGAGGACCCCTGACCGCCCCAGGATGACCTGCTTGCGAGCGGTGGTCTCGCGGCCCACGATGTTGTAGAGGTCCTCCACCAGGGCCGACGACGAGACGATCAGCTGGGACGAGATCGTCGACATGATGGCGGCGAGAACCGCTGCCAGCACCAGCCCGGCAATGAACGGGTGGAAGAAGATCTGGCTGAGCAGCAGGAACACGGTCTCGGGATCCTCGAGCGCGCTTGCCGGCTTGTCCGAGAAGTAGGCGAGCCCGATCAGGGCGGTGCAGATCGCCCCGAGCGCCGTCAGGACCATCCAGCCGATCCCGATCCGTCGCCCGGCCCTGGCGTCCTGGGGCGTGCGCAGGGCCATGAACCGGACGATGATGTGGGGCTGCCCGAAGTAGCCGAGTCCCCATGCGGCCGTGGAGAAGATGCCGAGCGCCCACACGAGGTTGTTGCCCTCGCCGAAGCCGGTGAAGAGGTTGAGCGCGTCGGGGTTCACGTCGCGCATCCGGTCCACCGTGGTCCCGATGCCACCGGTCCGAAAGACCGCCACTATGGGTACCGCGACCAAGGCGGCAAACATCAGCAGCCCCTGCGCGACGTCGGTCAGCGTCGCACCCAGGAAGCCGCCGAAGAGCGTGTAGGTCAAGGTGACGACGGCAACGGTGGCCATCCCGGCCATGTAGTGCCACCCGAACGAGCTCTCGAAGAACTTGCCGGCCGCGACCATCCCGGAGGAGACGTAGAAGGTGAAGAACACCAGCACCACCACCGAGGCTGAGATTCTCAGGATGTGCGAGTTGTCCTTGAGCCGTTTCTCGAAGAAGCTCGGGATGGTGATCGCGTTCTGTGCCACCTCGGTGTAGGAGCGCAGACGCGGGGCGACGAACTTCCAGTTGAGCCAGGCGCCGATGGTCAGGCCGATGGCGATCCAGGACTCGACCAGGCCGGAGGCGTAGATCGCACCGGGCAGTCCCATGAGCAGCCAACCCGACATGTCCGACGCACCGGCGGAGAGGGCGGCGACGCCGGGTCGAAGACCCCGTCCGGCGAGCATGTAGTCGTCGAGGTCGCTCGTCTGCCGGAAGGCGAAGTAGCCGATCGCAAGCATCCCCGCGAGGTAGACACAGATGGCCAATAGCTGGAAGGCGTGGTCAGACATCGTGGGAGTATGGCAGACCCGCGTCTTCGCTGGGTCATGCCCCGCACCAGATCTCGCCGGTGCGATGCACGAGCTCTCTGCGTCGGCTCACGACTGCACCGTCACCGGATCCGCCGGGCGCAACACCGTGCGGTAGAGGTGCGCCAACATCCCGAGGAACGTCACGCTCCACACCGCGAGGGCAACCCACAGCTCGACCTGCCCGATCCGCTCCACCCACGGGAGCCCCTCGGCCCTGCCGAGCTCCATCGACGCCACGGCATACATCCCGAGGGGAAAGACCATGCTCCAGAGGTTCACGTCGTAGGCGAGCGAGTCGCGCTGCCACAGGTGCCGCCAGCAGAAGGCCACCACCAGCATCGGCACCAGCCAGGTCGCCAGGGCCCAGAACATCACTGTGGCGCCGTCGACGACGGCGTGGACGCTCCCGATGATCGCCGTTCCGGGAGCGTCGAGGAGCTCCGCACCTGCCAGCACAGTGATGGAGGCCGCGCCCATGGCCACCCAGTAGGACGGCGCGAAGTCCGCGTCGTAGAGCATCTCCCGCAGCGCGATCAGCAGGCTCTCCGCGCCGTAGAGGAATACGCCCACCGACCACGCGACCACGGACAACACGGACAACAGGTGCTGCCCCCGGTGCAGTTCGCGTTCGAGGATCGCGGCGAGGGCTGCCACCGACTGGCTGGCGACGACCCACAGAAACCAGGACCCGTTGGCGTTGCGCACCGTCGACCGGTGACCTCGGTCGAGCATGGTCGCCCACGGCACGCCATAGCCCAGCAGCAGCCAGCCGACGATGGCGATGACGAAAAGCGCGAGGGCCCAATGGATCTGGCCCCCCGCCACGAGTCGGCTGCCGAGCACGCCCGCACCGGCCACCAACGTGAAGTAACCGAACGCCCGCTCCGGGTCGAAGAAGTCGAGCACCACGTACCGACGGAAGCGGGCCAGCCGCCACCCGTTCAGCACGACGAGCAGGACGAAACTGATGGCGGCAACCACGAGCAGCAGCGTCGACAGGATCGCGGCGCCCGTCTGGTGCAGCCCGTCCGAGATGATGCCGCTGGCCATGACCAGGGCGAAATATCCCGGCGACAGCCTGCCGACGGCAGCTCGAGACCGGTGCATCCCTCCGGCGAACACGACCCGACGTTACCGTGGCCGCGCGCGGGGACGGGGAGGTTGCCAGACGTATGCCGTGCCGGTCACCCGGGTGTCGGCACGCGTGTCGCGCCTACTCGTCCTCGCCCGGGATTCGTTCGGAGCGAACCCGCGTGCGCCAGGGCGCCGTCGGGAAGAACTCCCGGACGTGCAGAACCCGTTCCAGCGCCCGCTCCTCGCGCAGGTCGCGCAGCCTCCCGGCAAGCAGGTCGACCAGGGTGATGAGTCCGACCAACCGGCGCGGGTCGTCGCGATCCACGACCGGCATCCGGGACACGCCGAGGTCGGCCATGCGATAGGCGACGGTGCGCAGGGTCTCGTCGGGGAAGCAGACCGCCGGGTCGGTGATGGCGAGCTCGTCGACCGGGGCGTCCTTCCCGTCACCGGACAGGGCGACGTTGAGCATGTCCCGGCGCGTGACGACGCCGACCAGCCGGTCCTGGGCGTCGACCACCGGGTAGAGCCGCTGCCGGTGCTGCTCGTTGCGCACCTGCCGTTGCTCCGCCACGAAGGTGCTGGCCGCCTCACCGGCGGGGGTGCCCGACTCGAAGGAGACGAGGTCCAGCTTCAGTGCCTCGTGGACGAACAGCACCTCGAGCGGATCGACGTCGTACTCGCGGGTGAGGTGGTAGCCGCGACGCGCGATCTTCTCGGTGAGCACCGACCGCTTGAGGACCAGCGCCGAGAGCCCGTGGGCCAGTGTCGCCGCCAGCAGCAGGGGCAGCAGCGCACCCCACTCGTGGGTCAGTTCGAGCGAGAAGATCACTCCGGTGAAGGGCGAACGCATGACCCCGCCGACCACTGCGGCCAGCGCCACGAGGGCCCAGAAGCCCGGGCTGACCCCGGGCAGCACGTGACCGACGAGGGCGCCGAGCGACCCGCCGATCATGAAGACGGGAGCGAGGACGCCGCCGGAAGTGCCCGAGCCCAACGACAACGACCAGATGAGCGTCTTGACGATGAGGATGCCGAGGATCAGGCTCATGCTCGCCGAACCGTCCAGCAACGACTGGATGACGTCGTAGCCGACCCCGAGGGCGCGCGGCTCGATCAGCCCACCGATGCCGATGATCGCGCCACCGATCGCCGGCCACCACATCCAGTGGATCGGCAGCCGCTTGAAGCCGTCCTCGGCGAGGTAGACGAGCTGGGTGGCGATCACCGCCAGTCCCCCGCCGAGCAGCCCGATGACGATGGCGCCGCCGTAGACGGCGATGTCGATGTCCCCCAGTGCGTGCGGCACGGGGAACACCGGCGCCGTGCCGATGACGTAGCCGCGGACGATCGTCGCGGCGCAGACGGAGACGGCCACCGGGACGAAGCTGCGCGGCCGCCACTCGAACAACAACAGCTCGACCGCGAGCAGGACGGAGGCCAGCGGGGCGTTGAACGTCGCAGCCATACCCCCCGCGGCGCCGGCGACCAGCAGGGTCTTGCGCTCGTCGGCGGTCAGCTTGAGGAACTGCGCTCCGATCGAGCCGAAAGCCCCACCGGTCATGATGATCGGGCCCTCGGCGCCGAACGGCCCCCCGGTGCCGATGGTGATCGCTGCCGAGATCGGCTTGAGGATCGCCACGCGCGGCTTGACCTTGCTGCCGCCGATGAGGATGGCCTCGATCGCCTCGGGCATGCCGTGCCCCCGGATCTTCTCGGAGCCGTAGCGTGCCATCAGGCCGACGACCAGACCGCCGCAGATCGGGGCAGCGAGGACCAGCAGCGGGTTGTGGTCGGTGGCGCCGGGGGCGACGAGGGCGGTGTCCCAGCGCTGGTAGAAGACCAGGTTGGTGACCAGCCCGATGAGGTTGAGCAGCAGCCAGGCGACCAGTGCGCTGACACATCCGACGACCACCGCGATCCCGGTGATACGCACCATCCGCCACCCGACGCGGAAGTCTCCGAGGTGCTCGATCGCCGGACGGGGCACGGCACTGCTCTGGGACAAGGTTCTCCGACTGTTCTGACGCGATGGGTCGAGGGGCGCCGGCGGCACGGGCCCGAGAGTCGCTGGGCCGGCCCGACGGCGAGCGGGAGGCTATCAGTCAGCAGGGGTGTGGCGCAGGTCGCTGCTGGTCGGGCACCGGTCCGACCTCGCTTCCTCTCGGGGCCGGACACGCCTGTGGGCGCCCGGGTCAGACCGGGCGCCCACAGCAGAGTCGTGGTCTCGTCAAGGCCCTTCGGGCTTCCGACGCGATCGGTGGGGAGACATCGCCATACCTCCTATCGATCGACTCAATCGATCTCATGAAGGTAACCCTCCTGTGACGTGGTTACAAGGGTTCGCGCGGCGGGTCCCACGGTCTGGACCGGGCGCGGTGCGGCAGACTGGTCGTGATGTCCACCAGCACTCCCCCGCGCCCGGCGCACGTCTGGTACGCGTCGTACGGCTCCAACATGTACCGCGGCCGGTTCCTCAACTACCTGCAGGGTGGGCGTCCCGCTGGCGCCGCTCGCAGCTACCCCGGCTGCAGCGACTGCGCTCCCCCGGGCGCCGACACCCCCATCCGGTGGGCTGGCAGGCTGCACTTCGCCACCCGCTCCCCCACCTGGGGAGGTGGCGTCGCGTTCGCCGACGAGGCCGAGCGACCCGGGCAGGAGATCCTCGGTCGGGCCTACCTGATCACCACCGAGCAGTTCGACCAGGTGGTCCACTTCGAGAACTCCGGCACGATCGCCGCAGAGGCGCCCCGGGTCCCGCTGAACGAGGTGATCCGACGCGGCCGCACCAGGTGCGGCACCGGCATCTACGCCGTGCTCTGCCACCTCGGTGACCGGGAGGACGTTCCCGTGGTCACCTTCACCTCCGAGTTCACCTCCGCGGCCGCCCTGCGGGGCGATGAGTATGCCGTCCGCGGCGGCCAGCGCTTCCTGGTCCAGACGCACCCGCCCAGCCCGGCCTACGCACGGATGATCGGAGGCGGTCTGGCCGAGACGTTCGGCATGGAGTCGGAGGCCCAGGCCGACTACATCCACGGCTGCCCCGGCGGCGACGAGTGGGACCGGCAGGAACTGGTCGCCGCCCTCCAGCGCTGCTGAGCCGGTGGCAACAGACCCTCCCCGCCGGGCGCAGCCGGCCGTCCCGGCTTCGCCGACGCGGGTGTGCCCGTGTGGCAGGCTGCCGCCATGACGTACGCGGCCTTGGGGGGAACAGCGTCGGCACCCACCGACCACCAGCGCCGCCACCAGCGGGCGTGGTACTGGTACGACTGGGCCAACTCGGCCTACGTCACGACCACGGCGACCGTGCTGTTCTCGCCCTACCTGACGTCGGTGGCCAAGAAGGCGGCCTGCCCCGACCAGCCGAGCGACGTCGCCTGCCACACCAACCTGCACGTGTTGGGCATACCCATCGCGCCGGGCTCGCTCGCTCCCTACACCCTCACCATCTCGACCATCGTCTCCGCGCTCATCCTGATCTACGTCGGTGCCATCGCCGACCGTTCACGGCACCCGACTCGCCTGCTCGGCGGCTTCGCGTGGGTGGGCTCGGCCGCGGCGTGCCTCATGTTCTTCGTCGCAGGCAGCAACTGGCAGCTCGGGGTGCTCCTGCTGATCGTGGGAAACCTCTGCCTGGGGTCGTCCCTGGTGGTGTATGACGCGCTCCTGTGCCGGATCGCGGTACCCGACGACCGCGACAAGGTGTCGAGCCGCGGCTGGGCGCTCGGCTACCTCGGCGGTGGCCTCCTGCTCGCGCTCAACCTGGTGCTGCTGACCGCCTACGAGTCGTTCGGCCTGAGCTACGGCACCGCGATCCGGACCAGCCTGCTCTCGGCCGGTGCGTGGTGGGCGGTGTTCACCCTCGTGCCCGTGCTGGGCCTGCGCGATGTGACCGGCACCACCGCGACACCGGTGGCCCGCGAGGCTGGCGTCATCGGTGGCAGCATCCGCCAGCTCGTCACCACCTTCCGTGACCTGCGCCACTATCCGCACACGTTGATGTTCCTGCTCGCCTACCTCTTCTTCAACGACGGCATCCAGACGGTCATCGGCTCCTCCAGCCTCTACGGCAAGGAGGAGCTGAAGTTCACCGACAGCCAGCTGATCATCACCATCCTGCTGGTCCAGTTCGTGGCGTTCGGCGGGGCGCTGCTGTTCGGCCGCCTCGCCGGCCACTTCGGCGCCTGGCGGGTCGTGTTGTACAGCCTCGGGTTGTGGACCCTGGTGGTGGCCCTCGCCTTCTTCGTGCCCACTGGGTCCTACCCGCTCTGGCTGGCGCTGGCGGTGCTCATCGGCATCGTGCTCGGCGGCAGCCAGGCTCTGTCGCGGTCGCTCTACAGCCAGATGGTCCCTCGGGGGCGCGAGACCGAGTACTTCAGCCTCTACCAGGCGATGGAGCGGGGCACGAGCTGGTTCGGCACCCTGTTGTTCGGGCTGGTCTACCAGTTCGCCCACTCCTACCGGCTCTCGATCATCGCCCTCGTCGTGTTCTTCGTCCTCGGTGCCGCGCTGCTGTCCAGGGTCGACATGCGCCGGGGCATCCTCGATGCCGGCAACCAGCTCCCCGCCGTGCTCTGACCTGCACCGCTCGGGGCGTCTCCGGGGGGTGGGTTGGCGCTCGTGGTGTGATCCGGCATACAATCGCATCTTTGTGGCCAAAACGGGCACGGGATCGGAACATCCCGCGGGGAAGACTCGTTGTCACCTATGAACCCCACGCAGCACCTGCGCGTGGCAAGCACGTTGGGAGACCGTCATGGCCGAACGATCACTGCGAGGCACCAACCTGAGTTCACTCTCGATGGAGAGCGACGAGAACGTCGTGCTCAGCGATCGCCAGATCGTGCGCTACGCCTGCCCTCAGGGCCACATCAGCGAGCTGCCCTTCTCCGTCGAAGCCGACGTCCCCGCGCTGTGGGAGTGCCGCTGCGGCGAGGAGGCCAAGCTCATCGACGGGCCGGAGCCCGAGCGTAAGCCGACCAAGCACGTCCGCACCCACTGGGACATGCTGCTCGAACGCCGCTCCATCCCCGAGCTCGAAGAGCTCCTCGAGGAGCGCCTCACCGTCCTGCGCGCCTCACGCGGCGAGAAGCCGCGGCGCAAGCGCACCGCCTGAGCTGAGCGCTCGGGCGAAGCCCCCGCACCGGATCCCCTTCCTGGTGCGGGGGTCTTGTGTTCTCGGCGTCAGGTCACCTGCCGGGCGAAGGCGTGGATCCGGGTGGCGAGCGGACCTGCCGCGAGGGCCCACCGCACGTGGTCGAGCCTGGCGCCGGGCCGGCCGGGACCCCCATGGCGGGCCAGAAGACGAGGGCCGGGGCATCGGCGACGGGCGCGGCATGCACCCGTATGCCGAGACGTTGGCCGTCGTGGTCGACGAAGACCTGCCGTGTGGTCGCCATGGCCGGACGCTAGCAAAGCCGGGGGTCAGAGGATCTCGCCCTCGATGACGTCGTCGTCAGGCGGCGGTTTGCGCCTCGGTCCGGTGCCGGAGGGGCCGCCCATCCCGGGCGGAACACCGGGCGTGCGCAGCAGTCGTCGGCCCACGGCCAGCTCCAGCCAGCGGCGGGTGACCGGCCGGGTGAAGGGCAGCAGGAAGAACAGCCCGACTGCGGCAGTGACGAAGCCGGGGGTCAGCAGCAGCACCCCGCCGACCAGCACCAGGGCGGCGTCGGCGATCTCCTTGGCCGGCATCCTCCCGCTGGCCAGGGCCTTGCGGAGCGCGCCCCAGGTCCGGCTGCCTTCGCGCTTGATCAGCACCGCGCCGAGCAGCGAACACGCGACCAGCAGGACGAAGGTGAGCCAGCCGCCGATGGCCTGACCGACGGCGATGATGACCACGATCTCGATGAGCGGCACCAGCAGCAGGACCAGCAGGGTCATCCGCAGCCACCGCGGCCGGGAGGCGCGCGCCGGTCAGGCCATCGGCAGCTGGCTCA
>NZ_VOHR01000279.1 GCF_009192725.1 Segeticoccus rhizosphaerae | reverse complement strand
GAACCGGCACGGGGCGGAGGCAGCGTCGTGCACGTCGGCGACGCCCTCCTCGGCGTGGGCGACGGGGTGGCCGCCTCGCCACCGGAGGATGCCGACCGCGACGCAGCGGTGGTGCCCGGAGCCGCCCGCAGCGGTCTCGCAGAGGCGATCGAGGACGCCGGCATCGTGCCGCACGAAGGCCTCGTCCTGGACAGCGACCCGGCGGGGCGGTCCTTGGCGTGGGCGGTCCGCTACGTGCTGTCGATCCGCACCAACGTCGTGATCATCCTGGCCTCGGCCCTGGGGTACTTCTACGTCGCGGGCATGCAGACCTTCGCGATCGTCTTCGTGCGGGGTCGGTTCGACGTCAGCCAGAGCCTGGCGACGCTCATGCTGGTCGGGGTGGGGGCGGCGGTGATCGCCGGCACACTGGCCAGCGGCCAGGTGTCGGACCGGCTGATCGGGCGTGGCCACGTCACGAGCCGGCCGCTGGTCGGCGGGGTGTCCCTGCTGTTGGCGGTGGCCTTCCTGCTACCCGGTTTCGGGCTCTCGTCGGTGGTGGTGGCCATCCCGCTGCTGCTGCTCGGTGCGGCCGCCCTGGGCGCGATCAACCCGCCACTGGACGCGGCCCGGCTCGACATCATGCACTCCCGGTTGTGGGGCCGGGCCGAGAGCGTGCGCAACTTCTTCCAGACCCTGCTCAAGTCCGGCTCTCCGCTGGCCTTCGGCTGGCTGTCGACCGTGCTGGCGCCCCCCGGGCCCGCCGACAACCTCGCCCAGGGCGGCGGTGCCGTCGGCCTGACGCGGGCCTTCCTCGTCCTGCTCTCGGTGCTCGTCGTCGGAGGGCTGGTGCTGCTGGTGGCGCGCCGAACCTATCCGCGGGACGTGGCCACCGCGATGGCCTCCGAGGCAGCCACCTCTCGCTAGCCCGCTGTGCACCCTCGAAGTTGCTGGCGATCGGCGTCACCGATGACGCCGAGCCCCAGCAACAAGCGGGGCCGGCGGGTGCCGCTCACTTCCAGGAACCGCGCGGTGTGCGCCGGTGGCGGGCCCGCCAGCAGGGCGTGTGCCAGTGCCGGCGTTCGGCCAGGCCTCCGAGTCCGTCGGCGGGCCAGGCGACCACGTGCGGCGCGGAGGCGGGGACCTCCTGCTGGCAGCCGGGGCAGCGGTAGGCCTTGCCCGAGTCGTTGCCCCGGACGGTGCGCACCAGCCAGTCGCCGTCGGCGTGGCTCTCGGTGCGGACCATGCCCTGCATCGATCGGCCGAGGTCACCACGGGGCCCCTGCGGACGACGACGGTTGGCACGGGGCATACCACCGATTCTGCCAGCCCCCGTGAGGAATCTTTGCGAGGTTCGGGGCCCGGTCAGGGGCCGAAACCGCGCGAAGATTCCGCTCAGGAGTAGGTGCGGAAGCCGCGGCCGACCTTGCGGCCGAGGTAGCCCGCCGTGACCAGCTGCTCGAGCAGCGGCGCCGGGGCGAAGCCGCGCTCGCGAAACTCGAGGTAGAGCTGACGCTGGATCGCCAGTGAGACGTCCAGGCCCACCGCGTCCAGCAGCTCGAAGGGCCCCATCGGGTAGCCGCAGCCGGTCTTCATCGCGGTGTCGATGTCGTCGGCGCTGGCGTAGTGCGCCTCGAGCATCTTGACCGCGTCGCCCAGGTAGGGGAACAGCAGCGCGTTGACGATGAAACCCGCCCGGTCGCCACACGAGACCGGGTGCTTGCCCAGGTCCCGGCAGAAGCCCTGCGCGGTCGCGACCACCTCGTCCGAGGTCGACACGGTGTGCACCACCTCGACCAGCGCCATCACCTGTGCCGGGTTGAAGAAGTGCAACCCGACCACGTCCTGCGGTCGTGTGGTCGCCGCGGCGCACTCGATGACCGGCAGCGAGGAGGTGGTCGTGGCGAGCACCGCCCCGGGCTTGCAGATCTCGTCGAGGTTCTCGAACAGCGCCTGCTTGACCCCGAGGTCCTCCACCACCGCCTCGACCACGAGGTCGACCCCGGCCAGGTCGTCCAGCCGCGCGGTCCCGGTGATCCGGCCGAGCGCCGCCACCCGCTCGTCCTCGGACACCTTGCCGCGCTGCACTCCCTTCTCGAGGCTCTTGGTGACCCCGGCCACCACCTCGTCGACCTTGGCCGCGGAGCGGGCGACGAAGGTTACGTCATACCCGCCCTTGGCGCAGACCTCGACGATGCTGCGAGCCATCACACCGGAACCCACGACGCCCACGGAGGAGATCGGGCGGCCCTGCGCGGCAGCCGCGTCCGCGTCGGGCGTGAGGTGGTCCGGCACGACCTTGCCGCTCCCCGGCTTGTCGTAGGTGTAGAACCCGCGGCCGGTCTTGCGCCCCTTGAGGCCGGCGGTCACCATCTGCTTGAGGATCGGGCTGGGTGCGTGCAGCCGGTCTCGCCCCTGCTTGTACATCGTGTCGCAGATCTCGTATGCCGTGTCGAGGCCGATCAGGTCCATCAGCGCCAATGGACCCATCGGCAGTCCGCAGCCCAGCTTCATCGCGGCGTCGATGTCCTCGCGCGTGGCGTACTTCGCCTCGAACAGCGAGACCGCGTGGTTGAGGTAGCCGAACAGCAGGGCGTTGGCGATGAACCCGGCCTTGTCGCCGATGACCACCGGCATCTTGCCGAGCCGCTCGGCCAGCGCCTTGACGTCCTCGACCACGTCGTCCTCGGTGACGACGGTGCGCACGACCTCGACGAACTTGAGCACGGGCGCCGGGTTGAAGAAGTGCATGCCCACGACCCGGCGCGGGTTCTTGGTGGCCACCGAGATCTCGGTGACCGACAGGCTGGAGGTGTTGGTCGCGAGGATGGCGTCGGGGCCCACGATGTCATCGAGCGTGCTGAAGATCTCGCGCTTGAGGTCGAGGTGCTCCGGCACCGCCTCGACGACCAGGTCGCACCGCGCGAGGTCGGCGAACTCGCTGGTGAAGCGGACGCGCTCCAGCAGGGCGGCCTGGGCGTCCTGCTCCAGCTTGCCGCGCGAGACGGCACGGTCGGTCGACTGCTGCAGGATCGTGCGGCCGCGTTCGGCACCCTCGGGGGTGTTCTCCACCGCGACGACGTCGATGCCGTTGCGGGCGAAGACCTCCACGATGCCGGCACCCATGGTGCCCAAGCCGATCACGCCGACGGTGCTGATCTCTCGAGACATGAGCGCATCCTCTCAGAGGGCCGTCGGCGGGGTTCCGGCGTACCGGCCCCGCGGCCACGCCGGTTAGGGTGGCGCGGTGCGAGTGGTGATAGCGCGGTGCAGCGTCGACTACATCGGCCGTCTGACGGCCCACCTGCCCCTGGCGACCCGGTTGCTGATGGTCAAGGCCGACGGCTCGGTCCTGGTGCACAGCGACGGCGGCTCCTACAAACCGCTGAACTGGATGGCGCCACCGTGCGCGATGGCCGAGGTGGCACCGGACGCAGAGGAGGTCGCCGAGGGCGTCGAGGCGGTCTGGTTGGTGCAGCACGCCAAGTCGGAGGACCACCTGCGGGTGCGGCTGCACGAGGTCCTGCACGACTCCTCGCACGAGCTCGGCATCGACCCGGGCCTGGTCAAGGACGGCGTGGAGGCCCACCTGCAGCGGCTGCTCGCCGAGCACATCCACACCCTCGGCGACGGCTACACCCTGGTGCGGCGGGAGTACATGACGGCGATCGGGCCGGTCGACATCCTGTGCAAGGACGGCTCGGGAGCGAGCGTGGCCGTCGAGATCAAGCGTCGAGGTGAGATCGACGGCGTCGAGCAGCTGACCCGCTACCTCGAGCTGATGAACCGCGACCCGCACCTGACCGCGGGAGGGCCGGTCACCGGGGTGTTCGCCGCGCAGGTGATCAGGCCGCAGGCCCGCACCCTCGCCACCGACCGCGGCATCCGCTGCGTCACCCTCGACTACGACGCCCTCAAGGGGATCGACGACGTGGAGTCGCGCCTCTTCTGACCCACCACGGCGCCGATCTCCGGGACAGGGCCCGGGCGCAGGGCGCCGGGAGCGCAACAACGATCCGCACGGGGCGGGAGTGGTCAGCGGGGGCCGGCCTCGGCACAATCGAGCCATGAGCCGACGCGCGGCCGTGGCCGCCACCAACCCGCTGGCTGCCCAGGCCGGTCTGGACCTCGTGCACGGCGGGGGCACTGCGGTGGATGCCGCGATCGCCGCGATGACGGTGTCGTTCGCGACCGAACCCGGCATCGTCAGCCCGATGGCGGGCGCCTACGTCGCCGTCTGGCCGGTCGACGGCGACCCGGTGGTGGTGGACGGCAACGTCGAGATGCCCGGACGGGGTATGCCGTCCGAGGCCTTCGGTCGCGGGGTGCGCGAGATCCACACCGACTACGGCGGCGGCATCACGGTCGGAGCCGGTCACGGATCCGTCGCCACACCAGGGGCGTTCGCCGCTTTCGAGCTGGCCCACGAGCGCTACGGCGGGGCGCCGTGGCGGGAGCTGATGGCTCCTGCGATCCGCGCGCTGCGGACGGGGTTCCCCGTGGGGGCCGCGGCGGCGAGCTACCTCCAGCTGGTGCACGACTCGCTCTTCGGGTGGGACGAGCAGACGCGGGCGGCGGTGACCGGGCCGGGCGGCGGGCCGGCCCGCGCCGGGGACCTCCTGGTGCTGCCCGACCTTGCCGACAGCCTCGAGCAGGTCGCGAGTCAGGGAGCCACGGTCCTCTACTCCGGCGACCTCGGCGCGGCGCTGGTCGCCGACATGCGCGACAGGGGCGGCCTGATCACGCGGGACGACCTCACGGCATACGAGGCGGTGATCCGTCCGGCGCTGACCTCCACGTTCGGCGACTGGACGGTGGCGACCAACCCACCTCCCTCGATCGGCGGGCCGGTCCTCACCGCGCTGCTGCGGCTGCTGGCCGACCGGCCCGGCGGCGCGGCC
>NZ_VOHR01000278.1 GCF_009192725.1 Segeticoccus rhizosphaerae | reverse complement strand
CTCCGGGAACTCCGAGGCCAGCAGCGCGAGGACGGCCGGAGCGGCGAGGGCCGCGCCGAAGCCCTGCACACCGCGCGCCGCGAGCAGCCACCACCCCGCCGTGGCGAGGCCGCCGGCGAGCGAGGCGAGGCTGAAGACGGCGACCCCGGCGAGGAACACGCGGCGACGTCCGAAGATGTCACCCGCCCGCGCTCCGAGCAGCAGCAGGCCGCCGAAGGCGAGCGTATAGGCGTTGAGCACCCAGGACAGGCCGCTCGAGGTGAAACCGAGGGCCTGCTGGATGGAGGGCAGCGCCACGTTGACGATGCTCATGTCGAGCACCACCATCAGCTGCGCGACGAGGATGACGGCGAGCAGCACGGTCTTGCTGTGACGAGGCTGCGCGGGCGCAGGTGCGCCGCGCAGCAGGAGGTTAGTCTGAGAGGACATTGAGGTGGTTCCTTCGAGGTATCATCGGTAAGTGGAGGCGCCCTCCATTACGATACGGAGGCGTCCTCCACTTCGCAAGAGGTTTCGGACGACGAATTTCCGAGCACGTTCTCGGACCGAGATGACGGAGGTGCCCCAGGTGGTGACGCCCAAGGCGTCGGACGCGGCGACGACGGAGCGCCCCCTGCGCGCCGACGCGCAACGCAACCAGGCCAAGCTGATCGAGGCGGCCCGCGCGGAGTTCGTCGAGCACGGCGCCGACGCCCCGCTGGAGGACGTCGCCCGCCGCGCGGGCGTCGGCATCGGCACCCTCTACCGCCGCTTTCCCACCCGGCTCGACCTGCTCGAGGCCATCTACAGGAACGATGTCGACGCGATCGCCGGCCGGGCCGTGGAACTGGCCGACGAAGCCGACGTCTGGTCCGCGTTCCGCACCTGGATCACGGAGTTCAGCGCGTATGCCGTGTCCAAGCGCGCGTTGTTCCAACAGCTCTTCGACGCCATCGGCAAGGGTTCCGCCACCATGACGCACTCTCGTGAGACCGTCTCCGCGGCGATGACCACGATGCTCGAGCGGGCGCAGCAGGCAGGTGTCGTGCGGGCCGATGTGTCTGCCTCCGACGTCACCCGCCTGGTGGGCGGCTGCACGATGATGGGCGCGCTCGAACCCGACCAGGCCGCGCGGATGGTCGAGGTCGTGCTGGACGGCCTGCGCGCCTGAGTCCCACTGCTTCCTGTTGCGGGGCGAGCGGCCCCCTCGAGGGAGCGCTCCCCTCTCACGACTGCCCCGGTCCCGATGACTCGCCCCGATCTGCTGGCGCACACGCTGCTAACGTCGCTTTCGTACCCAAACTCATTCGCCTGAAGGGGTCGTCACCGTGAGCACCACACCCATCAAGGTCGCCGTGACCGGCGCCGCCGGCAACATCGGCTACAGCCTGCTCTTCCGCATCGCAAGCGGCGCCCTGTTCGGCCCGGACACCCCGGTCGAGCTGCGTCTGCTCGAGATCACGCCCGCCCTCAAGGCGCTCGAGGGCGTCGTCATGGAGCTGGACGACTGCGCGTTCCCGACCCTGGCCGGTGTCCAGACCGGCGACGACCCCAAGAAGGTCTTCGAGGGCGTCAACCACGCGCTCCTGGTCGGCGCCCGCCCGCGCGGCCCGGGCATGGAGCGCAGTGACCTGCTCGAGGCCAACGGCGGGATCTTCGCACCGCAGGGCAAGGCGCTCAGTGAAGTCGCCGCGGACGACGTCAAGGTCACCGTCACCGGCAACCCGGCCAACACCAACGCCCTGATCGCGATGAGCAACGCGCCCGACATCCCGCGCGAGCGGTTCACCGCGCTCACCCGGCTCGACCACAACCGTGCGACCGCCCAGTTGGCCAAGAAGCTGGGCGTGCCGGTCACCGAGATCAGCAAGCTGTCGATCTGGGGCAACCACTCCTCGACCATGTACCCCGACCTCTTCCACGCCGAGGTCGGCGGCCGGGGCGCCGTCGAGGCGGTCGGCGACCAGACCTGGATCGAGGAGACCTACATCCCGACCGTCGCCAAGCGCGGCGCGGCGATCATCGACGCGCGCGGCGCCTCCTCGGCCGCCTCCGCCGCGTCGGCGACCATCGACCACGCTCGTGACTGGCAGCTGGGCACCGACGGGCGCTGGGTCTCCATGTCGGTGCCGTCCGACGGCTCCTACGACGTGCCGGAGGGGCTGATCTGTTCCTTCCCGGTGACCGTGGAGGACGGGAAGTGGCAGATCGTGCAGGGGCTCGAGATCGATGACTTCTCGCGCGCCCGCATCGACGCGTCGGTCAAGGAGCTCACCGAGGAGCGCGACGCCGTGAGCAAGCTCGGCCTGCTCTCCTGACGGCCGCGACACGACGGCCTCGGCAGCACCGGCTGCCGGGGCCGTTTCGCGTCTGTCGCCTCGGCGGGACTCAGCCTTCCAGCGAGATGGGCGGCCGGGCCCGCGTTGCCGACTGCGCTGCGGTGGTCGGCAATGCTGCGCCGGGTGCGATCCCAGACGTCGATGACGATGCCGCGGGGGCCGCGGCTGTTGCCGCGCCGTTGACCGAACCCGGACCGCGGGGGCGCATGTCCAGGACCGAGAGCACTCCCGCCAGGACCGCGGCCAGCGCGAGCATGACCACGACGTCGGTCGCCCGCGAGCGCACCGCCAGGCTGCCGGCGGCGGCAGGCGGAAGCACCAGCCGCAAGAACGCCGACAGGGCAAGGGAGCCCGCGATGACGTAGCCACCCCGCAGCAGGTGGCCGTCAGCGATGAGGAGCAGGCCCACCACGAGTCCGGCAGCGAGCACCCACCAGACCCCGAGCGGGCGGTCGCTCATGCTCGCTGGCGTTCGGCGGCCTCGACCACGTTGGTCAACAACATCGCTCGCGTCATGGGCCCCACCCCACCGGGGTTCGGCGAGACCCACCCAGCCACCTCGTCGACGCCGTCGGCCAGATCACCGGCCACCTTGCCGTCGACCCGGGACACGCCGACGTCGATGACGGCGGCACCGGGCTTGACCATGTCGGGGGTGATGAGGCCCGGCTGCCCGGCTGCGGCAACCACGATGTCGGCCTGCCGCACGAGCCCCGGCAGGTCGCGGGTCCCTGTGTGGCACAGCGTGACGGTGGCGTTCTCGCTCTTGCGGCTGAGGAGCAGGCCGAGGGGGCGACCGACGGTGAGTCCGCGACCGACGACGACGGCGTGCGCGCCGGCGAGCGGCACGTCATACCGGCAAAGCAGCTCGATGATGCCGATCGGGGTGCACGGCAGCGGCCCCGTCTCGCCGAGCACCAGACAGCCGAGGTTGAACGGGTGCAGGCCGTCGACGTCCTTGGCCGGGTCGACGCGGGAGAGGAGAGCGAATTCGTCCAGTCCGGTGGGTTGCTGGACGAGGAACCCGGTGCACGCGGGCTCGGCGTTGAGCTCGTCGACGACCGCCTCGACCTCCGCCTGGGTGGACGTGGCGGGTAGGTCGCGGCGGAGACTGGCGATGCCGACCTCTTCGCAATCACGGTGCTTGGCACCGACGTACCACCGGCTGCCCGGGTCATCCCCCACGAGCACGGTCCCAAGACCCGGGACGATTCCGTGCTCCCGCAGTTCGGCGACGCGCGACTTGAGCTCTGCCTTGATCGTCGCGAGGGTGGCCTTGCCGTCCAGGAGAGTTGCCGTCACGGGACCTCATCCTGCCATGGCCGATCCCGACGGACGATGACTGTCGGCGCCGCCTGCCCGGCGGTGGTCCATTACTGGCCCGATCACCTCGGCCTCCAACCCGACCACCCTTGGCGCCGACGGCTGCGCGAGCATCGACATGTGCTTCGACCGCTCGGACCGCGAGGCCTCGTGGGAATGATTCTCAGTTGAGCGGCGTTGTCGCGAGTGGCGGGCGTTGTGCCTGTCACTGTCCCGGCTGGCCGCTCGGGGCAGCGTTCGTAGGCCTTTTGTCGACTCACGAGCCAGTCAGGACACCACGATGAGCACGCCCACCCTCGACCGCCCCGACCTGCGTGATCCGAGCACCGGAAGGGTGCTGCCGCTGGCGGCCACCCGACCGTTGACCAAGAACGACCGGTGCGACGCACTCGGGTCGGTCCCGGACGCCAAGGGACGGCGGATGCGTCCGGGAACCTGCGGTGTCGAAGCACTGGTGCGTGCCTGGATCCCCCGGGTCGACCGGCCGTTGTACTTCCGCGGGCACCACTATCGCGCCCACGAGCCCCGACTGCTCGAGGCCGGCGCCTTCGTGCACGACGAGCGTGATCGCGTGGCTCCCGCTGCCGTGACGCAGGGCTGAATCTCTCGTTGTTCGCGGGCGATTCCGGACGTCGTCGACGCGGCGCTCACCCCAGCAGCTGAGTCCGGATTCAGGCGCTGGCTCGGCGCGCGGCCTGTGAGCGCCTCCGGCCGGCAGCGACGCTCGCCATCGCCGCAGCGGCCAGCGTGATCGCGAGACCCAGCACGACCTGGGTGCCGATCTGGCCCCTCGTGCGGGGCGAGGCGAGGTCCAGCGCGAGTGCGGTAAGCAGCTGTCCCGACAACGTGACCAGCCCGAAGAGCAACACGCCCGTGTGACGGACCGCCCAGGCCGCCAGGGCGATGAACCCGATCCCGCACAGCCCGCCGAGCCAGGACCACCACGGAGGCGTGCCGGCGCCCGAGCCTCCGCCGTCGGACCGGGCCAGGGCCACGATCCCGGTGAGGACCAAGAGCAGCACGGTGCCGGTCGCGAAGTTGAGCCAGGTCGTCGACAGCGGCTGCCGGGACACCCCGTTGACCTTGCCGTTCACCGCCTGCTGCGCGGCGGACGAGACACCGACGAGGAAGGCCAGCACGGCCGGGAGCAGCGCGACCGTCGAGGTGCCGTGCTCGCCGAAGACGGCGACGGCGACCCCCACGATGGCCAGCAGGGCGGCGAGCATCCTGGCCCGGGTGACGTCGGTGCGGCCGGCCGGGCCGAGCCCGAGCCGGTCCACGCCCAGCCCG
>NZ_VOHR01000277.1 GCF_009192725.1 Segeticoccus rhizosphaerae | reverse complement strand
CTGGCCACCGCGGAGGGTGCGCCGGAGCAGTCCACGAAGGCGTCGACGACCAGCCCCGCCGGTATGCCGTCACGCGCGTCGAGGACGCGGGTCGCGCCGAACCGGGTGGCCGCCTCGAGCCGCCGCGAGTCGACGTCCGACACGACGATCTCGCTCGCCCCCCTGGCCCGTGCCACCTGGGCAACCACCAGACCCACGGGGCCCGCGCCGCTGATCAGCACCCTTGAGCCGGCGCCGACCCGGGCCTTGCGGTTGGCCCAGACCCCCACCGAGAGCGGTTCGATGAGGCCAGCGGCGTCGTCCGAGAGCTGGTCGGGCACGGCATACGCGAAGTCCTCGGCGATGGTGACGTATTCGGCGAAGGCGCCGTCCACGGGTGGCGTGGCGAAGAAGACCACGTCGGGGCAGAGGTTGTAGCGTCCGGCGCGGCACTGGACGCAGTGGCGGCAGGGCACCCCGGGCTCGAGCGATACTCGCTGCCCGACCCGAGAGACGTCGACCCCTTCGCCAACGCCGGCGATCCGGCCGCCGGCCTCGTGGCCCAGCACGAGCGGGCCGCGGACGACGTGGTCGCCGATCCGGCCGTGCTCGTAGTAGTGGACGTCCGACCCGCACACCCCGACGGAGCCGACCCGGACCAGGACCTCGCCCGGCCCGGGCTGCGGTGTCGGCCGCTCCTCGACCGCCACGTCGCGGATCCCGCGCAGGACGCTCACCCGCATCGTGTCGGGCACGCTCACGTCATTCACCGGTGACCGCCCCCAGGGTCAACCCGGTGACCAGCCAGCGCCGCACCGCCAGGCCGGCGAGCACCATCGGGAGCACCACGATGGTGCCGATCGCGGTGAGCTGACCCCAGTCGATACCGGTCTGCGTCACCAGCTGGCTGGCTGCGATGGGCAGGGTCTGCGAGCTCGGCCCGGCGAACACGGTGGCGAACGCGTAGTCGTTCCAGGCAAACACGAGGCAGAGCACTCCGGTGGTCACCAGCCCCGCCTTGCACAGCGGCAGGATGACGTACCAGAAGGCCTGCCACCTGGTGCACCCGGCGACCAGCGCCGACTCCTCGATGGACGGGGGAACGTCGGCGAAGAAGGCACTCATCAACCAGATCGCGAAGGGCAGGTTGAAGGTCATGTAGGCGAGGATCAACCCCGGCAGGGTGTCAATCAGGCCGGCCACCCGGAACATGAGGAAGAGCGGCAGGACCACGGCGGCGATCGGGGCCATCCGCGTGGAGATGATCCAGAACGACAGGTGGTGCTTGCCCCGCATCGCCGAGCGTGAGAGTCCGTAGCCGGCGAGGGTGCCCAGGACGAGCGACAGCAGAGCGGCGACGCCGGCGGCGATGATGCTGTGCACGAGGTAGGGCGTCAGGTCGTTGGCGCCGCTGAACAGGTGCTTGTAGTTGTCCATCGTGGGCGCGAAGAACCACTTCGGGTCGCTGGACGTGACGTCGGCGCTGTTCTTGAAGGAACCGAGCACCATCCAGACGAGCGGCACCAGCGTCCACAGCAGGACCACGACGATGACGACCGCGGTGCTGAGGTTGCCGACTGTCCTGCTGCTGCGCGCCTTCTCGACGTCTCGCCGCGGCGGACCCCCGTCTTGCGTCCCCGCCGTGTCCGTGGCCGTGGTTTCGGTGGTCATCGGGTCAGCCCCTTCGCCGTGAGGATCCGGACGAACGCCTGCGAGATGGCGATCGTGACCGCCAGCATCATCAACCCGATCGCCGCCGCGTAGCCGAGGTCGAAGAACCGGAAGGCGGTCTCGAACAGGCGGATCGGGATGGTCTTGGTGGCGTCGGCCGGTCCACCGTTGGTGGTCACGAAGATGATGTCGAAGTAGCGGACCGCGTCCATCGCCCGGATCAGGAGCGCCACCAGGAGGATTCCCGAGATCGAGGGCAGCACGATGTGCCGCAGGGACTTCCAGTAACCGGCTCCGTCGAGCGACGCGGCCTCGAGGATCGAGGGGTTGACGCCGGAGAGGCCGGCCAGGGTGATCAACGCGATCAGCGGGGTCCACTCCCAGACGTCCATGAGCACCACCGCCGCGAACGCGCTCGTCGGGCTGCCGAGGATGTCGGCGTCCCAGCCGAGGGAGTGCAGGATCGACGAGTAGAGGCCGAAAGTCGAGTCGGTGAGGTAGCGCCCGAGCAGTCCCACGATGACCGGCGCGACGAACATCGGCAGCAGCACCAGGGACAGGAGCAGTCCACGGCCCTTGACCACGCGGTGCAAGGCGATCGCGATGCCGATGCCCAACACCATCTCGATGCCGAGGGTGAGCACGAGGAAGACGGCGGTGCGGAACCAGCTCGACCACATGTCCGGGTCGGTCAGGACCCGGGTCCAGTTGTCGACACCGACCCACTCGAGCCGCACGCCACCGAGCAACCGCACCCGGCTGAAACTCATCACGATCAGGGCGATGAACGGCAGGATCGACAACAGGGCCAGCAGGACGACGCCCGGGGTCATCAGTTTGCCGGTGAAGGTGAACCGGCTCTTGCGCCGGGGTGGGCGCGGAGGTCGCGACGCCTGCCGCGCCGGAGTCCGTTCGGCTGTGACGCTCACGCGAACCACCCTCTCGAGACGACCCGGTCGAACTTGTCGGCCGTGTCGACCATGGCCTCCTTGGGTGACTGCTGACCGGCGATCATCTTGGACAACGAGGTGAAGATCGCGGTGTCGCACTCGTTCCACATCGGGATCTTCGGCCGGAGCCCGATGTGGTCCTTCTCCCACGCCTTGCTCACCGCTGGACCGGTCAGCATGTTGGGCAGGGCACTGGGCCGGTGCTCGGCCTTCTTGACCTCGGGCAACTCGTAGACCGAGGTGCGCGTCGGGGTCCCACCGCCGGCCTTGCTCTTGAGGTTGGCCAGCTGGGTCTTCGGCGAGGTCGCCCAGTTGACGAACAGCCAGGCCGCGCCACGGGCAGCGCCCGTGCTGTTGGCGGCTATCCCGATGCCGGTGCCACCGTAGATGTCGGAGGACCGGGCGGGTCCCTTGGGCAGCGGCGCGTAGCCGATCTTGCCAGGCAGCACCTGCTCGTTGCTGGCCGCGAACTCGTGCCAGTTGGGGCACATCGCGATCTCCTTGGCGCGCAGGGCTGCTCCGACACCGTCCCAGTCCCAGGTCCGCGAGCCGGGGTGAGCGACCTTCAGCAGGTCGCCGTAGAAGGCCGCCGCCTCGATCGCCGTGTCCTCGCGCAGCCGCGAGGCGCCCGGATCGGTGGTGCCCAGCAGGCCGGCCTTCTGTCCTCCCTCGAAGTAGTCGCCGCCGTAGCTCCACAGGACGTTGCTGAAGTCGCACTGCAGCGAGTCGTGCTGCTTGGCCTGCTGGCCGGTGCCGTACTTGACCTCGTCGACGTGGTCGTTGAACCAGGCCGCGATCTTGCGGTACTCCTCCCAGGTGCGGTCCGCACCGGGAGTCGGGTCGAAGCCGAGGTCGTTCGACATGGGGTCGTGGTACTTCTCGAAGAGGTCGGCGCGGTACTGCCAGATCATCGTGGGGCAGTCGTAAGGCAGCGCATAGATCGGCCCGTCCGCCCGCTCGAAGCGTCCTGCCGCATCCATCTGGGTCGGGATGAAGTCCTCCACCCCGCCCTCGAGCTCGGGGTAGCTGTCGTCCTCGATGAACTCGCGCAGGTCGGCCAGCCCGCCGGCATACGGTGCCAGCACCTGGTAGGGGTCGGCGTAGATGACCTGGTACTGCGCGTCGCCGGAGGCCATGTCCAGCGCCACACGCTGGACCAGTGCCGACAGCTCCAGGTTGACGATCTGCACGCGGATGCCGGTGAGGTCGGTGAACGGCTTGAGGTTCGCGGCGATCGCCGCGGTGGGCGCAGTGTTCTCGGAGATGAAGTTGATCGTCGTCCCCGCGAACCGGCGCCATGGATCGGAGCCCTGTGCCAGGGGCGGGACCGGCGCCTCCTCTTTGCCGCACGCCCCGAGGAGGGCCGCGCCGGCCAGCGCCCCGGCGCCCCAGGCGCCGGCGCGCAGCACCTCACGACGAGTGGGTCCCCGCGAGAGGTCGAGGCGGTCGAGTCGCTTCGGCATGGGCAGGCTCCCTCGGGTGAGGCGGGCGGCGGCGGGGGCCGGCGACGGGGCCGACCTCCTCCTGCGGTGCCGGACAACTTCCCACACATTTTGTGTGAGATCAAGGGTCGGTCTTCGACAATTCGTGTGTCGAGCTACAGCACCTCGACGCAGTGGGCGTCGTCACGCGAGTTCTTTCGAGGCCCGAGTGGACTTGCCGCCGAGACGAACCGGCAGACTTCGTCCATGAGCTCACCGACAGATCGCGTCGCAGGAGTCGACTCCTCCACCCAGTCGTGCAAGGTCGTCACGGTCGATCCCTCCACCGGCCGGGTGCTGTCCCTCGACCAGGCGCCACACCCGGACGGGACGGAGATCGACCCGCAGCTGTGGTGGGAGGCGTTGCAGCGGGTCTCGGACGAGGTGCCGACGGCCAGTGCCGTCGCGGTCGCCGGCCAGCAGCACGGCCTCGTGACGCTCGATGCGCAGGGCAACACCGTGCGGCCGGCGCTGCTGTGGAACGACGTGCGCAGCGCGCCCCAGGCGCGGGCGCTCACCGAACAGCTGGGTCGTGACGCCTGGGTGGAGGCCGTCGGCTCGGTGCCGATCCCCTCGATCACGGTCACCAAGCTGGCGTGGATGCGCGAGCGCGAGCCCGAGCTGGCCGACCGGGTCGCTCAGGTGCTGCTGCCCCACGACTGGCTCACCTGGCGGTTGCTCGGGTCCCCCGAGGCCACGACCACCGACCGCAGCGAGGCCTCCGGCACGGGCTACTGGTCGGCCACCACGGGCGACTACCGGATGGACCTGCTCGAGCTCGCGTTCGGGCGCACCGTCGGTGTCCCCCGCGTCCTGGCACCGTCGGAGCCGGCCGGCCGCACCGCGCGCGGCACC
>NZ_VOHR01000276.1 GCF_009192725.1 Segeticoccus rhizosphaerae | reverse complement strand
CGGCGAGGCCGCCCTCGGCACAGGTGCGCAGCACGGCAGCGGTCTCGGCCTCGTCGGCGGGACGGGCCACCCACTGCGCGGCCACGCCGTCGACGGCATCCGACGAGTCGGCCTCGGTGGCGTGGCCGCCGCAGTCGTCCTCGAGCTGGGCCAGCGGATCGCCCATCAGAAGACCTCCGCCACGCCGGCCTCCGAGAGCGGGTGGGCTCCCTTGTGCCTGCCCGGCACCTCACCGCACAGGCGAGGGGTCGGAAACACCTTGCCAGGGTTGGAGATCGAATCCGGGTCGAAGGCGCACCGGACCAGCTGCATGGTGTCGAGGTCGTCGTCGGAGAACATCCGGGGCATGAACTTGGCCTTGTCCGAACCGACTCCGTGCTCGCCCGTGATGGAGCCACCGTGCTGGATGCACAGGTCGAGGATCGCGCCGGAGGCCTCCTCGGCTCGCTCGGCCTCGCCGGGGTTGGCGTCGTCGAAGAGCACCAGTGGGTGCAGGTTGCCGTCGCCGGCGTGGAAGACGTTCGCCACCCGGACCCCCTTGTCGACGCCGATGGCCTCGATGGCGCGCAGCACCTCCGGCAGCGAGGTGCGCGGGATCACCCCGTCCTGGACGATGTAGTCGGGGCTGATCCGCCCGACGGCGGCGAAGGCGGACTTGCGCCCCTTCCAGAACAGCGCGCGCTCGGCGTCGTCGCGGGCGATCCGGATCTCGAAGGCGTCGTGCTCGCGGCAGAACCGCTCGACCTGCTCGAAGACGTGCTCGACCTCCGGCGTGGGGCCGTCGAGCTCGACGACGAGTACCGCACCGGCACCGGCCGGGTAGTCGCAGTGCACCGCGGCTTCGGCGGCCTCGATCGCCAGCGCGTCCATCATCTCGATGGCCGCCGGGATCACGCCCGCGCCGATGATCGCCGAGACCGCTCCCCCGGCCTGGTCGGTGTGCGGGAACGCCGCCAGCAGCGTCCGCACGGACTCGGGCGAGCGGGTCAGCCGCACCGTGACCCGGGTGGCGATCCCGAGGGTCCCCTCGGAACCGACGAGGGCGCCGAGCAGGTCGTATCCGGGCGGGTCCGGCGCCTTGCCGCCGATCTCCACGACCTCGCCCGCGGGGGTGACCAGCTCCAACCCGGTGACGTGGTTGGTGGTGAAGCCGTACTTGAGGCAGTGCGCCCCACCGGAGTTCTCGGCCACGTTGCCGCCGATCGAGCAGACCTGCTGGCTGGAGGGATCGGGCGCGTAGTAGTAGCCCTGCGGCTGCGTGGCCTGGCTCAGGTGCAGGTTGATCACGCCCGGTTCGACGACGGCGCGCTGGCTGTCCCGGTCGATCTCGAGGATCTGCCGCATCCGCGAGGTGACGATCAGGACCCCATCGGCGTGGGGCAGTGCGCCACCGGACAGGCCCGTGCCAGAGCCCCGAGCCACGAACGGCACGCCGGCCTGCGCGCAGGCCTTGACGCACGCCGCGATCTGGGCGGTCGTCTCGGCCAGCACGACGAGCGCCGGGGTCACCTTGTAGTGGGCGAGCCCGTCGCACTCGTAGGTGCGCAGCCGCTGGTGGTCGGTGATGACGGCGTCGTCACCCAGCAGGGGCCGCAGCTGGTCGGCCAGGCCTCTCGCGTCCATCGGGTCAGGGCATCCGTTCGTAGGCCGGCAGGGTGAGGAACTCCTCGAAGTCGTCGGAGACGGCGACGTCGAGGAAGGTCGCCTTCGCGTCCGCGTAGTCTGCCGCGTCACCGGGCAGCTTGGCGATCTCCTCGTCCACGATGCGGTGCACCAGTTCCCGGGTCACCGTCTCCCCGTCCTCCAGCTCGACGTCGTTGTGGAGCCACTGCCACACCTGCGAGCGCGAGATCTCCGCCGTGGCGGCGTCCTCCATCAGGTTGAAGATCGCCACCGCACCGGTCCCCCTCAACCATGAGGCGAGGTACTGGATGCCGACGCTGATGTTGGCCCGCAGACCCGCTTCCGTGACGCTGCCCGGCGTCGCTGCCACGTCCAGCAGCTCGGCTGCGGTCACGTGCACGTCGTCACGCAGCCGGTCGAGCTGGTTGGGCCGATCTCCCAGCACGGCGTCGAAGGCCTTGCGGCAGATCGGCACGAGGTCGGGGTGGGCCACCCAGGACCCGTCGAAGCCGTCGCTCGCCTCGCGCTCCTTGTCCTCGGTCACCTTGGCCATCGCGACCTTGTTGACCTCGGCGTCGCGGCGGCTCGGGATGAAGGCGGCCATGCCGCCGATGGCGTGGGCGCCGCGGCGGTGACAGGTGGAGACGAGCAGCTCGGTGTAGCTGCGCATGAAGGGCACGGTCATGGTGACCTGGGCCCGGTCGGGCAGCAGGAAGTCTCGACCGCGGGTGCGGAACTTCTTGATCACGCTGAAGATGTAGTCCCACCGCCCGGCGTTGAGCCCCGAGCTGTGGTCGCGCAGCTCGTAGAGGATCTCCTCCATCTCGAAGGCCGCGGGGTAGGTCTCGATCAGCACGGTGGCCCGGATGGTGCCCTGCGGCATGCCGAGCCGGTCCTGGGCGCGGACGAAGACGTCGTTCCAGAGCCGGGCCTCTTTGTGGCTCTCCATCTTCGGTAGGTAGAAGTAGGGTCCCTTGCCGGCGTCGAGCTGGCGCTGGCCGCAGTGGAACAGGTAGAGCCCGAAGTCGACCAGGCTGCCCGACATCGGTTGACCGTCGACCAGGATGTGCTTCTCGGGCAGGTGCCAACCGCGCGGCCGGGCCACGATGGTCGCCAGCTCGTCTCCGAGGGCGTAGGTCTTGCCCTCCTCACTGGTGAAGTCGATCTGCCGGTCCAAGGCGTCCCGAAGGTTGCGTTGGCCGTCGATGACATTGCGCCACAAGGGAGTCGACGCGTCCTCGAAGTCGGCGAGCCAGACCTTGGCGCCGGAGTTCAGCGCGTTGATGGTCATCTTGCGATCAGTCGGGCCGGTGATCTCCACCCGGCGGTCGACCAGTCCCGGCGCGGGCGGCGCCACCTGCCAGTCGCCCTCCCGGATCTCGCGTGTCTCCGGGAGGAAGTCCAGCGTGCCGCCGGCGGCCAGCTCGGCATACCGGCTCTCCCGCGCGGCGAGCAGCTCCTGCCGCCGCGCCTCGAAGGTGCGGTGCAGGTCGGCCAGCAGCTCCAACGCGTCCGGAGTGAGGATCTCGCGATCCGCGTCGGAGAGGTCGACGGTGACTGTGACGTCCTTCGGCTCGGTCATCTGGACAAACTCACCCGTATTTCCATATCGTGGAAGTGTTCTTCTGTTTTCCGGTTGACTGTAGGACCGCTCCCGTTCTTGCGTCAACGGTTTGCGAGGTGGCAGTTCAGGCTCTCCGGAGCCCGGCGGACACGAGAGGCAGCTGGCATGGGCACGGTCCCTCGGGGAAAGGTGCAGGGCGTTCGTCCCGGCACAAGCGGCAGGATCCAGTCCGTCGAGCGCGCGTTTGCCGTCCTCGAGGCGATGGTGGACGCAGGTGGCGCTATCTCGCTGACCGATCTGTCGGACGCCGTGCGGTTGCCGCTGCCCACCATCCACCGGCTGCTGCGCACGTTCGTCGAGCTCGGCTACGTCCGGCAGGAACCGTCGCGGCAGTACGTCCTCGGCCCCGGGCTCATCCGTCTGGGCGAGACCTCGTCACTCGCCCTCGGGACCTGGGCACGGCCGCACCTTGCGCGCCTCGTCGACGAACTCGGCGAGAGCGCGAACCTGGCCATGCTGGAGGGCGATCGGGTCGTCTACGTCGGCCAGGTGCCGTCGCGCCACAGCATGCGGATGTTCACCGAGGTCGGCCGACAGGTCCCCGCGCACTGCACGGCCGTCGGCAAGGCCATGCTCGCGAGGGAATCCGCCGACCAGGTGCGCACCCTGCTCGACAGGGCGGGGATGCTGGCGCAGACCGAGCACACGATCACGACGCCGGACGCGATGTTCGAGGAGCTCGACAGGGTCCGTCGTGACGGTTACGCCATGGACAACGGGGAGCAGGAGGTCGGGGTGCGGTGCGTCGGTGTGGCCGTGCCGGAGGCGCCCTTCCGGGTGGCCATGTCGGTCTCCGGGCCGGCCACGCGGATCTCCGACGCGTTCGTGCAGCGTGCCGTCCCACAGCTACTGCGTGCGGCGGCCGACCTCTCCCGCGACCTGCGTCGGGCGCACGCCTGAACGGCCCCGGCAGGGGTCAGGCGCTGCCGGCGATGTGCTCGATGAGTCCGGTCGTCGAGACCGACGGCGTGCGGGGCAGGTAGACCACCTCGCACAGGTCGCTGACGAAGTCGAACTTGCCCTTCCAGTCGTCGCCCATGACGAGCACGTCCGCGGCGTACTTCTCGATGTAGTCGCGCTTGAGCTCGAGGCTCTCCTCGACGAAGACCTCGTCCACGACGGCGAGCGCACCCACGATCTCCATGCGCTCGTCCTGGGTGAACACCGGGGCGCGGTTCTTCTTCTTCAGGTTCAGCGCATCGGCCGAGACTCCGACGACGAGCCGGTCGCCGAGCGCTGCGGCTCGCTTGAGGACCCGGACGTGCCCGACGTGGAGCACGTCGAAGGTCCCGAACGTGATGACGGTGCGGTTGCTCACGACGGCGACCCTACCGGCGCGGTGGGGTCACGGCATACCCGCTGTTCAGCGACGCGGGACCGCGCGCGGGTGGGTGGTCCCCCGACGGCACCCGGCGACGCGCACCTCCAGCGCGTGGGCCAGTGCAGCCACGGCACGCTCCGGGTCGGGAATCGTGGGCACGCGCTGGGGACCGGTGCAGACCGTGTCCTGCACCGCCGAGACGATGCTGGTGCTCGGGTTGACCTGGGCGACCTCGTCGAGCAGGTGGCCGATCTCGCAGGCCTGCAGATGGGGCAGCGCGGTGATCTGCGCGACGACGGCGTCGACGCCCGGGTCCTCCGCCACCGCCATCAGGGCCTTCCGCAGGTGGTCGATGGTGGCCGCGGAGGTCGCGTCGACCGCCGGGCCGACCGAAGCGCCCGGGGGCAGGACCGTGCTCAGCCGCCGATCGGCGTGCTGCGACAGGTCGG
>NZ_VOHR01000275.1 GCF_009192725.1 Segeticoccus rhizosphaerae | reverse complement strand
CGCGGCGAGGACGTGTTCGGGGTGCGCGCCGGCTGACGGCGGGGGAGCGACGTGGCGCAGCGCCTCGGCGCACAGCCGGGAGCCGACCGCCGCTCGTGCTGCTGGCGTGAGAGTGCTTGCGCGGCCGAGGAACTGGCGCACGTTGACCGCCAGTCCGTCCGGCAGGGTGGCGATGTCGGCGCCGCTCGCCCAGGCCTGCAGGAACGGTGGCATCGCCGGAGGCGGAGTGAGTCGGACAGCGACGCGCTCGCGCACGACATAGGTGCCGGCGGCGTGGTCCCCCAGCCGCTTGGCCTGGGTGCTCACCAGGGCGCTGATCAGGGCCGGCACGCCGAACGTCACGAAGATCTCGACCATGCCCACGAGGGCTCGGACGAAGGCGTGACGGAACTGGATCGGCCCCGCGTCGTCGCGGACGGTGCGCAGTCCGAGCGCGAGCTTGCCCGGGCTCTTGCCGCGGGTGAGGGTCTCCACAGTCGTCGGCAGGACCAGGACGGCGAGGAGTGCGACCACGACTTGCGCCGTCTGCGTCAACGCCTGGTCCTGGCCCCGGGTGATCGTGCCGCCGAGCACCGCCAGGACCACGGCCGCCACGACGACCGCCACCACGTCGATCAGGCCGGACAGGATCCGCACGCCGATGCTCGCTGCCGGCAGCTCGAGGCTCACGGCCTCGCCGGTGACGAGGTCGTGTGCGCCGAAGGACAGGTCGAGACGTTTCGCCATGGTGACCGCAGCCTACGACGGCCGCTCGTCGAGGGGCTCCACGTGCATCCGGGGCTGTGGACGAGCGCCGCGCGGGCGTGCGGGCTGGCCTAGGCTGCCGGTGTGGACCTGGACGCCTTCGTGACCCGGCACCACCCGGAGTGGGCCCGCCTCGAGCACCTCGTGCGCCAGCGCCGCCTGAGCGGGGCCGAGGCCGACGAGATCCTCGACCGCTACCAGCGGGTGGCCACCCATCTGTCCCTGATCCGTTCCAGTGCCCCCGACCCCTCGACCGTGGCCTACCTGTCCTCGTTGCTCGCTCGTGCCCGGTCGCGCTCGGCGGGCACCCGCAGCCACTCCTGGTCGGACCTGGCGACCTTCTTCACCGCGACGTTCCCCGGTGCGCTCTACGAGATGCGTCGGTGGTGGATCGTCACCGCCCTGGCCAACGTCGCGGCTGCCTTCCTGCTCGGATGGTGGCTGCTCGCACACCCGCGGATCGTCGCCAGCCGGGTCTCGGCGGCCGAGATCAGCCAGCTCGTGCACCACGAGGTCGAGGGCTACTACAGCGAGTATGCCGCGTCGCACTTCGCCAGCCAGGTCTGGACCAACAACGCGCAGGTCGCCGCGCTCTGCGTCGCCCTCGGCGTCCTCGGAGTGCCGGTCGTCCTGGTGCTCTGGAGGAACACGGTCAATGTCGCCCTGATCGGCTCGATCATGGCCGACCACGGGCGGGGTGGGCTCTTCTTCGGTCTCATCCTGCCGCACGGCCTGCTCGAGCTCACGGCGGTCTTCGTCGCCGGGGGCGTCGGCCTGCGGCTCTTCTGGTCGTGGGTGGTGCCGGGCAGCCGGACCCGGGGACAGTCGATCGCCGCGGCCGGCCGGTCGTCGGTGGTCGTGGTGCTCGGACTCGTGGTGGTGCTGCTCGTCTCCGGGATCATCGAGGCCTTCGTCACGCCGTCGGGGCTGCCCACCTGGGCCCGGATCGGCATCGGCGTGGTGGTCGAGATCGCCTTCCTGACCTACGTGTTCACGCTGGGTCGGTGGGCACACCGGAGGGGTGAGATCGGAGACGTCTCGGCACAGGACGCCGGCGACACCCTGCCGGCGGCGGGCTGACCGGGCGGCCGCATCGCCGCAACGACGATCAAGCCGGTCTCGGCGCGTTGCCGTACGGTCGGCGCATGCGAGAGACACCGGAGGACATCGCCTCGCTGCATGACCTGCTCGACGCCTCACACGCCCGCGCGACCGGACACCTGCGTTCGATCATCAACGACCAACGCACCCTGCGGGCCGACGAGCTGGCCCAGCTGCTCACGGGTATGAAGGTGTTGTCGGTCGCCACCGTGACGAGCGGCGGTGAGCCTCGGATCAGTGCGCTGGACGGACACTTCCTGCACGGCACGTGGACGTTCAGCACCGCCGGGGACTCGGCCAAGGCTCGGCACCTGGCGCGAAGATGTACCGGTTGCGGATGAGTTGGGCAGTGGCCTACGCGTTCAAGCGTGCCGAGCTGCTCGGCTCACGGGGACTGTCGCCGCGCTGACGCTCGGGGGCGGCGGCCATGAGGCTCTCCCTGGCGCGGATGAGGTCGGCCACGGTCTGCAGGGTCGGCGTGGCGACGCCGTGCCGCTCGCCGAGGCGGGCCACCTGAACGAGGATCGCGTCGACCTCGCCACGTTCGCCCAGCAGGTGGTCCAGCAGCATCGACGGGCGGGCGTCCGGGATCCGGCCACCGAGGAGCCGTACATGTTGGATCGGATCACCCACATCCAGGAAGATCCCCGCCGCACGGGCCACCGCCACGGCCTCGAGGGCACACTCTTGCGCCACGTGCCAGGCATCGGCGTCGGCCAGCACCTGACCGATCGTCATGCCGGTGAGGCAGGTGGTGCCGGAGAAGGCGACGTTCATGATCAGCTTCTCCCACACCATCTGGTCGGTGTCGTCGAACAGGCGCACCTCGAAGCCGGCGCTGGTCCACACCTGCGCGGAGGCCTCGAGGTCGGCGCGGGTCAAGGTGTCATAGGCGCCGAACCGCACCATCTCCATCCCGTTGTGGTGCACCTCGCCCGGGGTGGACACAGAGGCCCCGAAACCGCCGACCACGCCGATGGCGAGCCGCTCGCCGCCGAGGACACCGGCGACGCGCTCCGGCGAGCCGAGCCCGTTCTGGATGGATTGCACGACGGTGCCCGGCCCGATGAGCGGCCGGGCCGCCTGCGCCGCGGACTCGACGTCGAAGGCCTTGGTCGCGATGACGACGAGGTCGCACTCGCCGACCCCGTCGGTGCTGGTGCCCATCGAGGCGAGGTCCACGGTGTGGTCCCCGCTCTTGCCGTGGACCCTCAGCCCGCCGGTCTGCACGGCCCGCACGTGGTCGGTCCAGAGGCAGATGCCGTGCACCTCGTGCCCGGCGAGCTGCATGAGCCCGGCATACACCGACCCCATGGCTCCACAACCCACGATGGCAACCTTGCTGTGCGTTGGCATGCCGTCAATGTCTCACGGCCGTCCACGGGCGTCCACGGGCGCCTCGAGTGGAGGCATCCGGCTCAGAGCAGCCCGCGGGACTTGAGCAGCAGGTAGTGGTCGACCAGGGCGACCGGCAGCTCGTCCGGCACCTCGTCGAGCACCGTGACCCCGACCCGACCGAGCGCCTCGGCGGTGCGTTGCCGCAACGCCACGGTGCGGGTGGCTGCCGCCGCGTCATAGACCGCGGACGTGGTGGAGCGGTTCGTGGTCAGGGCGCCCAGGGCCGGGTCGGCCACCGAGGCCAGCACCACGCGGTGGTGGGCGGTCAGCATGGGCAGCACCGGCAACAGCCCTTCCTCGATCGCGGCCGGTTCGAGGGAGGTGAGCAGGACCACGAGGGATCGCCGACGGCTGAGCCGATTGACCTCCGCGGCCAAGGTGGTCCAGTTCGCTTCCAGCAGAGCAGGTTCGAGCGGTGCCATCGCGGTCACGAGCTCGTGCAGCAGCTGGGTGTGGTTGCGTGATCCGCTCACCTTCACCTTGACGCGGCGGTCCCCGGCCAGCAGGTCGACCCGGTCGCCGGCACGGGACGCAAGGGCCGCGAGCAGCAGCGCGGCGTCCATCTCGGCGTCGAGCCGTGGCATGTCCGCGACCCTGGCGGCGGACGTGCGCGAGGTGTCCAGCACGAGGATGATCCGGCGGTCCCGCTCGGGCTGCCAGGTGCGTACGACGACGGACTGCCGGCGGGCGGTCGCTCGCCAGTCGATCGAACGGACGTCGTCGCCCTCGACGTAGGTACGCAGGGAGTCGAACTCGGTGCCGTGCCCGCGTGTCCGCACCGCCGAGCGCCCGTCGAGCTGCCGCAACTGCGCCAGCCGGCTCGGCAGGTGCTTGCGCGACGCGAAGGCCGGCAGGGCACGGACCGCGCCCGGCACGGAGAAGGACTGCTGCCGTGCGGCGACCCTCAGTGGGCCGAGGCTGCGCACCGTCACCCGGTCGGCCAGCCGGTCACCGCGTCTGGTCGGTCGCAGTGTGCTGGTCAGCCGGGTGCGTTCACCCCCACGCAACCGGACGGTATGCCGTTCGCCGGTCGCGCCCGCCGACGGTTGCCACGCGTCCCGGACAAGGCCGCGGAACCGGCGGCTGGACGGGTTGGTCACCAGCAACGAGGTGGAGGTCGTCTCGCCGAGCCGGACCTGACGCACCGGGCCCCGCGAGACCACCAGCGTCCCGGGCGGCACGGCGAGCAGCCAGTCGAGCCCGATCACCAGGATGACGAAGAGCCACCACCATCCGACCGTGGACACGGTGGGGCGCGCGACGACGGGCGCCAGACCGAGCAGGACCAGCACCACCGCGCGCCCGGTCAGGGCCATGCCGGGGTCACCCGCACCTTCGCCCGCGGCGCGATGCCCTTGGCGCGGAACGGCATACGGAGGGAGCAGGCACCATCATCGGGGGACCGGCACCGACGCCAGAGCACTGTCCAGGACGGCGGACACGTGGACCCCCTCCAGCTCGGCCTCGGGACGCAGCGCGATCCGGTGGGCCAGGGTCGCCTGCGTCAGGGCCTTGACGTCGTCCGGCGTGACGAAGCTGCGACCGTTCAGCCAGGCCCATACCCTGCTGGTGGCCTGCAGGGCTGCGGCACCGCGGGGGCTGACTCCCAGGGCCAACGAAGGAGATTGGCGGGTGGCCCGGGCGATGTCGACGATGTAGGCGGTGACCTCGGGTGCGACCCTGACGCGTCGGACGGCCGCAGCGCCGGCCTCGAGGTCGGCCGGCCCGGCGACGGGGGAGACCCCTGCGGCCGCCAGGTCCTGGGGGTCGAAGCCCGCCGCGTGC
>NZ_VOHR01000274.1 GCF_009192725.1 Segeticoccus rhizosphaerae | reverse complement strand
AGCCCGCCCCCGCGCCGCACACCGGGCCCGACCGCGAACCGGCGGGGAGTCGGAGCCGGTTCGGCGCGCAGCCGTGCAGGCGCCGGGATCTGGACCAGTTCGCCGCCCTCGGGCATCCAAACATGGTCGGGTACGACGCGTCACCTCGCCGTCACGGAGCCATCGAGGTCGCGGTGATGCCGCCGTGATGGGCGAGTGACGACGGCCCCTTACCGTGGCGAATCGGTACCCGATCCCGCAAGGAGGCCCGCATGACCATCCAAGTGCCGACAGGGGCGGCCGGTGGCGACGACGTGCTGCAACCCGCCCAGGCGATGATGCGAGGGCTGGGGGTACTGCCGACCGCTGCGGATCTGGCTGCCGATGGAGCGAGCGCGGCGTTTCGGGGTACACCGGACTCGGTGTCGATCATCGAGGCGGGGGGCACCGCCCTGTCGAAGGGCTACGCCGTCGTCATCGCCCTGCTCGGCGGCGGGACTGCTGTCGCCACTGCCGTGACCGGCTTCTGGCAGCACGAGGCGAGCACGGTGCGCATCGCGCTGGTCGCTGGCAGCGCCGTCTTCCTGGCCGCGTCGGTGGTCGCCATCGCCGTCATCGTGGCGGCCGACGTCGGCGGCCGGGCAGCCGGATCGGTAGCGCAGTATGACGCTCGCCGCCAGATCGCCGTGTCGTTCCTCGAACTGTCACTCGCTGCCCACCGCCACGTCTCGAGCACGCCCCGGATCACAGCCACCGGGGCGACACGATCAGGCGCTCTCGTGTGGTCGGTGGCCATCGTCGGCACGGGCGCGGAGGTCGTGCGCGCCGGCACCGGCGTGGTCGGCCACCTCTCCGGCGTCCGCGGTAGCAGCGACGGCAGCCCCGAGGTGCAGATCACCCGGTCCAACGACGGCGTGAAGGAGTGGTGCAGCCCGGACGAGCTCGAGCTGCGGGAGAACACGTTCTGAAGCGAAGTGGTCCGGTCAGTTCACGCGACGCATCGCGGCGGTCGCGCCGAGACGGTGGTGGTCGAGGCCGTACTCGTGGAGCAGTTGGCGCAGGTGCGCTGAGGGTTGGGCGCCGAGTTCCTCGTGCAGCCGGTCGGCGTATGCGCGGTACTGGTGGAGCGCCTCGACGAGGTTACCTTCGGCCAGGTGAATCTGCACGACAAGCCGGAATCCGCTCTCGCGCAGCGGGTCGGCCGCGATGGCACCCATGGCAAGCAGCAGCGCCTCGGCGTACCGTTGCCGCCGGATCAAGCTGACGCACGCCTGGTCCAGTGCGTGCAACCGCAACTGGCGGTAACGCTCCCGCTCCAGCTCGACCCAGTCCTCGTACCAGTCGGGCAACAGGTCGAAGCCCAGCAGTTCCAGTGTCTCGCTGGTCGGGTCGTCCCCAACTTGCACGAGTGCGGTGGCTCGGCGAACCGCCACATGGAAGTCCACGTCCACGTCGGCCCGCAGCCGCAGGTGAGTCGAGGTGGCGTCGACCAGAGGGAGTCGGTCCGCGATGGGCACCCGCCACAGCGCCGACCTCAGGTTGGCGTTCGCACGGTCGATGGTTGCGTCGGGCCACAGAGACCCGCTCACGAAGCAACGCCGAACGCTGCGGTCCTGCATGGCCAGGAAGGCCACCAACCGCTCTGACGCCGGGGTCAGGCCGACCGGGCGCCCCCGCACCCGCAGCTCGAAGCCGCGCAGCAGTTGCACCCTGGGCTGTATGCGTGCCGACTCCACCATGCTCACCACACACCCGATCGTGGGTGCCCGGGTCGTCACCACACCCCGAGCAAACGAGTCCTACTGTGGTCACCCGAGCGTCACCGGGGCGTCACGCCTCGTGGCCGGCCCGTTCCTTTGGGCCTGGCGGCCGCGGGACACGACGTCCGCTGCGGGCCTCATCGATGTCCCAATACTAAAGAGCATGCATCCCCCTCCGTGATGCAAATGAGTTTTGCGCTGCGAATCGACGACGGTGCCGCGACGGCGCTGTGACGGTGACGTGACACCCCGGCCGCCACGATGTCCTCCTTGCCTTTGACAGCAAAGGACCCGGACATGCCAGTCACAGCAACCTATCCAGGTGTCTACATCGATGAGCTCAGCAGCGGCGTCCACACCATCACCGGTGTAGCCACGTCCGTCGCCGCGTTCGTCGGCGCCACGTCGCGCGGTCCGACGGACGGGCCTGTGCACATCACCAGCTTCGCCGACTTCCAGCGAACGTTCGGAGAGGTCACCCCCGACAGCCCGGTCAGCCAGGCCGTCTACCAGTTCTACCTCAACGGCGGCTCCGAGGCGGAGGTGGTGCGCCTGAGCAACGGCGCCGCGGCCACCATCTCTCTCGACGGGGTCCCGCTGGTCGCCAAGGGGCCCGGCGCCTGGGGCAACTCGCTGCGAGTGCGAGTCGACTACGACACGGCCACCGGTCCACCCTCCGGCGGAGCCGACGCGACGTCATACAACCTGACCGCGCTGGACACCACGACTGGAACCCGCGAGGCGTTCCTCAACGTCAGCACCATCCCCACCGCCGCCCGGTCGCTGGCGAACGTGCTCGCCGGCTCCACTCTCCTCGCCCTGCCCGCCACGGGGGCGGTCCAGGACAAGGCCCCCGGCAAGCACGCGGACATCCCGCTCACGGACCCGGACCAGAACCCGTTCTCCGACGCCCACGCCGATCGCTACACCCAGGGCTCGGACGGCACTCCGGGCGGCACACCGGGCGCCAACGACTACAACGGCGGATCCTCCGGGCAGGCGGACAAGAAGGGGATCTACCAGCTCCTCAAGACCGACATCTTCAACCTGCTGTGCCTGCCCGGCGCGCCCGCTTCGGTGCTCTCCGTGGCGCTGCAGCTGTGCGTCGATCGGCGTGCGGTGCTGCTGGTGGACCCACCACCCGCGTGGACCACGGTGGCGACCGCCGTCAGCGGCATGGCCTCCCCACCGGTCAGCGGCGACGGCGCGAAGAACGCTGTCGTCTACTTCCCGCGACTGCAGATCCCGGATCCGGTGCAGTCCGGCGTGACCCGCACGGTCGATCCCTGCGGCACGCTCGCCGGCGTGATGGCGCGCACCGACGTGCAGCGCGGGGTATGGAAGGCGCCTGCCGGCACGGCGGCCTCACTCAGCGGCGTGCTCGCGCTCGACGTACCGATGACCGACCTGGAGAACGGCCAACTGAACAAGCTCGGCGTCAACTGCCTGCGCATATTCCCGGTGATCGGGCCGGTGTCCTGGGGAGCGAGAACCTTGCGCGGGGCCGACCGGATCGCTGACGAGTGGAAGTACCTCCCGGTGCGACGGCTCGCGCTGTTCATCGAAGAGAGCCTGTTCCGCGGCACCCAGTGGGTGGTCTTCGAGCCGAACGACGAGCCGCTGTGGGCCTCGATCCGGATGAACGTCGGCGCCTTCATGAACGGCCTTTTCCGGCAGGGCGCCTTCCAGGGCGTCACCGCCCGTGAGGCCTACCTGGTCAAGTGCGACAAGGAGAACAACCCGCAGAACGACATCGACCAGGGAATCGTCAACATCCTGGTCGGGTTCGCGCCGCTCAAGCCCGCGGAGTTCGTCATCATCCACATCCAGCAGCTCGCCGGCCAGCTCCAGACCTAGCAGGAGGACTCCCATGGCCACCACCAAGCGGGTCGACCCGCTGAAGAACTTCCGCTTCCGGGTCCGCTACAGCGACAGCGTCGAGCCGATCGTCGGCGTCTCCAAGATCACCGGCCTCAAACGCAGCACCGAGGTGATCAAGCACCGCGGCGGTGGCGACCCCTCGACGAGCTCCAAGCTGCCCGGACGCACGGAGTACGACCCGATCGTGCTGGAGCGGGGGGTCACCACGGACGCCCTCGAGTTCGAGAAGTGGACCAACAAGGTGTGGAGCTTCCGCAACGCCGCCAGCGGCCGCGAGACCTCACTGCGGGACTTTCGCCGGGACATCGTGATCGACGTGTATGACGAGGCCGGTCAGAAGGTGCTCTCCTACCAGGTCTTCAACTGCTGGGTGTCCGAGTACCAGCCGGTGTCGGACTTCGACGCGAACGCGAACGCCGTGTCGATCCAGCACATCAGGCTGGAGAACGAGGGCTGGGTGCGTGACGTCGATCTGCCGCCGCCCGGCGAGGTGTCCTTCGACGACCCGACCGGGTGAGCCATGACTGCTGTGACCGAGGCTTCTCTGCTGGCCGCGTGGGAGGCTGCCCTGCCTCGGCCGCGCCGGGACCGAGCCCTGGTGCTGGCCGGGGTGGTCACTGGCGTGAGCACCGACGGCCTGCAGGACCTGCCGATCGGCGCAGTCGACGCGTACCTGCTCGACCTGCGTGAAGGCTGCTTCGGGGCGATGTTGGACTGCCTGGTCGACTGCCCCGGATGCGGTGAGGAGCTCGAAGCCAACGTGGATGTGGCGGAGCTACGGTTCCCGCCAGCCGAGGAGCACACCCGTGAGGTGAATGTCGGCGGCCGGTCACTGGTCGTGCGCGCTCTGACCAGCCGGGACCTGCTGGCCACCGGTGACCGCGGCTCCCTGGTCCGTCGCTGCCTGGCCGAGGGCGACGTCACCGACGACGTCCTCGATCTGGTGGGCAACATCATCGACGAGCTGGACCCCCAGGCCACTCCTGCCGTCGAGTTGGACTGCCCGAACTGCCGCCGGACCTGGATGGCACCGTTCGACATCGCGGACTTCGTGTGGCAAGAGGTCGACCGGTGTGCCCGCCGCACCCTCCACGAGATCCACGTGCTGGCGGCGGCCTACGGCTGGCGCGAGGACGACGTTCTGGCGCTGACCCCGCTCCGACGGAGCTACTACCTGCAGGCGGCCGGCACGTGAGCAGACTCCTGGACCGTGAGCTCGGCGACCGCAGCGACGCGGTCCGACCGCGGCTGCCGTCTCTCTTCGAGCCGGGACTACTCAGCCTGACCCCGCCCGAGACCGACACGGACGACCTCGAGGCCGATGCCCCCGCGTCGCGGGTCTCGTCACGTCCCATGGCTGCCCCGCCACCCGCCGGCGAGCCCCCGGGCCCGCCGCCCACGACCGGCGGACGG
>NZ_VOHR01000273.1 GCF_009192725.1 Segeticoccus rhizosphaerae | reverse complement strand
TGGCGACGACCGGCGTGGCCGGGCCCGGGCCGGCCGACGGCAAGCCGGCCGGCACCGTCTTCGTCGCGGTCGCGGCGGAGCAGGGTGTCCGGGTGCGCCAGCTGGCGCTGACCGGCGACCGTGAGCAGATCCGCGCCCTGACCGTCGACGCCGTGCTCGAGCTGCTGGCGCAGTCACTCTGACCACCCGCCCGATCGTCGCGGTGCCGACCGAACCCCCTCGGAACACGCCGCCGCAGTCGGTTGTTGGCACCGATGTGGCCTCGAGGATGAGCAGCTCGTCTTGCGCGCAACCGTCGGCGCGGCTCGCCCCGGGAAGCAAACATGATGAAGCAAACATGATCGCCTGGTGGATCCGGGAGGCGGGGGACCCGCCGCTCGGGGTACCGTGGAGGCCACAGACAGGACCGCGAGAGGAGGCGTCATGATCCTGCTTCGCCGTGAACTCGGTGACGTGCTGCGAGAGCAGCGTCAGTCACAGGGCCGCACCCTGCGCGAGGTGTCGGCGTCCGCGTCGGTCTCGCTCGGTTATCTCAGCGAGGTCGAGCGTGGCGAGAAGGAAGCCTCCTCCGAGTTGCTCGCGTCGATCTGCGGAGCACTCGAGCTGCCCCTGTCCGAGATGCTCAGCAACGTGTCCATGCGCGTCGCCGTCACCGAGGCCGCCGAGGCGCTGACCGCACCGGTGAACCTGCCGGTCCAGACCAGCGCACGAGAACTGGTCTCCTCCGCCGCCTGATCCCTGCCGTGCACCACGGGCCCGCGCCGATCAGCGCGGGCCCTGGCACATCGGGCAGTAGAACATCATCCGGTCCTTCGGCGGCTCCCCGATCATCTCGACCAGAACCGTTCCCCCGCAGCGGCGACAGAGCCGCCCCGCCCGGCCGTACACGTAGAGCCCCTGACCACGACGGCGCACCCTGGTCGTGGTCGGTATGCCGTGTGCGCGCCCCGCGTCCAGCAGCCGCCGGGCCCGCTCGACCACTGCCCGGAGCCGGCTCGGCGGGACCTCGGCCACGGGCTGCCAGGGCTGCTGCGTCTCACAGAAGAGGGTTTCCGCGGTGTAGATCGTGCCGAGGCCGGCGAGGTTGCGTTGGTCGAGGAGGGCGGCACCGAGAGGGGTGTCGGGGTGTGCGCGCAGTCTGGCGAGCGCCGCCTCCAGGTCCCAGTCGGCGCCGAGCAGGTCGGGCCCGAGGTGGCCGACCAGCGAGCTCTCCTCCGCGGTGGGAACCAGGTCGAGCATGCCGAGCTGCCACCCGACGGCGGTCCACCGCTCGGTGGCGAGGACTGCACGGATGGCGTGGTGGCGCAACGGCTTGGCCGCCTGCTGCGCCGTCGCGTCCAGCCGCCACCTGCCGTCCATGCGCAGGTGGCTGTGCAGGGTCCGGCCGTCGTCGAAGCGTTGCAGCAGGTGCTTGCCGCGGCTCACCACCTCGAGGGTGGTCGCCCCGCGCAGGTCGGCGGTGGCCAGCGAGGGCCAGCGCAGGTCGCCGTGGACGAGCGGAGCCCCCGTCAGGGCCCGGTCGAGCCGCCGTGCGGTGCGCCAGACGGCGTCACCCTCGGGCACGCCGCACCACCGTCACCACGTCGGGCGAACCCGTCGGGGACACGGTCAGCGTCCCTGCGGAGTGATGCGGTGCACCTGGTCGACCACTTCGGAGACGAGGTCGAAGGTCTCCGTCTCGTGGACGTCGGAGAGGCTGACGATGGCCTCGTCGATGCCGAGCTCGGCGAGCCGGCCAAGACGGTCGACGGCCTGGTCGACCGTCTGGGTCTTGCCGTGCCCGTCGCTGGAGATCGCCAGGCGTCCGAGCGTGGTGCGCGTGATCTCGCCGTAGTCACGTCCGGCGTCCGCGCAGTGTCCGCGCAGCACGCCCAGCTTGTGCGCGATCTTGTCGTGGCCCATCTCGTAGAGGTTGCACGCGTCGGCGTACTGCGCCACCAGCCTCAGCGTCTTCTTCTCCCCGCCGCCGCCGATGAGGATCGGTGGGTGCGGGGTGGACCTGGCCTGCGGGAAGTTGAGGGGACGTTCGAGCCGGTAGTGGCGGCCGGCATACGGGCTCTCGTCGCCGGACCACATCTGCAGGGCGATCTGCAGCGTCTCCTCGAGCATCTCGAAGCGCTCCGCGAGAGGCGGGAAGGGCACGCCGAGGCCGAGGTGCTCCTCCTCGTTCCAGGCGGCGCCGATGCCGAGCCAGGCCCGGCCACCGGAGAGCACGTCGAGGGTGGTGACGGTCTTGACGAGCAGGCCGGGGTGCCGGTAGGTCACCCCGGTCACCATGGCGCCCAGTCGGATTCGTTCGGTCACGGCAGCGAGGTGGGAGAGCGTCGTGTAGGCCTCGAGCATCTCGTGCTCGGGTGGGCCGACCATCCGGATCTGGAAGAAGTGGTCCATGACCCAGACGCTCGAGATGCCGCTGGCCTCGGCGTTGCGGGCGATCCGCGCCAGGTCGGGACCCAGGCTTCGCGGTGAGCCGGGCCAGGTGAAGTCGGGGATCTGCAGGCCGATGCGCATGTCCCCATCATGCAACCCGGTATGCCGTGTGGTCGCGCTGTGACCAGCCCCGGGATGGGGTCAGGGACCTGGCGTCGCCACGGCGAGCGTCAGGCCGTTGCCGCCCTGGCGGCCGCGAATCCTGTCGCTGGGGCCATGAGCTCGCGCCAGGCGCCGGACGGGATGGGCCCGGTCGAAACCTCCGGGGCGAGGGACCTGTGCAGCCGCGATGCCAGCGCACCGACGTCCTCGCGCAGTGCCGCCACGGCGAGTGAGACGTGGTCCTGGTCGAACCCGCGGCGGCCCATGGTGTGGACTGTGGTGAGGGTGAACACCCGGGTGGCGATCGCGCCGATCTCGACCAGGCGGCGCTGGGCGGGCCGCTCGTCGATGTTGATCTCCAGCTGCGCCCCCGCCAGGTCTGCGCCGGCCGCGGTCGTCTCATCCCGGGCCAGCTGCTCGCGCAGGTTCGAGGTGCCGGCCCGGCGCATCTGATCGGCCAGCTTGGCGCCGACCTGGGCATAGAGCACGTCATTCGAGCCCTCGAAGATCTGGAAGGGCCGGGAGTCCACCACGGCGCGACCGGCGATGTGGTTGAGCGCGTATCCCTTGGCGCCGACCAGCTGCAGGAGGGACTGCGCCGACTCCTGGAGGTAGTCCGACGCCACCGCCTTCACCGAGCTGGCCGACTGTGCCTCGCGGGACAGGTCGACCGACAGCCCGGCGTGTTCGGAGCTCCACAGGCTGAGGGCGCTGGCACAGGCCCACTGCCCCTGGAGCCGGGCGATGCGCGCGCGCACCTGGTCGTAGTCCAACAGCTGCCGGCCGGAGACGACCCGCTCGGTGCAGTGTGCGACGGCCTCGTCGACCATACGGTGGATGAAGCCGACGGCGTTGCCGGCAAAGCTCGAGCGCGACCGGTGCAGCAGGTCCATCATCATCCGGAGGCCGCCCCGGTCTCCCTCGAGCCGATGCGTGAGGGGAACGCGGACGTCAACTCGATTGCGGCCGTACGGGATCCCATAGAGACCAAGGGACGGATAGCGTTCGACCAGCTCGATCTGCTGCTCTGGGTCGCTCTGGTCGCAGACGAACATGTCGATGCCGTTGCCGAGGTCACCGCCGTCCTTGCCGGGGCGGGCCATGACCAGCCAGTAGTCGGCCCAGCCGGACAGGCCCGCCCAGTGCTTGGTGCCGCGCACGCGGTAGTGCTCGCCCTCACGGCGCCAGGCGGTCTGCATGGACAGCGCGTCCGTGCCGTAGCCGGGCTCGGTGATCATCAGCCCGCCGAGGCTGCCGCGACCGGCCAGCTGCGGCAGGATGCGCTCGGCGACCGACCGGTCGGCATACTTCGCGACCGGTTGCACGAACAGGCCGCCGCTGATGCCCATGGTCAGGCCGAGCGCGAGGGAGTGGTAGGCCGCCTCCTCCATCACCGCCTGGCCCGGCGCGAGGCTGTCACCGAACCCGCCGAAGCGCTCTGGCAGGAACGCCCGCATCGGCTCCGCCGCGAGCACGTCGCGCATGACGAAGGGCGGCAGCCCGCGCTGCTGGCCGATCACGTCGACGTCGGCTCGCCCGAAGGTCTGCGACACGGCGCCCCGGAACCTCTCGATCAACGACGCGGCCCCGTCCGGATCGGCGCACCCGGTGCCGGTGCCGTGGGTTTCCGTGCCGAGGTCGAGGTCCCTGGCCGTGTCGGGACGAGTCAGCTGCAACACCATCGGGGGATTCTCCTGCTCAATCGGTTCATTAGGCTTACCTTACCTACGGTTACGTTACCGTAGGTTAGCGGCGCCGGGCACCCTGTACCGAGTGTGAGGCTGGACATAGACGAGGAGGGGCGGCAAGGAGGCGAGCCTTCGACGGGCAGCCGACGGCTGGGCTCGGAGGGCAGGCCTTCAGCGGCGCAGCCGAAGGCCTCGTGGCGTGGCGTGGAACCCGGCTTCGGCCAGGGCCGCCACGAGCGGGTGGCCCGAACCGAGCACCGCTCCGCCGTCCGCCTTCTCGACGGTGAGCTTGCCGAGTGCACCCTCGCGGACCGAGAGTGCCAGCGCGTCGGCTGCCGCCTGCAGGCTGGCCGGGTCGTCGGTCCACGACAGGAGCGTCTTGCCGCCGCGCTCGACATAGAGGGTCAGCGCGCCGTCGACGAGGACCGCCAGGGCGCCCGCTTTGCGGCCCGGTCGGTGTGCCGTCGCCGACCGCTCGCCCTGCACCGGGTCGACCTCCCGCTCGGGCCAGGGCAGCGCCGCACCGTAGGGATTGGCCGGGTCTGCCGCCGCGAGGACCACCGCCGGTGGAGTGACCCGGCGCCCGCCCGCGGCCGGCCGCCCCGACCCTCGGGTGTCCCACGGATCCGCAGGGAGGCTGGGTTGCGCCGAAGGACCGTCACCGACGCCGCGGCTGTGGCTGCGTAGCCGGTCGACCGCACCCGTGGTCGCGAACTGCGCCGCCCCGAGCCCCTCGACGAAGTAGCCGCGCCGCACCCGGCCGGACTCCTCGGCCGCCGCGAGGACGCGGTAGACCGCGGCGAACCCGCCGGCGCGACCCTCG
>NZ_VOHR01000272.1 GCF_009192725.1 Segeticoccus rhizosphaerae | reverse complement strand
AGCTGCGCGCCGAGGTCACCCTCGTCGGCGCTTGCCTGGTCGAGCAGGTCCTGCCGGCCGGCCCGCTCGAGCCGGCCGGCGACCTTCGCCGCCCGGGCGAGCGGCGGCATACCTACGGGGATGCCCTCGAAAGGTGAGCTGCGGGAGGGCTTCTCGGCGGCCTTGATCGTCTCCCAGTTGGCCTCGACCTCGGCGGGGGTGGACGCATCCACGTCCGCGAAGACGTGCGGGTGGCGACGCACGAGCTTGTCGACGATGCCGGCCGCCACGTCGTCGACGTCGAAGGGTTCGTCCGGGTCTTCCTGTCCCACCCGCGCGTGGAAGGCCACCTGGAGCAGCAGGTCGCCCAGCTCCTCGACCATGTGCTGACGGTCGCCGGACTCGATGGCCTCGACCGCCTCGTGGGCTTCCTCCAGCAGGTAGGGCACCAGGCTCTCGTGGGTCTGCTCGGCGTCCCAGGGGCAGCCGCCGGGTGAGCGCAGCCGGTCCATCACCGCGACCAGGTCGAGCAGGCGGGCGCCGGGCACGTCCCACGAACCGACCAGGATCTCGACCTCGGGCGGCTCAGGGTGCCGGGTCAGCTCGCCGGCGAGGGCGTCGGTGAGGCCGGGGTCGCCGTCGGCCGAGCCCACCCACACCACGACCTGGTCGAGCGCGCGCTCGACCAGGGTGCGTGCGAGGGCCTGGGGAGCCTGCGCGCCCACAGCGGCGGTCGTCATACCGGCGTCGAGCAGTGCCGCCACCTGCGGCTCGTCGTCCGAGCGCACCAGAACGGCGTCGGCCTCGTCCAGAGCGGTCCAGGCGCCGTGGCTGAGCAGACCTCCTGCAACGCGCGGCGAGGTCAGCAGCACGGTCAGCCGTGCGGCCACCGTCAGTTGGTGGGCGTCGGCGAGGACTGGCTGTCGGCCTGCGGCTTGGCGGCCTCGAAGGGCTTGATCCAGTCAGGCTGGGGGTCGAGCACCGTGCGCTGCTTCACGTCGAAGGACGAGCCGTAGCGCGGGTTGATCGTGATGTCGGCCTTGTCGATCGCGGCCTGGACCTTCTTGGTCGCCGCCGGGTCCTGTCGGGCCGCCTCGACGGCGATGACGTTGCGGTAGAAGTTCACGAGCGTCGGGGAGGGGTCTTTCACCTGCATCTGGTCCTTCATGATGCGACGTGCGTCGTCGGCCGAGACCCCCTGACCGGCCTTGCTCTGCTCCTGCAACGCGAAGTGCCCCTCGATGAAGACCGCGAGCGTCTTGTCGGGCGTGGCGCCGTTGGCGCCGCTCTGTCCGGTCAGCTCGTTGTACTCCCGAGCCACCGTCTGCGCCTGGTCGACGGTGATGGCGTATCCGTTGACGATCGCAGCGTCGTCCGCGCTGTGGCTGCAGGCCGACAGGGCCAGCGCCGCGGTGAGCGCGAGCGCGGCGGGTGCGGCGGCGCGACGCGCGTGCGAAGGTGTCAGACGCTTCAACGGTGGTTCCTCTCCTCGTCCCGGACGGGCCGGCTGACCGGGCTTCGGGTTCATCATGTCAGGTCGGCGGGCCCTGGTTCACGCAGAGGTGGCGGCGCGGGCCGCCTGGGCAACGTCGCCGAGCAGCACCGCCTGCATGAGCTGGCTGGCCCAGCGCAGCACCTCCGTGTCGCGCAGCGGCCGGCCGCCAACGCGGGCGGTCATCGGCTTGGGCACCAGCACCGTCTTCAGCGCCGACTTGACCAGCGAGCCGGGGTAGAGCCGCTGCAGCCGCAGCTGCTGGCTCTCGGCCGGCTCCAGGGGGCCGAACCTGATGAAGTTGCCCTGCACGCTGATGTCGGCGATGCCCGCCTGTCGGGCCACGGTGCGCAGCCGCGCGACCTCGAGCAGGTTGCGGACCGGCTCGGGCGGGCTGCCGTAGCGGTCCTGCAGCTCGTCCTCGATCTCGCCCAGTCCGGCCTCGTCCTCGACGGTGGCCAGCTTCTTGTACATCTCGAGCCGCAGCCGCTCACCCGGCACGTAGTCGTGCGGCAGGTGCGCGTCCACGGGGAGCTCGATCTTGACCTCTGCCGGCGCCGTGTCACCGTCGCCACGGAAGTCCGCGACGGCCTCGCCGACGAGCCGGACGTAGAGGTCGAAGCCCACACCGGCGATGTGCCCGGACTGCTCGCCGCCGAGCAGGTTGCCGGCGCCGCGGATCTCCAGGTCCTTCATCGCGACCTGCATGCCGGAGCCGAGGTCGGTGTGGCTGGCGATCGTCGCGAGCCGGTCGTGCGCCGTCTCGGTGAGCGGCTTGTCGGGCGGGTAGAGGAAGTAGGAGTAGGCGCGCTCGCGGCCGCGGCCGACCCGGCCGCGCAGCTGGTGCAGCTGGGAGAGGCCAAAGGTGTCCGCCCGGTCGAGGATGAGGGTGTTGGCGTTGGAGATGTCCAGGCCGGTCTCGATGATGGTGGTGCAGACCAGCACGTCGAAGCGCCGCTCCCAGAAGTCGAGCACGACCTGCTCGAGCCGGGCCTCGCTCATCTTGCCGTGCGCGACCGCGACCCGGGCCTCGGGCACCAGCTCGCGAATCCGTGCCGCAACTCGGTCGATCGACGACACCTTGTTGTGCACGAAGAAGACCTGGCCCTCGCGCATCAGCTCGCGCTTGATCGCCGCGGTGATCTGCTTCTCCTCGTAGCCGCCGACGAACGTGAGCACCGGGTGCCGCTCCTCCGGAGGGGTGGCGAGCGTGGACATCTCGCGGATGCCGGTCACCGCCATCTCCAGCGTGCGCGGGATCGGGGTGGCCGACATCGCCAGCACGTCGACGTTGGTGCGCAGGGTCTTGAGCTGCTCCTTGTGCTCGACACCGAAGCGCTGCTCCTCGTCGACCACGACCAGGCCGAGGTTCTTGAACCGCACATTCTTGGACAGCAGGCTGTGCGTGCCGATGACCAGGTCAACGGTGCCGTCGGCCATCCCCTCGAGCACCCGCCCCGCCTCCGCGTCCGTCTGGAACCGCGAGAGTGCCTTCACCACAACCGGGTAGGGCTGGTAGCGCTCGGAGAAGGTCGTCAGGTGCTGCTGCACGAGCAGCGTGGTCGGCACGAGCACGGCCACCTGCTTGCCGTCCTGGATCGCTTTGAACGCGGCCCGCACCGCGATCTCGGTCTTCCCGTAGCCGACGTCGCCGCAGATCAGCCGGTCCATCGGGACCGACTTCTCCATGTCGTTCTTGACCTCGTCGATGCTGACGAGCTGGTCGGGCGTCTCGATGTAGGCGAAGGACTCCTCGAGCTCGCGCTGCCAGGGGGTGTCGGGCCCGAACGCGTAACCCTCCGTGGCCATCCGGGCGCTGTAGAGCCGGATCAGCTCGGCGGCGATCTGCTTGACGTGCTTGCGGGCCCGCCCCTTCGTTTTCGCCCAGTCGGAGCCGCCGAGCTTGTTGAGGGTGGGCGCCTCACCACCGACGTATCGCGTCACCTGGTCGAGCTGGTCGGTGGGGACGAACAGCTGGTCACCAGGCTGCCCTCGCTTGCTGGATCCGTATTCGATCAGCAGGTACTCGCGGGTCGCCCCCTGCACGGTGCGCTGCACCATCTCCAGGAACCGCCCCACGCCGTGCTGCTCGTGGACGACATAGTCACCCTTGCGCAGCGCGAGGGGATCGACCTGCTTGCGGCGGCGGGACGGCATACGCCGCATGTCCTTGGTCGAGCCGCCCTGGGTGGTGCCGCCGGTCAGGTCGTCCTCGGTGACGACCACGAGCCTGCTGGACGGCAGGGTGAAGCCGCGGCCGAGCAGCCCGTTGGTGACGTGGACGATGCCTTCCCCGAGGTCCTTGGCGCCGGGCTGGATGCGCACCGGGACGTCGTGCTCGGTGAGCACCTCGCCGACCCGGTTGGCCAGCCCCGGGCCGTCGGTGACCACGAGGGTCTTCCACCCCTCGTGCGCCCACTGACGCAGGTCGGCCACCGCCCGCTCGGTGTCGCCGCGGTAGGCGGCGACCTCGGTGGTGCCGATGGTGATCCGCTCTCCCTCGAGCTCGTCCTCGACGAACTCGGCCAGCTCCGCGTCGGTGGCGAACGAGGTCAGCGACCACCATGGACGACCGGTCTGCAGTGCATGCTCGCGCACCTCGGTGAAGGTCCAGAAGCTGGCGGTGCCGAGCACCCCCTGCAGGTCGACCGGCACGGCGTTGCCGGCGGCCGCGTTGGCCCAGCTCGCGTCGAGGAACTCCTCACTGGTGGCGACCAGGTCGTGGGCGCGGGTGCGCACCCGCTCGGGGTCGACCAGCACCACCTGGGTGCCCGGGCGCAGGGCGTCGAGCAGCGACTCCATGCCGCCCGAGTCGGCCAGCAACACCGGGCTGAGCGACTCCATGCCCTCCACGGCGATGCCCTCGGCGACCTTGTGCAGCATGTCGGCGACCCCGGGCAGCTGCTCGGCCAACTCGGCGGCACGCGCCTTCACATCGTCGGTGAGCAGCACCTCGCGGCACGGTGGCGCCCACAGGCCGTGCTCGGCCTCCTCGAGGCTGCGCTGGTCGGCGACCTTGAACCAGCGCACCTCCTCGACCTCGTCGCCGAAGAACTCGACCCGGATCGGGTGCTCCTCGGTGGGCGGGAAGACGTCGAGGATGCCTCCGCGCACGGCGAACTCGCCGCGCCGCTCGACCAGGTCGGTGCGGATGTACGCCGCGGCGGCCAGCGCGTCGACCACGTCCTCCAGCGGCGCCTCCTGCCCCTTGACCAGCGCCACCGGGGCGAGATCGCCGAGCCCCTTGGCGATCGGCTGCAGTAGCGCTCGCACGGAGGCGACCACCACCGCGACTTCACCGTATGTCGTGTCCTCGGCATCCGGGTGCGCCAACCGGCGCAGCACGGCCAGCCGCTTGCCGACCGTGTCGCTGCGCGGGCTGAGCCGCTCGTGCGGCAGCGTCTCCCAACTCGGAAAACCGACCACGCTCTCCGGCGGCAGGAACGCCCGCAACGAGTTCATCAGGTCCTCGGCCTCTCGGCCGGTGGCAGTGACGGCCAGCACGGGATGGCCCTTGACGTGGTCCTGCGCGCCGGCCAGCGCCGCCACCAGAGGTCCGCGCGCGCCCGGGGCGACGGCGACGTCGACCAGG
>NZ_VOHR01000271.1 GCF_009192725.1 Segeticoccus rhizosphaerae | reverse complement strand
CTGCTGGCCGCGACGGCCGACCGCGCGCCGCGCCTCGGGTGCTTCGGGCTGCACGAGTGGGCCATGGTGCACCGTCTCGACCCCGACCAGCTGCGGCACTCCGGCTGGCCGCTGCGGCTCAGCCCGCAGGAGACCGACGCCGTGGTGGAGGAGCACCAGATCTCGTGCTCGCACTTCGACGCCTACCGCTTCTTCACCCCCACGGCCCGGCCGTTGAACGCTGTGCTGCCCGAACGGCATACGCAGGTGGCGATGGAGCAGCCGGGCTGCCTGCACGCCAACATGGACCTCTACAAGTGGGCCTACAAGCTCAGCCCCGCGGTGCCCAGCGAGCTGGTGATGGACTGCTTCGACCTGGCCCGAGAGGTGCGAGAGCTCGACATGCGCGCCGCGCCCTACGACCTGCGCGAGCTGGGCTACGAGCCGGTCCGGATCGAGACCACCAGGGGCAAAGCGGAATACGTCGCGGCCCAGCGCGGCTTCGCCGACCGGGCCCAGGCCCTGCGCCGCCGCCTGATCGCCGCCTGCGACACCCTCCTCCCCGTGGAATCTTCGCGGGGTTTGGTGCCCTGAGAGGGGCCGGAACCTCACGAAGATTCCGCACAACGACTCCGCCCGGGACTCAGCGGACCGGGACGTCCTGACGCCGCAGGCCGTAGGTCACGCCGTCGACCAGCGCGATCCAGCTCGCCTCCACGATGTTCGCGGCCACCCCGACGGTCTCCCACGAGGTGGTGCCGTCCGTGGTCTCGATGAGCACCCGGGTGACGGCGTCGGTGCCGTGGGCGGCGTCGAGGATGCGGACCCGGAAGTCGATGAGCTCGAGCTTCTCCACCTCGGGGTAGCTCACCGCAATGGCTTGGCGCAACGCGTGATCGAGAGCGTTGACCGGGCCGTTGCCCTCGCCGGTCGCTACGACCCTCCGGCCCGCGGCGACCAGCTTGACCGTCGCCTCGGAGGGTGCGTCGTCGTCCGGCGCGTGGCCGCGCGAGTCGGTGATCACGCGCCACGACTCGACGTCGAAGTAGCTGATCGGCGCGCCCTCGACCTCGCCGCGCAGGAGCAGCTCGAAGGACGCGTCGGCGGCGTCGAAGGTGTAGCCGCGCTGCTCCAGGTCCTTGACCCGCGCCACGACGCGACCGAGCAGCTCCTTCTCGCCGGACAGGTCGTAGCCCAGCTCGCGACCCTTGAGCTCGATGCTCGCGCGACCGGCCATGTCCGACACCAGCATCCGCATGTCGTTGCCGACCGCGGTCGGGTCGGTGTGCTGGTAGAGGTCGGGGTCGACCTTGACCGCGCTGGCGTGCAGGCCGGCCTTGTGTGCGAAGGCGCTCGACCCGACATACGGCTGACGGCTGTAGTGCGGGATGTTGGTGACCTCACTGATGGCGTGGGCGATCCGGGTCCCCTCCTGCAGGCGGGCCGGGTCCACCACGGGCATCCCGAGCTTGAGCTGCAGGTTGCTGACGACCGTGAGCAGGTCGGCGTTGCCGGTGCGCTCGCCGTAGCCGTTGATCGTGCCCTGCACGTGCGTCGCGCCGGCCGACACCGCAGCCAGGCTGTTGGCCACCGCGCAACCGGTGTCGTTGTGGCAGTGGATCCCGAGCCTCGCGCCGGTGCCGTCGAGGACGTCCGAGACCACGTCTCCGATCTGGTGCGGCAGCATGCCGCCGTTGGTGTCGCACAGCGCGATCACCGCTGCGCCCGCCTCGGCCGCCGCGCGCACCACTTCCAGCGCGTATGCCGGGTCGCTGGCATAGCCGTCGAAGAAGTGCTCCGCGTCGAGGAACACCTGCCGTCCCTCCCCCCGCAGGAACGAGACGGTGTCGCGGATCATCGCGAGGTTCTCGGCCAGCGTGGTGCGCAGCGCGCTCTCCACGTGGCGCACGTGCGACTTGGCCACCAGGGTCACGGTCGGCGCCCCCGAGTCGACCAGGGCCCGGGTCAGGGGGTCGTCAGCCGCCCTGCCACCCGGCCGTCGGGTCGAACCGAAGGCCGCCAGGGTTGCCCGCTGCAGCGACAGGTCCCGCTGGGCACGGGCGAAGAACTCGGTGTCCTTGGGGTTGGCGCCGGGCCAGCCGCCCTCGATGTAGGTGACGCCGAGCTCGTCGAGGTGGGCGGCGATGGCCAGCTTGTCCGTGACGGAGAGGTTGAGTCCCTCCTGCTGCGCACCGTCGCGGAGCGTGGTGTCGTAGACGTGCAAGTCAGTCATCGCCGGCCCGATCTCGATCGTGATCCTCGGCACACGGTGTGCCGCGTTCTGTCTTCTCGTGCTGTGTTGCCGTTGCCCGGTCTGTCACATCGTCTCGCCGCGCGTCGTGTCCGGGCGAGGTGTGTGCCCGGGAACGAAAAAGACCCCCCAGGGTGTGGGAGGTCTGCGCGGCGGGAAAAGCCCCGTCGCGCTAGTCGATAATGAGGGTGGCGGTAGCCACGCCAGTCCGAGCGTGTGTCACGGAGGGCACTCTGCCAGACCGGTCCGGCACATGGAAGGACCGTCTTGCCATCTGGGACCCCGGGTTCTGCCGCACGCCGTCCTCGCGCCGTCAGCCGGCGGGGTCCAGGACGCGGGTGTAGGTGGCGAAGGTCCGGGTCACTTCGAAGCCCATCGACTCGTAGAGTGCTGTGGCGCCGGTCGGGTTGACCGAGTCGACACCGAGATCCGCGCTGCGGTAACCGTGCTCGGCGGCCGCGCGGAGGCAGGCCGCCAGGGTGGCTCGAGCCAGACCGCGCCCCCGGGAGTCCTGCCGGGTCCCGACCTGACCGACGTAGAGCTCGCCATCCATCCACTGGTAGCACAGCACGTAGGCGAGGACCCGACCGTCGGCAGCGACGTGGACGAACGACTCGTTCGGGCGGAAGGTGCGCGACGACATCATGTCGCGCCAGTTCTCCTCGTCCCGCGGCGTCGAGCCCCAATGCGTGCTGAACGCGTCGTTGTGGGCCAGCCGCGTCGCCTCGCTCAGCTCGTCCCGGTAGGGCTCGACCGCGGCCGCCGGCTCCAGCACTGCGGCACCGGGAAACGCACGCTCCATCTCGTGGAAGTAGCGCGCGATCGCGTAACCCCGGTGTTCGAGCAACGGACGCACCGAGGCGCCGGCCTGACCGCCGGACGTCTGCAGCAGGGTCGGCGCGCCGGGGAACCGCTCGGCCGCCCCGGCCACTGCGCGATGCTCCATCCTGGCCATGAGCTCCCGGCCGATCCCCCGGCCGCGATGGTCGGGATGCACCCCACCTCCGAGGTGCACCTTCACTCGCCCGTCGAGCAGCGAGGTGGCCGCGCGCAGTTGTCCGTAGGCCACCAGGTCGGCGCCGTCCCACACGGCCCAGGTGTCCTTGGCCGGCTCGACGCCGGGCGCCTCGAGTTCCTCGGCGAGATCCTCCGGCCCGTAGAACTCGCCGGTGTCGTCGACCGTGGCCAGCAGATTGGTCAGCTCTGCCCACTGCTGCACGCAGTCCGGGCCCAGAGCGCTCCACCGCAGGGTCATGGCAGGTCTCCTCGTCGCGGGTCGTGACACGCGCCGAGCATGCCGAGTGGCGGGTTGCAGGGCAACCGAGTTTCATGATGGCCGAGAACGCATGCCATGCGGTCCCGGTTTCGGGACAAGGGTCCTCACATGACGGGCCGACGTCCTGATCTCGCGCCGTTTCGGTACGAGAGTCCCCGCGCGGCGCTCGAGCCGGGTTCAGACCAGGCGGGTCAGCCAGCCGTGGGTGTCCTCGGTCCGGCCGTACTGGATGTCGAGCAGCCGCTGACGGATCGCCGCGGTGGTCGCGCCGACACCGTCGTCGACCGAGTGGTCACCGATGAGCATCTCGCCGCCGTCCCACGCGAGCCGGCCCAGCGGCGTGACGACCGCCGCCGTGCCGCAGGCGAAGACCTCGCTGATCTCGCCGCTCGCCACGCCGTCGCGCCACTCGTCGATGCTGATCCGGCGCTCCTCGACGGTGTGCCCCAGCTCCTTGGCCAGCTCCAGGATCGAGCCTCGGGTGACGCCCTCGAGGATGGTCCCGGTCAGCTCCGGGGTGACCAGGCGACCGTCCGAGTAGACGAAGAACAGGTTCATCCCGCCGAGCTCCTCGACCCAGCGGTGCTCCAGCCCGTCGAGGAACGCGACCTGCTCGCAACCGTTCTCACCGGCCTCGACCTGGGCGGCCAGGCTCGCGGCGTAGTTGCCCCCGCACTTGGCCGCGCCGGTGCCGCCCGGCGCCGCACGCACGTAGTCGCTCGACAGCCAGATCGAGACCGGCTTGAGGCCGGAGGAGAAGTAGGGCCCGGCCGGGGAGGCGATGACGCAGTAGGTCACCCGCGCGGCGGGGCGCACGCCGAGGAAGGCTTCGGACGCGAACATGAACGGACGCAGGTAGAGGCTCATCTCGCCCGCCTCACCCGAGGGCACCCAGGCCTGGTCGACGGCCACCAACGCCTTGAGCGAGGCGAGGAAGTCGTCCTCGGGCAGCGCTGGCAGCGCGAGCCGGCGGGCACTGCGCTGGAACCGCGCCGCGTTGGCCTCGGGCCGGAACGTCCAGATCGACCCGTCCGCGTGGCGGTAGGCCTTCATGCCCTCGAAGATCTCTTGGGCGTAGTGCAGCACGGCCGCCGAGGGGTCGAGTGAGAGCGGCCCGTATGCCGTGATCTTGCCGTCGTGCCAGCCCTCGTCACTGCTCCACGTCGCCAGCACCATGTGGTCGGTGAAGGTCTTGCCGAAGCCGGGGTTGGCCAGGATCGTCTCCCGCTCGGCGTCCGAGCGCGGGTCGGACCGCTGCTCCACCGGGAACGACAGCGCTGCAGACATGGGGACCCTCCAAAGCGATCGAGTGGCGTTGCGGCAAGGCTATCTCCCCCGCCCGCCGACCCGGCACCCCCGCACCCGCGCGGATCTTCGCGAGGTTTCCGGCCCTGTCGGGGCCCCAAACCTCACGAAGATTCCTCCGTCTCGGGTGGGTGGGCGCGGCGGTGTCGCGGTGCGGGGACTAGGCGAGGCGGGCGGCGATGGCGTCGCCGATCGCAGTGGTATGCCGTGCCGCGTCGCCCCGCTCGAGCAGGTCGGCGGCGGTGACCCCCAGGGAGGTGAGGTGCTCCAGCA
>NZ_VOHR01000270.1 GCF_009192725.1 Segeticoccus rhizosphaerae | reverse complement strand
CGCGGCGCCCTCCTGCTCGTCGTCCCGGTGGCGCTGGTCGGCCCGTGGCTGCTGCGCGTCCTCGACGACCCGCGCCTGCTGCTCGGCGGTCCGGGCCTCACCGTGTGGCAGGACGACCCCGTCGTCCCCTGGCACCTCGCCCTGCTGCGGCCCGAGCACGCCGAGCTGTATGTCGTGCTGCTTGCCGCGCCGCTGGTGGTCGCCGGGCTGCTGGGCCTGCTCCGACGAGGGCCACGTTCGCCGATGGCCACGGCGCTCGGCTTGTTGGGCCTGGTGGGTCTCGCCGCCGGCCTGGCGGCGGCGCTCGTCCACGTCGACACCGTGCCGGCCCATCAGCCGGGCGCGGGAGACGCCATCACACCGTGGGCAGGCACCGGGGTCGATCTGCTCGGACTGGCGCTGATCGGCGCGGCGCTGCTCGGGTTCGACGCCATCGGGACCAAGCAAGCCCGTGCGTCCTCGAGGTGGCGCTCCCGCCTCGGTCTGGTCGTCGCCGGCGTTGCCGTGGCCGGTGTCGTCGCCAGCACCGCCTGGACCGGCTGGGCGGGCGTCGGGGAGCACCTGCGTCCCACGAGCGAGCTGATGCCGGCAGTCGCCGCCGACCAGGCGTTCGGGCCCGCCGCCACCAGGCTGCTGGTGCTGCAGCGCGAGGGCGACACGGTGACCTACTCCGTGCAGGGAGCCGAGCCCGGCGAGGTCGCACGCAGCCTGCCCCAGGCGGCTGCCGGGCCAACCGTGCTCACCGAGAAGGCGGTCCGGCGCACGCTGGCGGGCGACGACGCCAGCGCTGGTGACGGGGTCCAGGCCGCGCTCGCCGACCTGGGCGTCGGCTTCGTCGGTCTGCAGGGCGGCGCGGACGATCCACTGGTGCGGCAACTGGACGCGACCGCGGGACTGACGCGGCTCAGCGACGCCCACGGGCTGGTGCTCTGGCGCGTCCTCGCCCAACCGGGCGACGGTTCGCTCGGGGTGCAGCCGTCCCGTGCTCGTGTCCTCGACCGCGACGGGGACCCGGTCTTGGCACTGGACAGCTCGGGCCCGCACTCGCAGCTGCGTGCCGAGGTCCCGGCGGGCGACGACGGCCGGGTGCTCGCCCTCGCCGAAGCGCCCGGCCTCGCGGACCACGCCCGGGTCACCTACGACGGCCAGGTCATTCCGTCCGCCGCCAGTGCCGACCAGCCCACCTACCGGCTGCCTGCCTCGGCCGGCACCGTGTCGGTGTCGCTGCAGACGACCCACCGCGACTGGCGGCTCCTGCAGCTGGCGCTGCTCGGCCTGACCCTCTTCCTCGCGGTGCCCTTCGGCAACCGCCGTTCGCGGAGGGCGGCGGCATGATCTACCCCCACGAAGTTCTCCGCTGCGCTCCGATCCTTCACGGGGACCACGGCCTCCGATACTTCGCGGGGGTCCCGGCACGCCACCCCACGAAGTTCTCCGCTGCGCTCCGATACTTCGCGGGGGCCCCGGCACGCCACCCCACGAAGTTCTCCGCTGCGCTCCGATACTTCGCGGGGGCCCCGGTATGAGGGGCCTCGGGATCGCCCGGGCGGCCCTGGTCGGGGCTGCCGGCGCGGCGCTCGTCCTCGGCGCGACCCGACTGGACGGCACGGTCGACCTGGGCCCCACGTCGGCCACCGCGGTGTCGGACCAGAGCCAGAAGCCCACCACCGTGCCGGTGGCCCAGACGGGGCTGCTGTGCCCCGGTCCGGAGCGCCTCGGCGTCTCGGGAGGGCTGAAGGCCACGCAGAGGGTGACCGCCCTCGCTGCGGCGGCTCCCGACGCGGCCCTGCCGGCGGAAGCCCGCAGCAGCGCCGAGGGCACGCTCCGAGCCCACAAGATCTCCGACTCGGGACAGTCAAAGGCACACGCGCGCGAGTCCAAGGGACAGGGCACCTCCGGCAGGTCCACCTCCTCCCTCGACCTGGACGCCGCGGGCGGGGTGCTCTTCCTCGCTGGCGGCGACTTCGCCCCCGGCGCCGCAGCGATGCAGTACTCCCTCGTGCGGGAAGGCGACGGCCGCGCCCTCACCACCGTGGCGTGCGGACAGCCCCAGGCACACTCCTGGCTCGTTGCCGGGGGTGCCCAGGCCGGACGCCTCGAGCGGGTCGTGCTGGTGAACCCGGCCGCCAACGCGGTCACCGTGGACCTGCAGGTCCTGGGTGCCCACGGCAAGGTCGCCTCGGAGAGCGGCCGGGGTGTCGTGGTGCCGCCACGCGGTCGCACGGCGGTCCTGCTGGACTCGATCGCGGGGTTGGAGAAGACGCCGGTCGTGCAGGTCACCGCGCACGGCGGTGAGGTCTACGCCGCCATCAACGACACCTGGCTCGACGGGGTCGTGGCCCGCGGAGGCGACACGGCGAGGGCCACTGCTGCGCCGTCGAGGGAGCAGGTCATCGCAGGCGTGTCGGTCGACGGCTCCGCGAGCCTGCGGGTAGCGGTGCCGGGCGACGCCCAGGCGGTCGTGCAGACCCGCGTGCTCACGACCGAGGGACCGCGGCGGGTCAAGCACGACGTCGTGCGGGTGGGCGGCCACTCGGCTCGGGACATCGACCTGTCGGACCTCCCGGCGGGGACCTATGCCATCCAGGTCCGGGCGGATGTCCCGGTCGTGGCGGCGGCCACGGTGGAGCACGGCCGGTCCACGGGGTCGAAGAGCAAGCTCGACCGCAAGGCCACCGACCTGGCGTGGACGCCGTCGTCGGCCGCGGTCGAGGGCCTGGCCGGCACCCCCCTGCCTCCAGCCGGACGGCACGGGCTGACCAACGCCCTGACGCTCACCAGCACCGGCGCGAAGGCGCCGGTTTCCGTGACCACCGTCGACGCGAACGGCAAGGCCACGACCCGACGGTTCGTGCTGGCCGCCGATGCGGTGCGGTCCGTGCCCCTCGAGTCGGCGACGAGCGTGTGGGTGGGCACCGACGCAGACTCGGTGCACGCCGCGGTCCTGACCACGGCCGAGGCCGAGGACGACGGCCCGCTCGTCGCGGCCCTGCCGCTGGTCTCCTCGCCGCTCGTCGCGACGCAGGCACCCATCCGTCAGGTCGACGGCTGACCGACCTCACCTTCCCGGCGCGGAACCGACTCGTCCGCTCGGCCGGCGGGTCTCACCGGGGCCCGGCGAAAACGGCCCGGTGAGTCAGTCGCGTCCCGCGAGCCACTGCGCGTAGGTGGTGCCTCCGAGCTCCGCTGACGCCCCTGGCAGGTTGATGCCCCTGACGAAGGACCGCAGGGCGCCACCGACCGCAGGTAGCTCGACAACCCGCGGCACCGACCTGTGCTCGTGCTCGGCGGTGAGCCGGATGGCGTCGCGCAGCGACACGACCTCGGGACCCGCCAACTCGATTGTTGACTCGCGAGGCTCGCTCAACGCGACGTCCACGAGGCGACGGGCCACGAACGCCGTGTCGCACGGCTGGAACCGCATCCCCTTGAACGACAACGCCACCGGGCCCTTCGGCGGGACCTTGCTGGCGAGACGCACGAGCTGGTGGAACTGCGTGGCGCGGACGATCGAAGCGCGGTTGCGCCCGGCGGCCACGGCATCGCGCAAGACGTCTTCGGCGGCGGCCTTGATCCGGTAGTAGGGGAAGGAGTTCCGGTCGCAGCCCACGATCGAGATGTAGACCAGGTGCGACTCAGGTGCGACCCCGCCCAGCAGGCGGAGCAGGCGGCGGGTGCCGTCGAGGTCGACGGCTCGCCACTTGGTCGGGCTCGTCGCGCAGTGGATCACCGCGCGCGTGCCGAGGACCGCGTCCTGGACCCCCTCCCCGGTCGACAGGTCACCGGCGAAGATCGCGGGATTGGCCGGTCGCGCCCGTCGGCTCAGGATGCGCACAGGCCGAGACCGTGACTGCAGCTCCGCCACGACGGCACTGCCCAGCGTGCCGGTGCCGCCCGTGACCAGGACAGGTGCGTTCTCGTCCATGACTTCGATGGTACGTCGCCCCCCGGAGCGGCAACCTCTGCGGATCCGCGCGGCACGTGGCAGGGTGGGGGAACCGGGTTGCAGCAGCACCGGGTCCAGCAGGCGAGGGGAGTTGACCAGAAGATGCGCATCAGCCGGGACGCCATCGTCGAGATGCTCAAGGAGCGGGGCCTCGACGACCGCGCCAGCGAGGCGCAGGAGCGCCTGCCCGTGGTGATCGAGACCGAGAACGACCTCGGCCTGCTCAGCGAGTTCGGCATCGCGGCGGATGACCTCGTGGGAGGGCTCGGTGAGGTGGCCACCGACGACAAGGACATGGCCCCGGACGACGAGATCGGCGACGACGACGCTGTCCCCAACCCGGGCGACGATGCTGCCGGCACGGACCACGACGAGCTCGACGAGAACGAGGACGAGCTCGACGACGACGAGCGAGAGGCGGCGGGCGACCAGCAGGAGCGCCGCTGACTCAGTCGGGACCCAGGTCGTCCGGGTCCAGGCCGAGCATCGCGGCCACCTGCTCGGACACCACGTGTTGCACCAGCATGGCGAGCTCCCGCTCGTCCCCGGCACGGGTCTCGATCGGCCTGCGGTAGACCACGACGCGCGGCGGGGTGCGGCCGTCGGCCGGGAAGAGCCGTCCCAACGGCACTCCGTCCTCCCACGCCGAGGGATCGCTCGGCGGCACGTCCTCGACCGCGAGCTCGGCCGGGTCGAGGCTGCGCCCGAGACGTGACTCGATCCGTTCCGCGGAGTCGAGGACGAGCTCGTCGAAACGCTGCGACCGGGTGGCCATGCCGGGCACCGGCGGCCAGGCCAACGGCCCCCGGACCCCCCGCCCCCGCCGGTCGCGCAAGGGGCCGGATCGTCGGTGCGCCATCACGTCTCCGACTCTACGGCGTGCCGGTCCGGCTCAGGCGGCCACACGCCATACAGTCGGGGGGTGAACCTCTCGCGACAGTGCTCCCGGACGGCGTGCGGTGGCAGCGCTGTGGCGACCTTGACCTACGTCTACTCCGACCAGACCGCCGTGCTCGGCCCGCTCGCGACGTATGCCGAGCCGCACACCTACGACCTGTGCGCCGGACACGCGGAACGGCTGACCGCGCCGCGCGGGTGGGACGTCGTGCGGCTGGCGACCGAGTTCGTCGACCCTGGCCCCACCGAGGACGACCTGCTCGCGCTGGCCGACGCCGTCCGCGAGGCGG
>NZ_VOHR01000027.1 GCF_009192725.1 Segeticoccus rhizosphaerae | reverse complement strand
TAAACTCGGGCCCTACACGACGCGCGTCCGATCTCGCGGGGCCTGGCGGGCGACCCACTGGCCGGCCCCGGCGGCCTGGGAGGCGGTCACGGTGCCCCGGTCGATCGCGTCGCGGGTGACCAACACCGACGCGATGTCGGCCCCGGCCCGGACCCGGTCCAGGTCCTGCATCAACCCGGCCAGGTCATCCGAGCCGACCGCCCAGGTCCCCGCCGCCAGGACCCGCAGCGCCTCACTGGCTCGCGCCAGCTCTGCACGGGCGGCGGTGACCTGCCACGCCGCCACCCGCGGCAACCCGCTCGCCGGGTCCACCACGACATCCGCGTCCGCAGCCTCGAGGTGGTCGTCGGCGTCCGCCTGGTCGCGGTCCCTGCGTTCCCTGGCGAGACGGTCGGTCCACGTCCCGACCGCGCGCGCCGCGTCCGAGGCATCCAACGGCCGGTCCGGCCCGGACGGCGGACGATCACTCGCCCACCGACTCCGGGCAGGGTCACCGGCGCCCGCGGACCGGGCGCACCCGGGGTCCTTCCCGAAGGGGAACGGTGGCGGCGACTGCTTCATGACTTCACGATAGGGGCGACCACCGACAACACCGTCAGTCCGAATGACCAGCAGCGGCAACAGGATCCGTTCTCGAGTTGTCCACAACCCCACCCGCGACACCTCACCATCCACAACCAGAGCCAACCCCTGACCGATGGGGAGTCGCACTCCCAGCGCCCGATGTGCTGAGTGGCTGCACCGATGGCGTGAATTGGCCTACGATCGACGGATGTTGACGGGCCGCGAGGCCGAGTGTGCGCTCCTCGAGCGGCTGATCGCCGGGGCGCGCGTCGGCACCAGCGGAGTTCTCGTGATCACGGGTGACGCGGGCATCGGCAAGAGCGCCCTGCTCGACCACGCCACCCAGCTGGCAGCGGGGATGTGCATCCTGAGAGCGGCCGGATCGGCTGTGGAGCACGCGATCTCCTTTGGTGGCCTCCAGCACCTCCTCCGTCCCGTGACCGGCCTGCTCGACCGGATCCCGCGGCGGCAGGCCGAAGCGCTCGGCGCGGCGCTGGCCCTCGGGCCCGGCCACGTCACAGACCGGTTCACCGTCGGAGCGGGCACGCTCAGCCTGATCTGTCGCTCCGCCGAGGAGCGACCCGTGGCGGTGATCGTCGACGACGCGCACTGGCTCGATGTGGCGTCCGCGGAGGCCCTCGCCTTCGCCGCACGGCGGTTGCTTGCCGATCCGGTCGTGGTGGTGGTCGCCGCGCGTGAGGTGCCGGCTACTCGGCCGATCCGCGAAGCGCTGCCGCAGCTGCACCTTTCCGGGCTCGACCGCGCCGCCACGGGAGAGCTGCTCAGTCAACGGCGGATGGCCCCCGTCGCGGAGGGGACGGTCGACCGCCTTCTGGAGGTGACGGCTGGCAACCCACTGGCCATCCTTGAACTCGCAGACCTTCCCGGGGTGGAATCCGACTCACTCACCGTCCCTCTACCCGTGTCCGACTCTCTGGCAGAGGGATTCGCAGGCCGGGCAGCAGAACTCGGCGCCGAGGCACAGTGGGCACTGCTGCTGGCGGCGACCGAGGGAGGTCGTGCCGCGACGGTGCTGCGGGCGCTCCGTGCAAGTGGTGGCGGGGCGTCGGACCTGGTCGAGGCGGAGGCCTCCGGCCTGATCTCCCTCACGCCCGACCGGGTCGTCTTCCGGCACCCCCTCGTGCGGTCCGCGGTCTATTCGCGGGCTGCTCCGGATCAGCGTCGGGCGGCCCACGCCGCGGTTGCTGGCGCGATTGCGTCGCGTGGCGGCGGCGCCGCTGGGGGCGTCGCCCGAGCTGATGGCGGCGAGACCAGGGGTGAGGACGAACGCCGGGTCTGGCACCTGGCGGAGGCAGCAGTGGGGCCTGACTCCAGTGTCGCGGCGATGCTCGAATCGGTCGCCAGGAGAGCGACGACGCTCGGTGCGTATGCCGCGGCCTCCGTTGCGCTCGAACGTGCTGCCCGGCTGAGCGACGCTGAGCCGGAAGCGAACGCGAGGTTCATCGAGGCGGCGGAGGCGGCGCTGCTCGCAGGACGGGAGGACCAGGCGGACAGGCTTCTCGCCGGGGCCGATGACGGTTCCCTTGACCGGCTTCACAAGGTGCGCGTGCTGGCGGTCCGCGGCGCTGTTGCCGCCCGGCAGGGCTCGCTGCTCGAGTCGCTGGATCTGCTGCTGGCGGCGGCGGACCTGGTGGACACCCCCGAGGGCTGTCTGGATCCCGAGCAGTCGATCTCGGTGCTGGTGGACGCGCTGGAGGCCACCTTGTACCTCGCGGACGGAGGCACGGCGGGTGTGCTCGCGCGCCGGCTGGAGCGACTGCTGCCGCTCGTTCGCGACCCGCACGTGCGTGACCTGTGCGTCCTGTCGGCAGGGATCGCCAGGGTGCTGTCGGGCGAGGGCGGCACCGAACAGATCGCCGCAGCGGTCCACTCCCTCACGGCCTCGGGACCGTCGGCTGTCGATCCGTCGCACCTCGGCTGGCTCCTGCTCGGACCGTTGTGGCTGCGCGAAGCAGGGGCGGGGCGAGAGCTGGTACAGCGAGTGGCCACTGAGGTGCGCGACCGCGGAGCCGTGGCCCGGCTGCCCTTCCTGTTGTTCCTGCTGGGCCGGGACGACGCCACGACGGACCGCTGGGACGAGGCGGAGGCCAGCTACACCGAGGGAATCCGGTTGGCCCGCGAAACAGGACGGGTCGTCGACATGGTGACCTCGTTGGCGGGACTGGCCTGGCTCGAGGCGCGCCAGGGTCGCGCCGACCTGTGTCGCGCCCACGCCGCGGAGGTCCTCGAACTCTTCCCACCGCGTCACCTCAACCTGTGTGGAGTGTGGACGCGCTTTGCCCTGGCGGACCTGGAGCTCGGGCTCGGCCGCCCGGCCCTCGCCCTCGAGCACCTGACCGAGCTGCGAGCCATTCTCCGTGCGGGTGGGTTGGCCGATGTGGACCTGTCACCGGTGCCCGAGCTGGCCGAATGTTCGCTGCGGGTGGGTCGTGCCGCAGATCCCGGTGCCGGTGGCGACGACAGCGACGTTGCGGGCCTCGCCGTCGACGCAGCGGAGATGCTGCGCGTCGCCGAGGCCAAGGGTCAGCCGTGGGCCCTGGCTCGTGCGCATCGGGCCGTCGCGCTGCTGGCGGAGGGGACCGCCGTCGAGCAGCACTTCATCCTGGCTGCGCACCACCACGCCCAGACCATGGACATCTTCGAGTCCGCCCGGACCGCTATGTTGTTCGGCTCCTGGCTGCGACGATCTCGTCAGCGGGTGCGGGCCCGACCGGTGCTCCGCGAGGCCCTGGTGGCGTTCGAACGGCTCGGCGCAGATCCTTGGGCCAACGCCGCCGCTGTCGAGTTGGCTGCAACGGGCGAGACCGTCCACCGTCGTGCTGCCGACAGTCTCGACGAGCTGACGCCGCAACAGCTCCAGATCGCAACGCTGCTCGCCTCCGGCCGCACGACCCGGGAAGCCGCCGCAGCCCTGTTCGTCAGCCGCAAGACGATCGAGTACCACCTGCGCAACGTCTACCTCAAGCTCGGCATCTCCTCGCGACAGGAGCTGGCGGAGGCGATGCGCCGCTGATCTCGCCCCACTCGTCCCACCCTGCTCCGAGGTGTCCACGTGCGGCAGCCCAGCACCGAGGTGCCGCGATGCACGTGAGCCATCTGTCAGAGTAGGTGGGTGCAGGTTGCGATCCTCGGCCCGATCGAGGTGCGGGACGGTGATCGGGTGGTGCCGGTCGCCGGCACGCGCCTCCGCAGACTGCTGCTGCGCCTGACGGTTGACGTTGGTCGGGTCGTGTCAGCCCAGGAGCTCGTCGACGCGATCTGGGGTGAAGAGCTCCCGAGCGACGTCACCGGCGCACTGCAGACCCTGGTCTCCCGGCTGCGCCGGACGCTGGGCGATCCCGCGCTGGTCGAGCAGGTCGTGGGTGGCTACCGCCTGACCCTCGACCGTTCCGCCGTGGACGTCCACCAGTTCTCCGCCCTGGCCGGCGAGGGGCAACGGGCCCTTTCGGGCAATGACGCCCAGGGTGCCGCCGCCAACCTCCGCGCCGCTCTGGGCCTGTGGCGCGGCGAGGCCCTGCTCGACGCCGGCGACGCCGAGTATGGCGCGGCCCTCGCCAGTCGTTATGAGGCACAACGGCTCGATGTGGTCTCCGGCCGCATCGAGGCCGATCTCCAGCTCGGAGACGCGACAGGCGTCGTCAGCGAGCTGAGGGAGCTCGTCGCGACCCACCCGTTGCACGAGCGGTCCACCGCCCAGCTCATGCGGGCTCTCGTGGCGACCGGGCGCGCGGCGGAGGCGCTCACGGCATACGAGCAGTTCCGTCGAACCCTCTCCGACCAGCTGGGTACCGACCCGTCCTCGAGCCTGCAGGAGCAGCATCTGCAGATCCTGCGCGGCGCGCAAGCGGCTGAGGCGCCGGTCCGAGCGCGTCGTCAGGCTCACCGGACCAACCTGCGCTCCGCCCTCACCAGCTTCATCGGACGCGACGACGACGCAAAGCGCGTGAGCGGTCTGATCGAGTCGGGGCGGCTGACGACGATCGTCGGGCCCGGTGGTGCGGGCAAGACCAGGCTTGCGGCCGAGGTCGGGAACACCTGGATCGAGCGCCTCGAGGGAGGCGTGTGGTTCGTGCCCCTCGCCCCGGTCACGGACGAGCACGACATCGCGCCGACCATCCTGGCAGCGTTGGGGATGCGCGAGAACAAGCTGCTCGAGCGCCAGCCGGAGCGGATGACACGTGATGCCATGGGACGCCTGCTCGAGGCCCTCGGCGATGCGACCTGCCTGCTGGTGGTCGACAACTGCGAGCACCTGGTCGACGGCGTCGCGGAGGTGGTGGACAAGGTCCTGACCACCTGCCCTCGCGTGCGGGTGCTGGCCACGAGCCGTGAGCCGCTCGGCATCGACGGCGAGTCCCTGTGTGGCCTCACGTCGCTGCCGCTGCCGCCGCAAGGTGTCAATGCGGTCCAGGCCCTCTCCTATCCTTCCGTGCAGCTGCTCGCCGAACGTGCGGCGGCCGCAGACGACGGCTTCGCCGTCGATGACACCATGGTGGGCGCCTGCATCGAGATCGTGCGCCGGCTCGACGGTCTGCCGTTGGCGATCGAGCTGGCCGCAGCGCGGTTGCGTGTGCTGCCGGTCGACGAGATCGCCGCCCGGCTCTCCGACCGGTTCGCACTCCTCACCGGCGGCAAGCGCACCGCACTGCCACGCCACCGCACACTCCGGGCGGTCGTCCAGTGGAGCTGGGACCTGTTGACCGATGAGGAACGCCTGCTGGCCGAACGGCTCTCGGTGTTTCCCGCAGGCGCGTCGGTCGAGAGCGCCCGGGTGGTCTGCGCCGGGGGAGGACTGCCCGCGCGTCGCATCCCCGACCTGCTCAGCGCCCTGGTGGACAAGTCGCTGCTCGAGGTCGCCATGGACGGGGAGCTGCGCTACCGGATGCTCGAGACGATCAGGGAGTTCGGCAGTGAGCAGCTGGTCGGGCGAGAGGAGATGGAGGCGGTGCGCCGCTCCCACGCGCGGCACTTCGCCGGCCTCGTGCACGAGGCCGACCCCCGGCTGCGCACCCGTGAGCAGCTACCGTGGCTCGCCCGGTTGCGGCGGGACCGGGACAACATCCTGGCCGCGCTGCGCTTCCTCGGCGAATGCGGCGATGCCCCTGCGACCTTGGCCATGGCCCTCGAGCTCACGTGGTACTGGACGCTGACCGGCAGCCAGGGCGAGGCAGTGACCTGGCTCGGCTACGCGCTGGCCGTCCCCGGTGACGTCGACCCCGACCAGCGAACCGCCGCCGAGGCGGTGCTGGCGATCAGCAACCTGGCCCACTGGGAGGAGGGCGACGACCCGCCGGCCTCCGCGGAGGACGTCGCCGCGGAGCTTGCGGGGTTGAACGCCCGCCTGGACAAGCTCGACCTCGAGCGGTTCCCCATGGTTGCGGTGATGCGCCCGATGCTCGCCTTCTTCTCCGGCGAGGAAGACCAGGTGCAGGCGTACTTCGACGAGGCCATCGCCGGTGGCGATGCCTGGATCAGGGCGATGGCCCGCATGTTCATGGCCAGTATCGCGGAGAACGAGGGCGACCCGGAGGGGATGCGGGCCAATCTGGCCGAGGCCCTGCACGGCTTTTCGAAGATCGGCGACCGGTGGGGTCTGGCCCAGGCGGTGGGTGTGCGGGCGCGGCTGCGGTTGATGGACGGGGACCTCGATGGCGCGCAGGCCGACTACCAGCGCACCCTGGACTACTCGACCGAGCTCGGGTCGTCGGACGACGTGGAGCTGGTGCGCATACGCATGCTCGACGTGCACGTGCGCAGAGGGGAACTCGACCTGGTGCGCCAGGAGGCGGCGGCCCTGCGGGAGGAGGCGCCGGACCTCGGCAGCGCCGAGCGGCTGCTGCTGTATGTCGTGCTGGCCGGCATAGCGCGCATAGCGGGAGACGACGCCGAGCTTCATCGGCTGCTGCGGGAGTCCGCCCGGTTGCTCGATGACCTCGGCCCGCGGAGCCCGATGAGGGGCCACGCGCACGCGCTCTTCCTGGCGGTGTGCGCAGGGGCGGAACTCGACGATGGCCGCTTGGAGGAGGCGGAGGTGCAGTTGGCGCGCGCCTACGACCTGGCCGTGGCGACTCGTGACAAGCCGATCATCTCCGTCGTCGGCGTGGGCATCGCCGAGCTCCTCATCACCCGGGAGCGACCTGCGGAGGCAGCTGAGGTGCTGGGCGCATCCGCCCAGTTGCGTGGGGGCGACGACCTGACCGACGTGGCGGTCAAGCGGGTGCGCAGGGTCCTGGGTGACGCACTGGGCGACCGGTTCGACCCGGCATACGCCAAGGGACGCATGCTGCCCCGGGAGGCCGCACTCGCCCGGCTCGCGCCGGCCCGATGGGCCGACCCGGACCGGGCGAGCTGAGACCGTTGCAGGCTCAGGCCCGTCGGCGGTAGGCGCGCAGCGCCAGCGGGACGAACACGAGCAGCAGGACGGCCATCCACCCGAGCGTCCACAGCAGGTTGGACGCGACTGGTCCCCCGACCATCAGTCCGCGCACCGTGCCCACCAGGTGGGAGATCGGGTTGACGTCGGCCACCTGGGCCAGCCAGCTGGGCATCGTTGCCGTCGGCACGAACGCGTTGCTGACGAACGAGAGCGGCAGGACGAGCAGGAACATGATGCCCTGCACGGCGCCCGAGGTGCGGGCGATCATGCCGACCCAGACCGAGATCCAGCAGAAGCACAGCGCAAAGGCAACAGAGATGCCGAGTGCCGCGAGGACCGCGAGAGGGTTGGTGCCGACGTGGAACCCGACGATCAGGCCGGTGCCGAGGCACATGACGAACAGGATCAGGTAGCGCACCACGTCGGCGAGGACCGCGCCCACCAAGGGGGCCGAACGGGAGATGGGCAGCGACCGGAACCGGTCGAAGACGCCCTTCTCGATGTCGGTGTTGAGGTTGACGCCCAAGGCGATCCCGGCCATCGCGACGGTCTGGCCGAGGACGCCAGGCAACAGGAACTGCAGGTACTCATGCTGTGATCCGCCGGCGATCGCGCCGCCGAAGATGTAGGTGAACATCAGGATGAAGATCACCGGCTGCAGCGTGACGTCGACCAGCGCCTCCGGGGTGCGCCACGTTTTGATCAGGCTGCGCTTCGCCAGGGCGATGGCGTGCCGCAGGGTCGAGCCCTCGTCGGTGAGCTCGCCGGCTCGGCTGGTGGGTTGGGTCGATTCGGTCGGGTGGACGGCGGTGGCAGTCATGCGGCCTCCTTGGTGGTCTCGGTGGGGCGCCCGGTCAGGGACATGAAGACCTCGTCCAGGCTGGGCAGGTGAAACGAAAGCTCGGTGACGGAGATCCCTGACTCGGTCAGGCGGTCGACCGTCGCGGCCAGCGCGCTCTCGTCGTCGACCGGCACGGTCAGCTGGTGGCGGGCCGACTCCTCGGGGGAGGCACCCGCGATCTGGCCCAGGATGGCTCGGACCTCGTCCAGCCTCCCCAGGTCGCTGGGGCGCACCCGGATGCGCTGGCCGCCGATGACCCGCTTGAGGCCGTCCGGGGTGTCGTGGGCGATGACACGGCCGTGATCGATGACGCTGATCTCGTCAGCCAGCGCGTCTGCCTCGTCGAGGTACTGGGTGGTGAGCAACACCGTCGAACCGTCGTCGACGAGCTGACGCACGACGCCCCACATGTCCTCGCGCTTGGCCGGGTCGAGGCCGGTGGTGGGCTCGTCGAGAAACACCACCGCTGGGCGCCCGACCAGGCTGGCAGCGAGGTCGAGCCGGCGGCGCATGCCACCGGAGTAGGTCTTGGCCATCCGGCCGGCGGCGTCGGTCAGGTCGAACCACTCGAGCAGCTCGGCCGCGCGCGCCCTCGCAGCAGCCGAGCGCAGGTTGAGCAGCTGGCCGATGAGCACGAGGTTCTGGGTGCCAGTGAGGTCTTCGTCCACCGAGGCGTACTGCCCGGTGAGCCCGATGCTGCGGCGCACCTTCGCCGCGTCGCGGGTCACGTCATACCCGTTGACCTGCGCCCGGCCGGAGTCGGCCTGCAGCAGGGTGGCGAGGATGCGCACGGCGGTGGTCTTGCCGGCGCCGTTGGGTCCGAGCACGCCGAGGACGGTGCCGTGCTCGGCGGCGAGTTCGATGCTGTCGAGGGCCTGGGTGGTGCCGAAGCGCTTGGTGAGCCCCTCGGCCCGGAAGGCGTAGGTCATGGTTGCTCCTTCGATCACGGAAGTCGATGTCGCTTGCGATCCTGCCGGGCGGCACTGGCACGGCGCCGTCACGACGCTGGCACGGGCGAGCTCGTGCTGTCAGCGCGCTGGTACGTGCCGCACAGGGCGCAGCTGCCAGGTGTCCCACACCTGGCTCGTCCCCGCAGCCGCACGGCGCCTCGCTGACCGAAGGCGTAGAACGGGAGGGTGAAGACCAACGAGCGCCGCTACTTCTGGCTGATGGGCACGTGCATCACGCTCGTCGCGCTCGCGTGGTTCGTCGTGCGGCTCTGGTCGGTCACCGCGGCAATCGTGATGAGCGCCGTGGCCGCCGTGATCCCGCCCACGGCCGTCATCATCGCCAACCGGCCCTGGGAGACGCGGCACGATGACGACGACCGCTGACCTCGCTCGGTCCCGTCCGCGACCCGTGGTTACGCTTCCGGGGTGCTCCTGCCCCTGTCGATCGTGCTGCTGGTCCTGTGTGCCGTGCTCGCGCTCGGGGCGGCCTACTACCTGCTGCGGCACTCGTTGATCGATGACCGTCTGCTGGCCGTGGCCGGGCTGCTCGAGGTCGGGCTCCTGGTGCAGCTGGTCGTCGGCCTCGCGCACGCCGGCGACATCGGCGGCGCGGACGGGGCGACCTTCGTGGCCTACCTGTTCACGGTCGTCATCGTGCCGCCGTTCGTCGTGTTCCTGGCCATCAAGGAGAAGACCGGGTGGGCCATGGGCGTGATCCTCGTCGGTGCCTTCGTCTGCGCCGTGCTCATCGGCCGGCTCGAGCAGGTCTGGGGGATGGCACATGCCTGACCCGCGGGGCCCGGCCAGCCCTGAGGGACCGGAGGGACCCGTGGAGCCGCCGACCGTCGAGGGCGGGGGAGAGGGCGGTCCCACCGTCGGACAGGCCACTGGGTCCGGCCCGGGACGGATCCTGGTCGCCGTCTACGCCCTGCTCGCCCTCGCCGCGACCGGGCGCTCGATCCTGCAGATCTCCGAGTACTTCCACCGCGCGCCGGTCGCCTACCTGCTGTCCGCGCTCGCAGCCGTGATCTACCTCGTGGCGACCGTTGCGCTCGCGAGGGGAGGGCACACGGCCGTGCGCGTCGCCACGGTCTCGTGCTCCATCGAGCTGGTCGGCGTCCTGGTGGTCGGCGTGCTGTCCTATGTCGACACGGCGGCCTTCCCCGACAAGACGGTGTGGTCACACTTCGGCGCCGGTTACGGCTATGTGCCCCTCGTGCTGCCCGTGCTCGGGCTGCTCTGGTTGCGACGCCACCGACAGTCGCGCTGACGCTCGAGAGGACTGCTGGGCCAGCGCCCTCCTGAGCGCAAGCCGAGATCCGTTGCACTCCAACCGTTGACAGAGCGCGTCGGCTGTCTGTATACCTGTCCTGTACTCATCGATATATCGAAGGTATACGACATGACTCCGACGGGCACGACCAAGACCGAGCAGGCGTATGCCGTGCTGCGGCGGGCCATCGTCGAGGGCGAGCTCTCAGAGGACATGCCGCTCGAGGACGGAGTGCTCATCGAGCGCTACGGCTTCGGCCGGACCCCACTGCGCGAGGCGATCAAACGGCTCTCCGACGAGCAGTTCATTAACTACCCACCGCACCGCACGCCCTACGTGCGAGGCATTCGGGTGCTCGAGCTGGCGCGACTGTACGAGGCACGGCACCTGCTCGAAGAGCCGGTCGCCAGGCTGGCCGTGCAGCGTGCTCGCGATGAGCAGATCGAAGAGCTCGGTCGCATCTGCAACCAGATCGAGGAAGCGGTGGACCGCAACGACGTCTACGAGAGCGTCGAGCTGGACCACCGGTTCCACCTGGCGGTGGCCATGGCCACCGACAACAGGTTTCTCAGCGAGGCGGTGGACCGACTCAACTGTGGGTCGCTCCGACTGTGGTACCTCGCGCACGACCGGCTCGGCATGGAGAACGTCAACGACGACCACTGGGCCTTGCAGACAGCCATCAAGGACCGCGACCAGGACGAAGCCGTCCGCGTCGTAGCACGACACATCGACACGTCATACCAGCGACAGATCGAGCACCAACAGCTCGAGATGCGGCTGCTCACCCAGCATCGGCAACAGGAGAAGACCGACTCATGAACAAGAAGCTCTTTGGGACGACCTCGGTGCTCGCGCTCGTCGCGATCGCAGGCTGCGGTGGGGGGACCGACACACAGGACAGCGCGGACGCGGGATCCATCGTGATCCAGGGCTATTCCGGGGTCTTCCAGGACAACTTCCAAAAGGCGGTCATCGACCCCTTCACGAAGAAGTTCCCGGACATCAAGGTCACCTACAACGGCATGGGCAACTCGGCGGACAACCTCGCGTCCCTCCGCAGCGCCAAGAGCGCGCCGGAGGCGGACGTTGCGATCATGGACCTGTCGGTGTCCGACACCGCGAACAAGTCGGACCTCTTTCAACCGCTCGACCCGGCCAAGGTCCCGAACATGAAGGACATCGACAAGCGTGGCCAGGTCGACGGCAACTACGGGCCAGCGGTCACGTTCGACAGCCTGGTGCTCATCTACAACGACAAGGTGAACCCCGCTCCGACCAAGTGGGAGAGCCTGTGGGACCCGAAGTACAAGGGTCGGATCGTGGTGCCCTCTCACCCCGACATCCAGGGAACCGGTCTGATGCTGATCGAGAACGCCAAGGCAGGCGGGGACTACTCGAATTCGGTCGACCCGGGGGTCAAGCGGCTCCAGGACCTGGCTCCGAGCGTCCAGACCTGGGCGCCGCAGCCCGACCAGTACACCTTGGTCCAGTCCGGCACGGCCGATCTCGCGATCGCATGGAACGCGCGGGCCCAGTTCTACGCCGACGAGAGCAAGGGCAAGATGAAGGTCGCCATCCCCGACGACGAGACCATCTTCCAGATCAACACCATCAACCTGGTGAAGAACTCGCCGTCCCCAGAGGCAGCGCAGACCTTCATCAACTATGCGCTCGGCCCGGAGTCCCAGGCGACGTTCACCGACACGATGTACTACGCACCGACCAACACGAAGGCCAAGCCGAGCAACGCGGCCCTTGGCCGCACCGCAGCGGACCCGAAGAAGATCGACAAGGTCCTCGACGTGGACTGGACCGTGGTGGCGCAGAAGCGTGACGACTGGACGCAGATCTGGCGCAGGCAGATCCTCGCCGACTCCTGAGCGAAGGCAACCATGGCATACCTCGAACTGAGCGACATCAGCAAGCAGTACCCCGGCACCGATCGGCCCAGTGTCTCGGACTTCACCATGCAGATCGAGAAGGGTGAGTTCATCTCACTCCTCGGCCCCTCGGGATGTGGCAAGACCACGACGCTGAGGATGATCGCGGGGCTGATCGAGCCGACCGCCGGCCGAATCGACCTCGACGGGAAGGAGCTGACGCACACCCCGGTGCATCAGCGTGGGATGGGGTTGGTCTTCCAGAACTATGCCCTTTTCCCGCATCTCGATGTCGCTGAGAACGTCGCCTTCGGTCTCACCATGCGGGGCCTGTCCAAGAGCGAGGTGAGGACGAAGGTCGCGGGCGCCCTCGACCTGGTGCAGCTGGGACACCTGGGGGAGCGGCGGATCAAGCAGCTCTCCGGGGGCCAGCAGCAACGGGTGGCGTTGGCTCGTGCCCTGGTGATCGAGCCCAAGGTCCTGCTCCTCGATGAACCGCTGTCCAACCTGGACGCCAAGCTGCGGGACACGATGCGCGACGAGATCCGCTCGATCCAGCAGAAGATCGGCATCACCACGGTGTTCGTCACCCACGACCAGGACGAGGCGTTGGCGACTTCGGACCGCATCGTGGTGATGTCCGAGGGCCACATCGAGCAGGTCGGCACGCCCGAGCAGGTGTACGAGCATCCCGCCAACCGGTTCGTGGCCAACTTCATCGGCCGGGCCAACATCTTCGACGGCAAGATCCTGGACACCGCTCAGGGCGTTGCGACCGTCCAGATCGACGGGCTGGGGGCCATGACGGCGGTCGACGACCACCGGCAGCTCGGGCAGGGGAGCCTGATGGTGCGACCGCACCGCATGCGGATCACCCAGTGCCCGTCCGTGGACGCCCACGGCCGGGTGGGGTCGATGGTCTACGTGGGTGACTCGGTGGAGTATTCCGTCCAGGTTGCCGATCGCAGAGTCACCGTGCAGTCGGTGTCGAGCGGTGAGCCGCACCTTCCGCCGGGCACGCCGGTGCAGCTGTCCTGGGGGACCCGTGACGCCGTCGTCCTCAAGGAGGAGGCGACCGTATGACCACCGCCCTCCACGAGCGGCCGACGAAGACGATTCCACCTCCAGCCGAGCCTCCGCGCCGAAAGCTGCGTGGCACCGTCCTTGCGCTCACGGTGCCCGGGTTGCTCGGGATGTTGGTCTCGTTCGTCCTGCCCCTGGTCTACCTGCTGCGGATGAGCCTGAAGACCGGCGACTCCTCGGGGATGATCGAGGACACGGTCTCCTTCCACTCCTATGCCCAGTTCCTGACCGACGGCTACTACTGGAAGATGGCTTGGGACACCTTGCTCCTCGGCCTGGTGGTCACCTTCTTCGCGATCCTCGTCTCCTACCCGATCGCGTTGTTCCTGGTGCGCACCGAGTCGCGGTTCAAGGGTGTCCTCATCGCCCTGGCCATCGCCCCGCTGCTGACCAGCTCCGTGGTCCGCACCTACGGATGGATCGTCCTGCTCGGCAACCAGGGCGTGGTCAACAAGACTCTGCAGGCGACTGGTCTCACCGACCATCCGCTCGCTCTGGTGAACAACAAGGTGGGCGTCTACATCTCGTTGGTCGAGATCATGATGCCCTACATGATTCTTGCGCTGCTCGCTGGATTCGGTCGGTTCAGCACGGATCTCGAGCACGCGGCCGCAAGCCTGGGAGCAAACCGTTGGAAGGTGTTCTGGCGAGTGGTGTGGCCGCTCAGCATGCCGGGCGTCCTCACGGGTGCGCTGCTGGTCTTCGTCCTCACGATCAGCTCCTTCATCACGCCGCGGCTGGTGGGCGGTGGACGGGTGTTCCTGCTCGCGACCGAGATCTACGACCAGGCCACCGCGACGTTGAACTGGCCGTTCGCAGCTGCGATCTCCTTCATCCTGCTGGCTCTGTTCGGCTTCGTGATCGTCATCTACCAGCGCGCCCTGCGGCGCATCGAATCCCAGTAGGAGAAGAGTCCACATGCAGTCCCGTCTCAAGGGGTGGCCCAACCGCGTCCTCGTGACCGTGCTCTACCTCTTCCTGCTGGCGCCGATCCTCGTGGTGGTCGGCATCTCCTTCGACAGCGAGTCGTCGATGGCCTTCCCGCCGCAAGGGTTCAGCCTCCAGTGGTACGAGAAGCTCACCCAGAACCAAGACTTCATCACCGGCTTCAAGGTCAGCCTGATCACCGCGGGTGGGGTGGCGCTGCTCGCGCTCCTCATCGGGGTCCCGGTCGCGCTCGCCATCGCACGGTTCGAGTTCCGCGGGAGGGAAGCGCTGTCGGCCTTCTTCCTCTCACCGCTGCTCGTGCCGGCGATCGTCCTCGGCCTCGCGCTCCTGCTGGTGCTCGCCCCGCTGCGCATCACGGGCACCTACGCGGGCCTGATCGTGGCGCACCTGTCGATCACGATTCCCTACGTCATCCGGACGGCGTCGATGAGTCTGCTCACGCTCAACCGTTCCTGCGAGGAGGCGGCGCGAACGCTGGGTGCCTCGGCATGGGTGACCTTCCGAAAGGTGACGTTGCCCCTGATCGCGCCCGGTGTGCTCGCCGGGGGAGTGATCGCGTTCCTCATCTCGTTCGACGAGGCGGTGATCTCGCTCTTCGTCGTCGGCCCGCGTGCGACGACTCTGCCGGTCGAGATCTTCCACTACGTCGAAACTCGCACAGATCCCCAAATTGCAGCGCTGTCGGTCGTGCTCATCGCCATCAGCATCCTCTTCGTCGTCATCATCGAGCGCGTGATGGGTCTCAAACGCGTCCTGCGCTGAGCCGGTCGGCGCTCCTTGCCATCTCGTCCGTCCCACGTCCAGCTCCATCCACTGTCCAACACCGAGCCCAAGAAGATCGGAACTCACATGTTCACCCGCAATCCATCCGCACCATCCATCGACGAGGAGATCGTCCAAGCCTTGTCCCAGGTGTGCACCTCCACTCTCGGTCACCTGCGCGACCACGGCTTCCCGCGGGGGCTGGTGCCGAACATGCGCCCGCTGAAGTTCGTCGGGACCGCCGTGACGGTGCGACTGCCGCACCTTGACTCGACCGCGTTGCACGTTGCTGCCGACGACCTGCGTCCCGGCGACGTCCTCGTGGTGGAACAGAGTGGCGACGAGCAGCGCTCGTGCTTCGGCGGTCTCGTGTCGTTCACGGCGAAGGCGAGGGGAGCTGTCGGCGCCGTGATCGACGGGCAGATCAACGACATCGAGGAGATGAGTGGCTATGGCTTCCCCGCCTATTCCCGGGGCATCGCTGCGCACACCACCCGGATCGCAGGGGTCGAGGGGAGCATCAACGTGCCGGTATCCGTCGGAGGAGTGGTGGTCTTCCCCGGCGACGTCGTGTTTGCCGACTCTGATGGCGTAGCGGTTCTCAAGCGCGAGGAGGCGCTCGACGTCGCCCGCCTGCTCAAGGCGAAGGAGGAGGCCGAGGGGCCCTCACGTGAGAGCATCGCAGCAGGAGGCCGGATCTCGGACATCTCCGGCGCCGCCAAGTACTTCGCCGAGTCCGCCGTCGCGGGAAAGTGAGAACCGACATGTCTGTGAAGGTCGCTGTCGCCCAGTTCGGAGCCACCGTGGACAAGGTGGAGAACCGCGCCCAGGTGCAACGGCTCATCGCCGAGGCCTCCGGTCAAGGGGCCTCGCTGGTCGTCCTGCCGGAGAACGCGATGTACGCCAATCCCGACGTCACGGCGGACACCTCCGCCGAGTGGGAGTCGCTGGACGGGCCGTTCGTGTCAGCGGTGGCCGAATCGGCCAAGCAACACGACATCGCCGTCGTCGCGGGGATGACCGAGGTGCTCGAGGGCTCGTCCAAGGCCTCGAACACGGTGGTGGTCGTCCGCTCCGACGGAGAGCTGGAGGACGTCTACCGCAAGGTGCACCTCTACGACGCGTTCGGCTACAAGGAGTCCGACCGCGTCCAGGCTGCGTCGTACCAGCCCCTGGTCTTCAAGCTGGGCGGTCTGGCCTTCGGCGTCATGACGTGCTACGACATGCGCTTCCCGGAGATGGCCCGCGCGCTGGTGGACTCCGGGGCGAACGCGTTGGTCGTCCCGGCCGCATGGGCGGTTGGTCCAGCCAAGGAGGACCACTGGGTGACACTGGCCCGGGCGAGGGCGATCGAGAACACCGTCTACGCCCTGGTGTCGGGACAGTCGGGCCCGCTGTGCACCGGGCAGAGCATGGTGATCGACCCCATGGGGGTCGTCGTGGCCTCCGCCGGAGAGGCACCGGGGGTCGCGGGCACCACCATCTCGGCGGACCGCCTGGAGTCGGTTCGCGTCAAGAACCCGAGCCTCGCAAACCGTCGCTTTCGCATCGACACCTCCCAGGCGTGATCCCCGCGGCGGAGGTCCACCACGTGGTGGGCCTCCGCCGACGCGGCAGTGGGCCGTCCAAGCCACTCCGGTGGAGTCCTTGTCGCCGGAAAAGCCGCGAAGGGTTCCTCAGACCACGGGCTTGACGTCCAGGAGCAGGGCGAGCAGCGGTTCGCGTTCGCCCTTGGGCAGGTAGCCGGCGTAGTAGTCGTAGAGGTTGCGCCGGGAGATGCGTGCCGCTGCGGGCCCGTCGCCAGCGCGGATGGCCTCGAGCACCTCTTCGTGGTGGTGCAGCGACTGGCGCATCAGCGCCTTGCTGTTGCGCGAGCGTGAGATCTTGTCGGAGATCAGGGACAGGACGACGCCACGGACCACCTGGTTGCAGACCTGGATCAGCGAGTTGCGGCTGACCCGGGCGATGGCATCGTGGAAGGCCACGTCGGCCTCGCTGAACTCCTCGTAGCCGAGGTCGATCGTCTCGCGCATCACCTCGATGGTGGCTTCCATCGACGCCAGTTCGTCCTGTGTGCGCAGTCGGGCGGCGAGCATGTTTGCGGAGCCGTCGAGGATCATCCGGAAGGAGATCAGCTCCCCCAAGCCGACCTCGTCGACCTGGGTCAGCCGGGTGATCTGCTTGGTGAGCCCCTGGGTGGAGAAGGGCAGGATCTCCGGGCCGTTCGGGTCGCCGGGACGCGACCGGACGACGCCGTTGCTCTCCAGCACGCGCAGCGCCTCGCGCACCGTCGACCGGCTGGCGCCGAACTGGGTAACCAGCTCCCGTTCGCTCGGCAGCCGCTCCCCGGGCTTGAGCTCGCCCTGGGCAAGCGCGCCCTCGATCTGCTCGACGATCCGTTGGTAGAGGCGCACCGGTCGGACCTGCTCGAACTGCGCGCCCTCACCCATGCTGTTCCTCTCTCGACGTGCTGTTCATGCGAGCTGAGCCGGCTCCTGCAAGGAGGTGTGGTCGGGCCAGCGCGGGACGGCCGGCTCGGGCCGGTGCTGTTCGTACCAGGCGGCCGCGCGCAGCACGCCGAGGTCGTCGAACCGTCGCCCGGACAGCTGTATGCCGATGGGTCGCCCGTCGTGGGTGAAGCCGGCGTTGACGGTGGCGGCGGGCTGGCCGGACATGTTGTAGGGGACGGTGAACCCGATGTGTCGCATGCCCCTGCCGTTGTCGGGGTAGGGCATCGGCTGCTCGGCGGGGAACGCGGAGACGGGTGCGACGGGGGACAGGACCACGTCATACGGCTGCGTGGCGGCCACGGTGGCAGCCTGCATCCGCATGATCTGCTGGTAGCACTCCAGGATCCGAGGTCCGGTCGTGTCTGCGCCGACGCTGCACCAGGTCACGATGTAGGGCAGGATCCGGGCCTGCCGGTCCGCGGGCAGCGCCGCGTAGTCGTTCCAGGAGCGGACCCGCCAGAACAGGTCCAGGTCGTCGAGCAGGTCGGGGGTCATGAACGGCGCGATGGGTTCGACGTGGGCCCCGGCGGCCTCGAAGAGCGCGGCGGCGTCGGTGACCGCCCGGCTGATCTCGGGCTCCACGTCGCCGCCGCAGCCGGCGTCCAGGTGCAGACCGACTCGCAGCCCGCGCACCTGCAGGTCGAGCGCGGCCCAGTCGGTCTGTTCCGGTGGCAGGCTGGTCCAGTCGCGCGGGTCGGGCTGGCTGAGCACGCCCATGAACAGGGCCGCGTCGGCGACGGTGCGGGTCAGCGGGCCGGCGCAACGACCGAGGTAGGGCGCGTCCAGGGGTATGCGCCCGGCGCTGGGCTTGAGCGTGGCCAGCCCGAGCCAGGTGCCGGGCAGGCGGATCGAGCCCCCGATGTCGCTGCCGACGTGCAACGGTCCGTATCCGGCTGCTGCGGCGGCCCCGGCGCCGGAGCTGGAGCCACCGGTCGTCCACTGCGGGTTCCACGGGCTGCGGGTGATGCCGTGCAGGCTGGAGACCCCCGAGGAGAGCATGCCCCAGTCCGGCATCACGGTGGAGCCCAGCACGACACCGCCGGACTCCAGCACCCGGTCGGTGATCGGGGCGTTGGCGGTGGGCACCACCGGCTCGATGCCGGCATTGCCCGACGGCATCGGCACGCCAGCGCGGGCGAGGTTCTCCTTCAACGTGACCGGGACGCCGTCGATCGGCCCGAGGGGTTCGCCTGCAGTCCACCGCTTCTCACTGGCGCGGGCCGCTGCGAGGGACTGCTCGGGGTCGCGCACCCAGAACGCGTTGAGCACGGGCTCGCAGGCCCCGATCACCTCCTGCACCGCCTCATGGACCTCGACCGGGGACACCGAACGGTCCGCGAACGCCGCCACCATCCTCGCCGCCGTCATCGTGGCCAGGCCTGCTGCTTCGGACACATCTGCTCCCTTCGCACGGCCCCGCTCCGTCGTCCTCGACGGAATCCCTTGACAAGAACCGATCCAGTCGTCAGGGTAGCGTCAATCGTCACAAAGTCCACTGGTCAGACCAGTCACCTTCAGGAGGTCAGGATGACCCAGCCCGGGGCCGCCGTGCGCCTCGCAGTGATCCCCGGTGACGGGGTCGGACCGGAGGTCATCGGGGCCACCGTGCCGGTGCTGGCTGCAGCTGTGTCCGCGCAGGGCGGTGAGCTGCAGGTCACCGAGCTTGACTGGGGTGGCGAGCGATTCCTGCGTGAGGGTGCCGCGATGCCGGCCGACGCGGCGGACGTGGCCAAGGAGCACGACGCGGTGCTGTTCGGTGCGGTGGGCCGGCCCGACGTGCCCGACCACGAGCTGGTGTGGGGTCTGATCATCGGGCTGCGCCAGCAGCTGGACCTGGCGGTCAACATCCGGCCGGTGCAGGCCTTCGCGGGGGTGCCGACCAAGGTCCGTGACACCGACGGTGTCGACCTGGTCATCGTGCGGGAGAACACCGAGGGCGAGTACGTCGGAGCCGGGGGAGTGGCCCATGCCGGCAGCGGGCACGACCTGGGGATCGAGGTCGCGGTCCACTCCCGACGGGTCATCGAGCGCGCCGCCCACCACGCGTTCGCCCTGGCGGGCAAGCGGTCCGGGAAGCTGTCGCTGGTCACCAAGTCCAACGCCATGCGGCACGGCTACCCGCTGTGGGACCGGGTCGTGGCCGAGGTCGGTGAGCAGTACCCGGGGGTGGAGCTGGAGACCGTGCTGGTCGACGCGATGGCCGCCCGGATGATCCAGGCGCCGCGGTCGCTGGACGTGCTGCTGGCCGGCAACCTGTTCGGCGACATCCTGTCCGACCTGGCGGCCGTCCTGGCCGGGGGGATGGGGATGGCCCCGTCCGCCAACGTCCTTCCCGGCGGCGACGTCCCGGGTATCTACGAACCCGTGCACGGCTCGGCTCCCGACATCGCCGGCCGTGGCGTGGCCAACCCGGTCGCGTGCCTGCTCTCCGGCGCCCTCCTGCTGGAGGACCTCGGACACACCAAGGCGGCACACGGCATACGGCAGGCTGTTGCGGCGGCCCTGCTGGACCCCCAGAACCACACCCCCGACCTCGGCGGAAGCGCCACGACAGCGGACCTCGCGTCCGCGGTCCTGAACCGGATGGAGACCTAAGGTGAGGCACCACATCAAGAAGACGGCCCTCGTGGTCGCAGCGGCAGCCAGCCTCGTGCTCGCGTCGTGCTCCGCAGGTTCGTCCACCTCGGGTGGAGGCGACGAGAGTCCCGGCGGCGGGGCGACGGGCGGGGCCACCGGCGGCACTGCCGGCGGGCAGGAGGCCAGCAACGCCAGCCTGAGCATCGGACTGGTGGCTGAGCCCGCCAACCTCGACTTCACCAAGACGGACGGCGCCGCGATCCCACAGGTGCTGCTCTACAACGTCTACGAGGGCCTCGTTCAGCTCGACCAGAAGGGTGACATCGCACCGGGACTCGCGACCTCCTGGACGGTGTCGAAGGACCGCAAGACCTACACGTTCAATCTCACCAAGGACGCGAAGTTCACCAACGGCAAGCCGTTCACCGCGGCGGACGCGAAGTTCTCCATCGACCGGGTGAAGAAGGACTGGACGATCTCGCTCAAGTCGGCGATGGACGTGGTCGACCACGCCAAGGTGGTCTCCCCGACCAAGCTCCAGGTGGTCCTCTCCCATCCCAGCAACGACTGGCTCTACCGCATGACGACCCGGGTGGGCGCGATGTTCAGCCGTACCGGCGTCGACCACCTCGCGACCAAGCCGATCGGCACCGGACCCTACAAGCTGGGCAAGTGGACCCGTGGCGACTCGATCTCCTTGCTGCGCAACAACTCCTACTGGGGTGACAAGCCCTACTACAAGACGGTCACCTTCAAGTACTTCAAGGACCCGACCGCCCTCAACAACGCGCTCCTGACCGGCACGATCAATGTCATCGGGACGGTCCAGACGCCGGAGTCGCTGGGGCAGTTCGAGAACAACAACAAGTACCAGGTGATCGAGGGCACGACCAACGGCGAGGTCGTCCTGTCGTTCAACAACGGCAGCGGGCCGATGAAGAACAAGAAGATGCGCCAGGCGGTGCGCTACGCCATCGACCACAAGGCCCTGCTCGACACGTGCTGGGCCGGTCGCGGCACCCTGATCGGCAGCATGGTGCCGCCGACCGACCCGTGGTACGAGGACCTCACCGGGCTGTACCCGCACGACGTCGCCATGGCCAAGACCCTGCTCAAGGAGTCCGGCGAGGCGAACGAGACGCTGCGGCTGCGGATCCCGACGCTCCCGTATGCCGTGTCGTGCGGGACCGTGGTCAAGAGCCAGCTCGAGCAGGCGGGCTTCAAGGTCAAGCTCGACCAGCTCGAGTTCCCGGCAGCGTGGCTGAGCACGGTCTTCACCAATGCCGACTACGACATGTCGATCATCGCGCACGTCGAGCCTCGCGACATGGGAGCGGTTTTCGGTGACCCGAAGTACTACACCCGCTACACCAACCCGGCCTTCAGCAACCTGCTCAAGCAGGCCGACGAGGGCACCGAGCAGGAGCAGGTCACGGACATGAAGAAGGCGGCGAAGATGCTGTCGCAGGACGCTGCTGCCGACTGGCTGTTCGTCCTGCCCAACATCATCGTGGCCGACAAGGGCATCACCGGGCTGCCCAAGAACGCGATCTCCGAGTCCTTCGACGTGACAGGGCTGGCCGGGTCCTAACGGGTCTGGTTCGATCAGATGGTCCTTCGACTGCTCCAACGCGCCGGGATCCTGCTGGGTAGCCTCGTCGTGAGCTCGGTCATCGTGTTCGCGTTCATGGCTGTGCTGCCCGGCAACCCGGCACGGGTCGCGCTGGGTGTCAATGCCTCCGACGCGGCCGTGCACGAGATGGAGCACGAGTTCGGCCTGGACCGGCCGTTGGTGGTGCAGTACCTCAGCTGGGTGAAGGGCCTGGTCACGTTCGACCCGGGTAACTCCTACGTGTCGGGTACGGCGATCGGTCCGCAGCTGGCGGATCGGCTGCAGGTGACCTTGTGGCTGGTGGTCACGGCGATGGCGTTGGCGGTGGTGGTGGCGATCCCGGTGGGGACGGTGATGGCGGTGCGGCACCGCAAGGTGTCCGGGCTGGCGTTGTCGGCGGTCTCGCAGGTGGGGATGGCGATCCCGGCGTTCCTGGCGGGCATCTTGTTGATTGCGGTGTTCGCGGTGAAGCTGGGCTGGTTGCCGGCCAACGGGTGGACTCCGCCGGCGCAGGATCCGGTGATGTTCGTCAAGCAGCTGGTGCTGCCGGTGTTGTCGTTGGGGTTGGTGCAGGCGGCGGTGTTGACGCGGTATGTGCGCAGCGCGGTGCTGGACGTGTTGCGGGAGGACTACCTGCGCACGGCGCGGGCCAAGGGGTTGCGGCCGATGCGGGCGCTGGTGCGGCACGGGCTGCGCAACGCGTCGGTGCCGGTGGTCACGGTGTTGGGGCTGCAGCTGGCGACGTTGTTGATCGGTGCGGTGGTGGTGGAGCGGGTGTTCGTCATCCCGGGGCTGGGCAGCTTGTTGCTGGACAGCGTCTCCCAGCGTGACCTGATCATGGTGCAGGACGTGGTGATGATCCTGGTGGTGGCGGTGCTGGTCGTGAACTTCGTGGTCGACCTGCTCTACCTGGTGATCGACCCCCGGCTGCGGGCGGGTGCCCGGTGAGCGCGCAGGACGCCCTGGCGGTCCAGCCACCCGGCCCGGACGACCTGGTGGGGTCGGCGCCCGCGCGCCGGCGGGTGAATCCGAGCCTGCTGGTGGGTGGTTTCCTGGTGTGCCTGATCGTGGGGATGGCGCTGGTGTCGTTCGTGTGGACGCCCCACGACCCGACGCTGGTGAATGCCTCGACCCGGTTGCAGAAGCCGTCGGGAGACTACTGGTTCGGCACCGACAAGTTCGGCCGTGACGTGTTCAGCCAGATCCTGGTGGGGTCGCGCACCACGTTGTTCGTCGGGTTCGTCGCGGTGGGGGTGGCCGCGGCGATCGGGGTGCCGCTGGGGATCGTGGCGGGGATGGTGCCACGGTGGTTGGGTGAGCTGGTGATGCGGGGCAATGACCTGTTGTTGGCGTTCCCGGCATTGTTGCTGGCGATCATGTTCGCCGCGGTCTACGGCGCGAGCACGTTGGTGGCGATGATCGCGATCGGGATCGCGACGATCCCCAGCTTTGCCCGGTTGATCCGTAGCGGCACGTTGCAGGTGCTGGGGACGGAGTACGTGCTGGCGGCCCGGGCGGCCGGGCGGGGCCCGTTCGCGATCGGGGTGCGGCACGTGCTGCCGAATGTCAGCAGCCTGGTCACGGTGCAGGCGTCGGTGTCGTTCGCGATCGCGGTGCTGGCCGAGGCGGCGCTGTCGTTCTTGGGGTTCGGCACCCCGCCGCCCACGCCGTCGTGGGGGCGGATGCTGCAGGAGAGCCAGGAGATGTTGTGGTCGGCGCCGCGGCTGGCGGTGTTCCCCGGGGTGGCGATCGCGGTGGCGGTGCTGGGGTTCAACCTGCTCGGCGACGGGTTGCGCGACCGGTTCGACCCGAAGCTGGAGGACCGCCGATGAACGCCACACCGGCCAGCCGCACCACTCCGGGCAGCGCGACCGGCACGGCGGGTCCCGTGGGCCGGACGGCCGGCGAGGACGTGCTGGTCGTGGATCGCCTGGACGTGACGGTGCGGGAGCAGAAGCTGGTCGAGGACGTGTCCTTCACCATCCGGCCCGGGGAGCGGGTCGGGCTGATCGGGGAGTCGGGGTCGGGCAAGTCGCTGACCGCGCTGGCCTTGATGGGTCTGCTGCCCGAGGGCCTGCAGGCGTCCGGGTCGGTGCGGGTGGCTGGGGTGGGGCACGACCTGGTCGGCGCGGACGAGAAGGCGATGTCGCGGGTGCGGGGCCGTGACCTGGCGATGGTGTTCCAGGAGCCGATGACCGCGCTCAACCCGACCATGCGGGTGGGTGACCAGGTCGCCGAGTCGATGCTGATCCACCGGACCCGCCCGAACCGCAAGGCGGCCCGGGCCGCGGCGGTCGAGCTGCTCGACCAGGTCGGCCTGCCCGACCCGGCCGGCACCGCACGCGCCTACCCGCACCAGCTGT
>NZ_VOHR01000269.1 GCF_009192725.1 Segeticoccus rhizosphaerae | reverse complement strand
ACCCTCGCGGTCACGGCCCTCGCCGGTGTCTTCGCGGCCGGCTCCGGGCTCGGCGCGGCTCGCTGCGCCGTCCTGCTGCTCGCGGTCGGCAGCGGACAGCTGGTGATCGGCTGGACCAATGACCTCGTGGACGCCGGCAGGGACCGGCTCGTCGGACGGACCGACAAGCCCCTCGTCACCGGGGAGCTGGAGGCCCACCTGGTGCGGCGGGCGCTCGGTGTGGCGGCCGGGGTCACCGTGGTGGCCTCGCTGGCCTGCGGTCCCTGGGCGGGCCTCCTCCACGTCTTCCTGGTCGTGGGGAGCGGGCTGGCCTACGACCTGCGCCTGAAGCGGACCGGATGGTCGTACCTGCCCTACCTGGTGGCCTTCGGGACGCTGCCGGCGGTGGTGACGTGGACCCTGCCGCAACCGGCGTGGCCGGCGTGGTGGGTGATGGCGGCATCCGGGCTGCTCGGAGTGGGCGCGCACCTGGTCAACGTCCTGCCCGACCTGGCCGCAGATGCCGCGACAGGAGTGGCCGGGCTGCCGCACCGACTCGGCGGGCCACGGGTGCGGGCGCTCACGCCGGTGGTGCTCTGCGCCGCAACCGCCCTGCTCCTGCTCGCTCCGCCCGGTCCACCCTCCGCCCTCGGACTGGCCAGCGGTGCGGTCGTGCTGCTGCTCGCGCTGGTCAGCATCCGGGGCGGTGGCAAGACTCCCTTCTACGGCGCGATCGCCATCGCGGCCGTGGACGTCGTGATGCTCGTGCTGCTGGTCACCGCTGAACAGCGTTGAGGTACAACGGTTTTGGCCGACTACCTCTTACTGGGGGCGTCCGCGCCGTTCATGGCGAGCCCACGCGGGGGCTGCAGGCGACTGCTCGAGCCGCAGCACCGCGACGGTCACGAGCTGCCGTCGAGCGTGATCGCCACCTTGACGTCGTCGTCCTGCGCCTGGAAGGCGTCCGCGAACCTCTCGAGTGGCACTCGCCGGGTCACGAGCCGTTCGAGCCAGGACACGTCCGCCTTCGCCAGGGACTGCGCGGCGAGGGCGTAGTGGTGCAGGTTGGCGTTGACCGAGCCGAAGATCGCGTCGTTCTCGAGGACGATGTCGCGGTTGAGCGCGCCCGCGTCGATCTTGATGGCCCTGCCGATGGAGGAGATCCCGGTGAGGCAGAGGATTCCGTAGGTCCCGGTCGCCGCCATCGCACCGAAGATCACCTGCGGCACGCCGGTGGCCTCCACCACGATCTCGGGCCGCAGCTTCTCGACGACCTCGTCGATCGGCTCGTTGTGGTAGGTGCCTCCGAGGTCCTTGACCAGCTGGGGCTTCGGGCCGTCCTTCACCACGTCGAGGACGTGGACGTCCAGTCCGCGTTGGGCGCCGAGCAGCGCTCCGAGCAGACCGATGGGGCCGGCGCCGGTCACCAGGACGTTCTTGGGCTCGAACCACGCGCGGTTGCCGATCCGCTCGATCTGGTCCCAGGCCTTGGCCACGACCGTCGTCGGTTCCATCAGCATGCCCACGGCCTCGAGTCGCGGGTCGAGCTTGACCGCGTAGTCGGCCTCGACGGTCCAGGCCTCGCTCGCGTAGCCGTCGATCTGCTTGATGCCTCGCTCGGTGTACTTCCCGTTGCGGCACATGTCGAACTGGCCGTGCGCGCAGGCGCCGCAGGGCTCGGGGTCCGGGCGACGGACGACACCGACCACGAGGTCTCCCGCGGCAAAACCGGTGCCCTCCGGGGCCTCCCGGACGCGTCCGAGCGACTCGTGGCCGAGCACCAGCCGGTCGCGCCCGGGTGGGGCCCAGCCGTAGTCGCCGGCCGCGAGCTCCTTGTCCGTGCCGCACACCCCGACTGCCAGCCCGTCGACCAGCAGGTCACCGGCCTGCGGCGAGGGGTCGGGGACGTCGGTCACATCGAGCGTGCCGGGGGTCTGGGGGGCGAGGGACAGTGCGCGCATGGAGGCCAATCTAGACGGCTCGACGCTGGCCGTCAGGTCGGGAGCGTGCCAGTGTGGGATCGGACGAAGGGAGCTCGCCATGGGCAAGGCGCAGGAGCCGCAGGCACAGTCGGCCTCCGAGATGGCCGACCACGAGGTGGAGAACCAGCACGACCTGCAGAAGTGCATCGACCTGGTCTTCGCCGAGCACGCCGGCAAGACCGTGAGCGAGCTGCAGGTCCTGCTGGAGGACGCCGTCGTGGCCGCCGGTCACCGGAAACCACCGAAGACCTGGCTGCACGCGGTCAGCGGTGAGATCGCGGACGGGCGCCGCTACATCACCGGTACCTGGGCCGGAGGCACGGGGACTGCGGACGCGCCGACCTGATCGCCGTGCCGACCGGCCGCGGCGCCGTCGGCTCCTGGTCGGTCAGGGGCGACGGTGCAACAGGAGGGGCAGCACCCGCCCTGCCCCAGCCGAGCGCAGGTGGGCTGCGGCCACGGTCAGCGGCCAGAGCGACGAGGACGCGTCGCACACCAGCAGCACGGTGCGATCGCGCAGCTCGGGCACGATCTCGTCATCGACCACGATGGCCGACCGCCAGGCCGCTGCCTCCTCAGGGGAGCTGAGGTCTGGCCCGGGGCGCTCCCCGGAGATGCGCAGGTCGGTGCGCGCGAGCCGCCCCACGGAGGCCAGGTGGTCAGCGACGCCCCCCACCAGCTGTTCGAGCCCGGCGGCGGCCAGCGGCACGACCACGTCGGGCCGAGACGGCCACGAGCTGCTCCACTCGGCGAGGACCCCGACGGCCGCCGAAGACAGCTGTTCCGGTGGAGGCCCGTCGTGGGTCATGGCCGATCGCACCAGCTCCCGCCACTCGGGCGCGTCGGCGTAGACCAGGGTCCGGCCGACCTCGGCCATCAGCTCGGCCGGGATCCGGCCGCGGCTGCCGAAGGCACCGCCGGGCCACATCTTCCGCGGCTCGAGCAGGTGCACCTCGCCGCGGAGCGACCGCGTGACCGCGGCCACGGTGTCGTCGGACGGACGCGTGAGCAGCGGCTCGGGCAACCGGCCGAGGCAGACCGAACACCGGCCGCACGGCGCGGCGGTCTCGTCGTCCAACGACTCCTGCAGCAGCTGCATCAGGCAACGCGCGCCGCGCGTGTAGTCGCGCATGATCTCGGCCTCGCGGCGCCGGGTGGCGACGATCCCCTCGTAGTGCTCGGCGTCGTGGTGCCACTCCACCGCCGCACGCACCCACCCGCGCTCGGTGCGCTCGACGACGCCGTCCACGGCCAGTTGCTTGAGCATCAGCTCGACCCGGCCCCGCCGTAGGCCCGTCTCGGCCTCGAGCGAGGGCACACTGGCCGTCTCGCCCTCCGGGTAGGCCTCGAGTCCTGCGAGGAGCCGCTGCACCTGGGCGGGGTCGGGGATGGTGGCGGTGGCGAAGTAGTCCCACACTCCGGCATCGGCCTCGGAGGGCAGCAGGGCGACCTGGGCGTGGTCGATGCCGCGGCCGGCGCGGCCCACCTGCTGGTAGTAGGAGACCGGCGAGGGCGGTGACCCGACGTGGACGACGAAACCGAGGTCCGGCTTGTCGTAGCCCATGCCCAGGGCGGAGGTGGCCACCAGCGCCTTGACCCGGTTGTCGCGCAACGCGTCCTCCAGTCGCTCGCGCTCGGCGCTCTCGAGCTGGCCGGTGTAGGCCGCCACCGGCAGGTCACTCCCGTGCCGCTCGCGCAGGACGGCCGTCAGCCGCTGCGCATCCGACACGGTGAGCGTGTAGATGATGCCCGAGCCGGGCAGCAGCGGCAGCTGGTCCACCACCCAGGCGAACCGCTCCAGCGGACTCAGGGCGTCGACCACCGCGAGCTGCAGACTGCTGCGTGCCAGTGGACCACGCAGGACCAGCGTGCTCTCGCCGAGCTGCGCGGCGACGTCCGCGGTGACGCGTGCGTTGGCGGTCGCCGTGGTGGCGAGGACGGGGGTCTCGGGGTTGAGTCGCTGCAAGACGTCGGACACGCGGCGGTAGTCGGGGCGGAAGTCGTGTCCCCAGTCGGAGACGGCGTGCGCCTCGTCGATCACCAGCAGGCCGATGCGTCCGGCGAGCCGGTCGAGCACCCGCCGACCAAAACCCGGGTTGGCGAGTCGCTCGGGTGAGACGAGCAGCACGTCGACCAGGTCGTCAGCCAGCTCGGCCTCGATCTGCTGCCAGGCGTCGATGTTGCTCGAGTTGAGCGTCCTGGCCCGCAACCCGCCACGTCCTGCAGCCACGACCTGGTCGCGCATGAGGGACAGCAGCGGCGAGACCACCAGGGTCGGCCCGGCGCCCTCGGCGCGCCGGATCGCGGTGGCGGCCCAGTAGACCGCGGACTTGCCCCACCCCGTCGCCTGCACCACCAGTGCCCGCGCCCGCGGCTCGCTGAGGGCAGACACGGCCTCGACCTGGTCGGGACGCAGCTGCGCTCCCGGCCCGGCCAGCGCCTCGATCACGCGTTGCGCCACGTCGGTCCGTGTCGTCGTCATCGCCATGGTGGCGACCCTACGGTCCGCAACCGACACCTCCACCGAGGCATTCGCCTGCCGTACGCTGCCACGCGTGCGAGAGACCAGGTCGGTGTGGTGACCGGCACGCCCTCGGCCAACCATTGGGCTCCCGTCCTCGCCTACGCAGCAGTCAGCGCCACCATCCAGATGCTCTGGCTCACCTTCGCGCCGGTCACCACGGGTGCGGCCGCCTACTACGGGGTCGGCGTGGGTGCCATCGGCTGGCTCGCCCAGCTGTTTCCCCTGCTGTATGTCGTGCTGGCCCTGCCCGCGGGCCGGCTGCTGGACCGTTCCCTCCCCGGCCCGCTCTGTGCCGGAGCAGCCCTGACCGCCGGCGGAGCGCTGCTGCGGCTGATGGGCGAGTCCTTCACCGTCGCGCTGGCCGGACAGCTGCTGGTCGCGATCGCCCAGCCGCTCGTGCTCAACGCGGTGACCGCCGTGTCGCGACAACACCTGCGACCGGCCGACCGGACCACCGGGATCGCGATCTCCTCGGCGGGCATCTTCGCCGGCATGGTCCTCGCGTTCGCCACGGGAGCGGCGTTCGGGGACGGTCACCTCGCAGCCCTGCTGCGGGTCCAGGCCGCGGTGTCCGTCGCGGCGGCAGTCGCGCTGGCCGCCGCCCTGACGGCACGCCGGGGTCGGGCTGCTCCACCCGACACACGGCCGGAGCAGCCGGA
>NZ_VOHR01000268.1 GCF_009192725.1 Segeticoccus rhizosphaerae | reverse complement strand
GGTCCCGCCGTGCCCAGAGCGGCGGCTCCGCGCCACAGGCCGACACCAGCCAGACCAGCCGGCCCGACCACAGCTCCGGCACCGACGAGCGTGCGGACCGTCGGGACGAGCAGAGCCGTGGCGAGCAGCGCGACCGCGACAGCCGCGGTGAGCAGCGCGACGGCAACCGTGACGGGGGGCGCGACCACCAGCGTCCCGAGGGCCGTCGCGAGCGCGATCAGAGCGGTGAGGACAACCGCGGTGACAACCGTGGCCAGCGCGACCGCAGCGACAGCCGCGACGACAACCGTGACGACAACCGTGGCCAGCGTGACCACGACGACAGCCGCGGCCAGAACGACCACGACAACAACCGCGGCGGCCGTAACAACCAGGGCAACCAGAACAACCAGAACAACCAGAACCGCCGCGACGACGACGAGCGCGGCGGCGGTCGCAGGCGCAACCGCCAGCGCAGCCGTGACCGCAAGCGCCGCGGCGGTCGCGACAACGACTACCGCGGCGGCGACGTCGACACGACGGTGCACGAGGACGACGTGCTCGTGCCCGTTGCCGGCATCCTCGACGTCCTCGACAACTACGCGTTCCTGCGCACCAGCGGCTACCTGCCCGGCGAGAACGACGTCTACGTGCCGATGGGCATGGTCAAGAAGAACGGCCTGCGCAAGGGCGACGCCATCACCGGCTCGGTCCGCGCGCTGCGCGAGGGCGAGCAGATCCCGGCTCGCCAGAAGTTCAACGCGCTGGTGCAGCTCGACACGGTCAACGGCATGACGACCGACCAGGCCAAGGAGCGGGTCGACTTCGGCAAGCTCACCCCGCTCTACCCGCAGGAGCGGCTGCGGCTCGAGACCGAGCCGGGCATCGTCACCACCCGCCTCATCGACCTGATCGCCCCGATCGGCAAGGGCCAGCGAGGACTCATCGTCAGCCCGGCCAAAGCCGGAAAGACGCTGATCCTGCAGGCGATCGCCAACGCGATCACGGTCAACAACCCCGAGGCCCACCTCATGGTCGTGCTCATCGACGAGCGACCCGAGGAGGTCACCGACATGCAGCGCGCGGTCAAGGGTGAGGTCATCGCCTCCACCTTCGACCGCCCGGCCGACGACCACACCACGGTCGCCGAGCTGGCCATCGAACGGGCCAAGCGCCTCGTCGAGATGGGACATGACGTGGTCGTGCTGCTCGACTCCATCACCCGCCTCGGCCGCGCCTACAACCTCGCAGCCCCGGCGAGCGGCCGGATCCTCTCCGGTGGTGTGGACTCGAGCGCTCTCTACCCGCCGAAGCGCTTCTTCGGTGCGGCCCGCAACATCGAGGACGGCGGCTCGCTCACCATCCTCGCGACGGCGCTGGTCGACACCGGGTCCAAGATGGACGAGGTGATCTTCGAGGAGTTCAAGGGCACCGGCAACATGGAGCTTCGCCTCTCGCGGCAGCTCGCCGAGCGCCGCATCTACCCGGCGATCGACGTGAACCCCTCGGGCACCCGGCGCGAGGAGATCCTCATGTCGGCGGAGGAGCTCAAGATCCACTGGAAGCTGCGCAGGGTGCTTTCCGCCCTCGACTCGCAGCAGGGGATCGAGCTGCTGATCGACCGGATCAAGAAGACCAAGAGCAACGTCGAGTTCCTGATGCAGGTCCAGCAGACCTCGTCGATCCACCTCGACGACAACTGACCCCACGATGCCTGCCCCGTGAACCACCGGGGCGGGCATCGTCATGGGGACCACGCCATCAAAACCACGTCATCAAGAAGTGGGCACGGCGCTGGTGGACTGTCGGCCACGGACTCGGGAATGCTTGGGGACGAAGGCGCGTTTGGACACACGTGCCGCTTGTTGGCACACTGTGTTGGCTGCCGGTTCACGAGCGCCCAGAGAGCGCCCGACCCGGTGGACCCCGATCAAGGAGCACACGTTGAAGAAGGACCTGCACCCCGCCTACGTGGAGACCACGGTGACCTGCACCTGTGGCAACACCTTCACGACCCGCAGCACCGAGACCAGCGGCAAGATCAGCGCCGACATCTGCTCGAACTGCCACCCGTTCTACACGGGCAAGCAGAAGATCATGGACACCGGTGGCCGCGTCGCCCGGTTCCAGGCGCGCTACGGCAAGAAGGCCGACGCCGCCGCCAAGTAGCTTCACCGCACGCCGGTCCCCGGCCCTTTTTGGGCCGCGGGGCCGGCGTCGTCGTTTGTCGGTCGCGTCATCGCCCAGGAAAGGTCCGCCATGCTGGAGTCAGCCGCCACCCTCGTGCAGGAGTATGCCGAGCTGGAGCGTCGTCTGGCCGACCCCGCACTGCACGCGGAGGGCGCAGACCCCGCCGAGGCCCGCAAGCTCAACAAGCGGTATGCCGCGCTGTCACCAACCGTCGCGGCCTACCACGCGTGGCACGCGGCGACCGACGACGTGGCCGCCGCGCGCGAGCTCGCCGCCGAGGATCCGTCGTTCGCCGAGGAGCTGCCGGCCCTCGAGGAGACGCTGAGGCACACCGAGGACACCCTTCGCCGGCTGCTGCTGCCCCGCGACGAGGACGACGACCGCGACGTGATCCTCGAGGTCAAGGCGGGCGAGGGTGGCGAGGAGTCGGCCCTGTTCGCCGGCGACCTGCTGCGGATGTACCTGCGCTACGCCGAGCACCGCGGCTGGAAGACGGAGGTGCTCGACGCCACGGAGTCCGACCTCGGGGGCTACAAGGACGTGCGGGTCGCCATCAAGGCGAAGCGGACACCGGGACCGGGCGAGGCGCCGTGGGCCCGGTTGAAGTACGAGGGCGGGGTGCACCGGGTGCAGCGGGTGCCGGTCACCGAGAGCCAGGGGCGCATCCACACCTCGGCCGCCGGCGTCCTGGTCATGCCCGACATCGACGACCCGGCCGAGGTCGAGATCGGCCCCCATGACCTCAAGATCGACGTCTACCGGTCGTCCGGTCCCGGCGGGCAGAGCGTCAACACCACCGACTCGGCGGTGCGGATCACCCACCTGCCGACCGGTGTGGTGGTCTCCTGCCAGAATGAGAAGTCGCAGTTGCAGAACAAGGAGTCGGCGCTGCGTGTGCTGCGTGCCCGGCTGCACCAGATCGCCCAGGAGCAGGCCGATGCCGAGGCCTCCGCGGCCCGTCGTTCGCAGGTGCGCACCGTCGACCGTTCGGAGCGGGTGCGGACCTACAACTTCCCGGAGAACCGGATCGCCGACCACCGCACCGGTTACAAGGCCTACAACCTCGATGCGGCGCTGGACGGCGAGCTGGACCCGGTCGTGCAGTCGGCGGTGGACGCTGACGAGGCGGCGCGGATGGCCGCGTTGGCCGATGGCTCCGCGTGAGCGTGCGGTGAGGCTGGCGGATCGGCGGGCGCTTCGTGCCTGACTTACCGCCGGGCGGCGGCGCGCAGGCCCGGTCGCTGCGTGACCTGGTCCGTACCGCGACAAGCGTCCTGCGCGACGCTGGCGTCGCCAGTCCCGACACCGACGCCGTGCTGCTCGCGGCCCACGCGTTCGGCTGGTCCGCGGGAGAGGTCCGCCGCCAGATGCTCCTCGGGGCGGAGGTCGACTCCGATGAGGGCCGCTACCACGAGCTCGTGGCCGAGCGCGCCAAGCGGGTCCCGCTGCAGCACCTCACCGGCCGGGCATCGTTCCGGAGCATCGAGCTGTCCGTGGGCCCGGGGGTCTTCATCCCCCGTCCCGAGACCGAGCTCGCGGCCGGGCTGGTCGTGGCTGAGCTCGAGCGCGTGGCCGACGGGGGGGACGGACCGCCCGTTGTGGCGGACCTGTGCACCGGCTCGGGGGCGATCGCCCTGGCGGTCAAGCACGAGGTGCCCTCCGCCAGGGTGCATGCCGTGGAGGTGTCCGACCTGGCGCTCGCCTGGGCGGACCGCAACCGGGAGGAGCTGGACCTCGACGTGGAGCTGCGTCTCGGCGACGCGACCACGGCCTTCCCGGAGCTCGAGGGGACCGTCGACGTCGTGGTGAGCAACCCGCCATACATCCCCACGCACGCCGTCCCCAACGATGCCGAGGTCCGCGACCACGACCCCGACGTCGCGCTCTACGGCGGCAGCGACGACGGGCTCGCCATCCCCCTCGCCGTGGCGGCCCGGGCCGCCCAGCTGCTCCACGCGGGCGGCCTCTTGGTCATGGAACACGCTGACGTGCAGGGTGATTCGCTCCCCGCAGCATTGATCGCCACCGGGGACTGGGCCGACGTCGAGGACCACGACGACTTCGCGGGCCGTCCCCGCACCGTCACCGCCCGCCGCAGCAGCCACCCCCGCCCCTGACCGGACACCCGTAGGGCGACTCGCCTCGGGCGAGGGACACCGAGGCGCCCGCCGAAGCGGTGTCCGGTCGAGGAAGGCGGTCAGCGGGTCAGCTCGGCGGGGGCGCTGGCCAGCGCGGCGTTGATCGCGTCGACGAGCTCGCGGGCGGAGGCCGCGGTGAGCTCGACACCGACCCGGGAGGAAGGACCGCGGGAGGGGTCGGCCAGGTCGATGTTGAGCGTGTGCTCGGCCATGGCGTGCACCGGGTGGTCGAAGTAGACCGTGGCGTCGGTGACGTGGAACCACCTGCCTCCCGGCCCCTTGGCGCTGCCGTCGACCACGGCGTTGACGGTCGCGTAGGTGCACATCGTTCAGCTCGCCTCCTTGGACAGGTGGACTCCGAAGAACTCCTCGATCCGCTCCCAGCCGTCGTTCGCCGCCGCGACCCGGTATGACGGCCGGTCCACAGCGAAGAATCCGTGCCCCGTGTCGTCGTAGCGGTGGAACTCGTGGGGCTTGCCGTGCGCGTCGAGCACCTCATCGAGGCGGTCGACCTGCTCGGGCGAGGGGTGGGAGTCCTCGTTGCCGAAGAGTCCGAGCAGCGGCGCGCGTAGCCCGGGCAGCTGGTCCTCGATGTCGGTGATCTTGACCGGGAAGCCGGTGGGAGGCGTGCCGATCACGAACGCGCCGTAGCAGTCCACCGCGGCGTCGAGGTCGAGGTGACAGGCGGCCAGCACCGACTGGCGCCCGCCCGAGCAGAAGCCGATGACGCCGACCCGGCCGTTGCTGGTCGGAAGGCTCCGCAGGTGCTGCGCCGCGCCGCTCACGTCCCCGACCAGGCGCGCGTCCGGGACACCACCGCGGGCGCGGGCGGTCGCG
>NZ_VOHR01000267.1 GCF_009192725.1 Segeticoccus rhizosphaerae | reverse complement strand
CACCACCGCGCCCCAACGCCCAGGCCGGCCCCCAGCACCACTCCCGAGACGGCCGCCCCGACCAGGACGCGGTGCAGTCGCCGCCGGTGCCTGCCCGTGCCCTGCGCCGGTGGTCCCGGTGCCTCCGCACCCGACCGAATCCGGTAGGTGATGCCGAGCGCCGGGTCGAGACCCGGCGCGAGCCGCACCGGCGCGGCCTCGGCGGCGTCGAACAACGTCGTGGCCAGCTCGTCCGCGCTCGGACGCCGGCTCGCGTCTCCGGACAGGGCACGCTCCACCACCTCGACGACGGCGTCAGGTGTGCCCGGTGCATCCGCCAGCAGCGGCTCGCGCACGGCGGCCGGCGCCGGTGGCTGCCCGGTGAGGCAGTACCAGGCGAGCGCACCGAGCGAGTAGACGTCGGAGGCTGGACCCGGCAGGGCACCGTCCAGCAGCTCCGGAGCGACGAATCCGGCTGTGCCGTGCGCACCGTCGCAGGGCTCGCCCGCGATCCGCGCCACCCCGAGGTCGGCAACCAGGGGCCGCCCGTCCTCGCTGAACAGGACGTTGCCGGGTGAGAGGTCACCGTGCACGATCGCTCCACGGTGCAGGTCTCCCATCGCGGCGGCGACCGGCGACAGCGCGGTGACGAGCTCGCCGGGGCTCAGGTGCCCGCGCGCGGAGACCAGGTGCGCCAGCGAGCCACCCCCCGCCAGCTCGAGCACCAGCGCCAACCGCGCGGCCGAGAAGTCCGGCCGCTCGCCACCGGGCTCGGCCGGGGGCAGGAGGACGACCTCCAACAGACGCAGCACGTGTTCGTGCGTGATCTCGCGCAGGAGGGCCGACTCCCGCACGGCGCCGTCGAGGTCACCGGTGCCCGGCTGCACCAGCTTGATCGCGCGGGGCGGCCCTCCGCCGCTCGGCACGGCCGACCAGACTTCGCCGGAGGCGCCACGGCCCAGCAGCGAACCGATGGCGTAGCCCGGGACCTGCGGTGTGCCCATCGGTCCACCCTCCTTGCCTGCCGCCGTCGGCCGGCCCGCACCAGCCGTGCCGACTCCGCACTATGTCGCGAAACGGCGCCGCCCCGTGCGCTCTGTCCACAGGGCCGCGGCTCTGGAAACGAGGGCGCGCTGCGGGAGTGCCGGCCCTCCGCCGAGAGCAGATCTGCCACAGGCAGATTCGCTTCCACACGAGGTGACCATCGGCGCAGGGTGGAAGACCTCGGGCGGCGAGCGGCCGCCATACGACGCCAAGGAGGACCTCATGACCAGCCCACCGGACACCCGCCGGCTGATGCCACGCCTCGCTGACGGTGAGACCTCACCCACGCCCTTCGACGACCACCTGGCGACCGAGCTGCTGCGCCAGCGGATCATCGTCCTGGGCACCCAGGTCGACGACGTGTCGGCCGGTCGGGTCTGCGCCCAGCTGCTGTTGCTGTCGGCCGAGGACCCGCGCAGCGACATCAGCCTCTACATCAATTCACCGGGTGGTTCGGTGACGGCCGGGATGGCGATCTACGACACGATGCGCCTCGTCCCCAACGACGTCTCGACCATGGCCATGGGTTTCGCCGCGAGCATGGGCCAGTTCCTGCTCTGCGTCGGGACGAAGGGCAAGCGCTACAGCCTGCCGAACGCGCGGATCATGATGCACCAGCCCTCCGCCGGGATAGGCGGCACCGCGGCCGACATCGCCATCCAGGCCGAGAGCCATGAATACACCAAGCACGCCATGGAGCGCCTCATCGCCGAGCACACGGGTCAGACCGCCGAGACCATCGCCGCGGACAGCGACCGTGACCGATGGTTCACGGCCGAGCAGGCGCTGGACTACGGCATGGTCGACCGGATCGTGGAGACCCTCACCGACGTCAGGCCGATGCCGGCGCAGCGAAGGGTGGGTCTGTGATGGCCGGGCAGTACACCATCCCCACCGTGGTCGAGCGCACGTCGACCGGCGAGCGGTCCTTCGACATCTACAGCCGCCTGCTCTCCGAGCGGATCATCTTCCTGGGCACCGAGATCGACGACGGCGTCGCCAACGTCGTCATCGCCCAGCTGATCCACCTGGAGTCGGAGAACGCCGACAGGGAGGTCGCGATCTACCTCAACTCCCCCGGCGGTTCGTTTCCCGCGCTGATGGCGATCTACGACACGATGCAGTTCGTCCGTCCGCCCATCTCCACGTTCTGCGTCGGGCAGGCGGTCTCGACCGCCGCGGTGCTGCTGGCCGCGGGAACACCGGGCCGCCGGTTCGTGCTGGAGCACGCCAGGGTCCTCCTCAGCCAGCCCGCCGCCGGCGGACAGCAGGGCACGGTCTCGGACCTGTCGGTGCAGGCCAAGGAGGTGCTGCGGATCCGTTCCCAGGTCGAGGACGTGCTCACCCGGCACACCCCGCACGACACGGCACGGCTGCGCGCCGACATGGACCGCGACAAGGTCTTCACCGCCGCGGAGGCCGTCGACTACGGCCTCGCCGACGAGGTGATCACCAGGCGCGAGGACGCGGCTTCCTGAGGCCGATCCGCGACGAGGTCTGGCTTGGTGCGTCCCGGCTCCACCCGGCACCAGCGGGTCGCTGCCGTCAGGCGGCGAGCGTGACCTGGCTTCCCGGTCCCTGCACCCGGTCGGGAGGGCTCGCGGGCCGGAGCGTATGACGTGTGGTCAGGTCGAGCGTCCGGCCCACCGGCGAGACCGCCTCAGGCTCCTGCTCGGCCGGTGGTGCCAGCAGTGCGTCCGCCCGGTGCACGACCTCGGCCAGCGTCAGGCCGAGGGCGTGCGCCGCGGCGGCGAGGATCTCCGACGACGGCTCCTTGCGACCGCGCTCGATCTCGGAGAGGTAGGCCATCGAGATCTGCGCCTCGTCGGACACGTCGCGCAGGGTGCGGCCCTGGCTCTGCCGTTCGACGCGCAGGACCTCGCCGACCACGTGACGCCACAACGGCTCCCGGCGGAGACGTCGCACGCGGCGCGCGCCCGGCCGGTGCAGGGCAAGCACCCCGGATGGTTCGGACATGCTGCCTCCCACGGTCGCGACCTCGACCACCGACTCCGGCGTCCTCCTCACGGTACGACGCCCGTGACGCGACCGGGCAACCCTTTGCGCCATCGGCGTAACCGTCCGGTCTTCTCCGTTGTTGCGCCGAGTCCGTTGTTGCGGCGAGCTCGTGCCACCGGCTGCGCGTTTGCCGCCGAAACCAGGGGACCGCGCAGCGCTCAGGAGGCGGCGGCCTCCGAGAAGTTGCGGCGGTACTGCTGCGGGCTGACCGTCACGGCGCGCACGAAGTGAGTGCGCAGCGTATTGCTGTTGGCAAAACCGGTGCGCGTCGCGATCTGCTCCACCGACAGGTCGGTGCTCTCGAGCAGCTCCTGCGCCCGCCGCACCCGCCGGCTCTGCCCCCACTGCAGGGGCGTCTGTCCGGTGGCACGCACGAAGTTCCGGTGGAAATGGCGGCGGCTCAGCGATGCTCGACGGGCCAGGTCGGCCACGGTGAGCGGTTCGTCCAGGTGACTGCTGACCCACTCGAGCATGTCACCGAAGACCGCAGGTGGCGGCACCGGTTCGGTGTCGCGGTCGACGTACTGCGCCTGCCCACCCTCGCGCTGCGCCGGGATCACCATCCTCCGTGCCACCGACGCGGCGACACCGGCACCGAAGTCGTGTCGCACGAGGTGCAGGCACAGGTCGATGCTCGCGGCCGTGCCCGCAGACGTCAGGACCGTGCCGTCGTTGTCGGTGAACAGCACGTTGTGGTCCACGTGCACGCGCGGGTAGCGGGCGGCGAAGTCGTCGAGGTTCATCCAGTGCGACGTGGCGCGCCGGCCGTCCAGGAGGCCGGCCGCCGCGAGGACATAGGAGCCGCTGCACAGCGAGGCGATGCGGGCGCCGCGGTCGTGGGCCCTCCGCAGGGCCTCCAGCAGGGGCTGCGGCGGCTCGATCTGGACGACGCGGTCGCACGCCGGCACGATGACCGTGTCCGCCTCGTCGAGGTAGTCCAGCCCGCTCTCGGGGTGGACGTGGAAGCCGCCGGTGGTCGACAGGTCTCCTGCCTGTCCGGCGACGAATCTGAAGTCATACCAAGGGTCCACCAGGTCACTGCGGTCGATGCCGAAGACCTCGCAGGGCACTGCGAGCTCGAAGATGGGCAGTCCGCGGGTGACGACCACCGCCACCTTGTGAGGGCGGCGTCCGGACCGAGGGGCACGCTTGGCGGCAGGGCTGTTGTTGGCGACCGATACCATGGCACAAATCATGGCAGAGGCGGCATTGATGCCTCTATCGAATTTTTCGCCGCCGCCACACGCTGGGATGTATGACGCACCTCGCCGCGCGCGCCGCCGGCGCCGAACCCGCCGCCAGCACGAAGGACTCGGGCCTGTCCTTCTCCTCGGGTCTGGCCTTCTACCTCGGCGCGATCCTCGGCACCGGAGTCCTCGCGCTGCCCAGCCTCGCAGCCCGCACCGCGGGACCGGCCTCACTGCTGGTCTGGGCCGGCCTGATCACCGCCTCCGTCCCGATCGCCTGGACCTTCGCGTCACTCGGTGCCCGCATGCCCGATGCCGGGGGCGTGTCGACCTACGCCAGGCGCGCCTTCGGCGACCGGGTGGCCGGAGCGATCGGCTGGTGCTTCTACCTCACCATCCCGGTCGGCATACCGGCGGCGGCCCACTTCGCGGGCGACTACACGGCCCACTCGTTCGGTGGCGGCCGCGTGACGGCGCTCGTCACGACCGGACTGATCATGGTGACCGTCATCGTCGCCAACGCCCTCGGCTTGCGCACGTCGAGCATGGTGCAGCTCGGTGTCGCCGCGGTGTTGGTGATCATGCTGGTCGCAGCCGTCGCCGTGGCCATCCCACACGTGGACCTCGCTCGCCTGCAGCCTTTCACCCCGCACGGCTGGAGTGCGATCGGGCAGGCCTTCGGTTTGGTGGTCTGGGCCTTCTCCGGTTGGGAGGACATGAGCCACCTCGGCGGCGAGTTCCGCTCCCCGGCAAGGGATCTGCCGCGGGTGACGGCAAGCGCTCTGGTGGTCGTCGGTGTGCTCTACCTCGGGCTGGCCGTCACCACGGTCCTCGCGCTGCCCACCGACGCCGCGCAGGGGCGCGCGCCACTGGCCGCCCTGCTCGCCTACGGCCTGGGCGGTGCGGCAGGGCCGATCACCGCACC
>NZ_VOHR01000266.1 GCF_009192725.1 Segeticoccus rhizosphaerae | reverse complement strand
GGCGGCGCGAAGCAGCGCGCTCGCGTGCTCGATCGCCCAGCCCTTGACCAGCCCGGAGGGGTCGAGCGCGCCGCCCGGCGTGGCGGTGAAGTAGCCGTCGCTGACGGCTGTGGCGTCCGCGCACAGGGCGAGGACCTCGGCGACCTCGTCCGGGCCGTCGTCCAGGGATGTCTCGCCCCGGCCGAGCCGGCTGATCGGGCTGTCGGGCCGGTAGGTGGAGAAGGTGGCGTCCACCCGGTGCAGCCAGTCGACGACTCGTCCGACCGCGGCCTCGACGCCCGGAGCGGGGTCGCGGACGTCCAGGGAGAACACGGTGCCCATGCAGTGCTCGACACGATGGATCCGTGGACCGGGGTGGGGGCGGGTGTCGGCAGTCATCGGTGGCCGGCCTGGTCGAGGGCGTTCTGCAGCGAGGCGGCGTATCCCTCGCTGGTGTAGGTGGCGCCCGAGACCATGTCGATGTGGGCGCTCTGCGCGGCCAGGGCCTCCCGGGTCAGTTGCGGCACGGCATAGCTGGCGATCTGCTGGCTGCGTTGCTGGTCGTGGGGCAGCTGCAACGGGTTGACCCCGGTGATCTTGCGGCCGGTCAGCGTGATTTGGAGCTGCACCGGTCCGTAGGGGGTGTCGGCGGTGCCGCCGGTGATGGTCCGGGTGGTCGGCGCCGCGGTGCTGGTCGCCTTCGCGCCGTGGCCCTGACCGGCGCCGTGCCGCGGAGTGGCCCTGGAGTCACGCGTGGAGGCGGGCTTGGAAGTGGGCGTCGAGGTGGCGCTCGAGCCGGGAGAGGGGACCGCGGCCGCGGGCGCGCCGAGGGTCGCGGTGGGATGGGTCTTGAAGCCGAGCAGCAGCACCAGTCCGGTGACGGTGGCGGCGAGGGCGAGGATGAAGCGCTTCACGATGATCTCCCGCTCACAGCTCGAACGACTCGTGGTGGATGTGCCGGCCGGGGACTCCGGCACCGCGGAGCCCCGCCGTGGCGGCACGGGTCATGCCCTGCGGGCCGCACAGGTAGACGTCGTGGTGGCGCAGGCCCGGGACGAGCGAGGTCAGCGCGGGGGCGGACAAGGGGTCCTGCGCCAACCGCGTGTGCAGGCCGATCAGGTAGTGCACCCGTGCGCCGCGGCACTCGGCGATCTGATCGAGCTCGCGGCGAAAGACGACCTCGGTGTCGTGGTTGGCGCGGTAGAGCAGGGTGAGCTCGCCGGGGGCGGCCTGCAGCGTCTCGAACAGCGCTCGCAGCGGGGTAATCCCGGCGCCGCCGGCGATCAGCAACACCTGGCGCCGGCGACGCCGGTCCTCGGTGAACGCGCCGTAGGGGCCTTCGGCGAGCACCCGGGTGCCAGCCTTCAGGTGGGCCAGCGATCGGCTGTGGTCACCGAGCGCCTTCACGGTGATCCGCAGCGCCGTCGGGCGAGGTGGCGCCGACAGCGAGTAGGGGTTGGCCGACCACCACAGGTCGCGGGTGAGGAATCGCCACCGGAAGAACTGGCCCGGCTCGGCGGCCAGCTGGGTCAGCTGCCTGCCGGTGATCACCACTGACACCACACCGGGTGCCTCGTGGTGGACGGCGGCGACACGCAACCGGTGCCGCGCGGCCTGCCGCAGCGGGGTGACCAGCCGGTACCACACCAGGGCCGCGCCGACCGCGGCGTACATCGCCGACCACGCGATGCGCGCCGGCAGGTTCGTCACGAAGTCGGCGCCGGTGGCGAACTGGTGGCTGAAGGCGAGCGCCACCGCGAGGTAGGTGTAGAAGTGCAGGTAGTACCAGGTCTCGTAGCGCAACCGTGCCCGGGCGGCCCGCGCCGAGACGATCCCGACGCCGAGCAGCAGCACGCCGGCCACCGTCGCCATCAGCACGTCGGGGTAGCTGAGCAGCAGCGTCCCCGCCTGGCTGACCACGCTGGTGTGGGCGGTGACCGCGTAACCCCAGGTGATCAGCAGCCCGTGGGCGACGACGAGGCTCACGGTGTAGCGGCCACCCATCGCGTGCCAGCGGGCCAGCCGGTCGGCACCCACGCCCCGCTCCAGCAGGGGTATGCGCGCCATCAGCGCCACCAGCACCACGACCGCGTAGCCGGCCAGCAGGCCCGTGATCCGCCCGGCGCCGGTCAGCCAGCCCCCGAGCCCGGACACCGACGTCGTGTCGTGCCACCACAGGCCGAGCACCGCCGCCGCGCCACCCCAGATCAGGCCGAGCGCCCAGGTCGGGCGTGCGCGCCGGACCTGTCCACGGCGCGGCACTCCCGGTGGACGTCTCGTGCGGGTCACGCGGTCATCGAGGGTCATGGTCACAACGGCTCCCAAGGTCGAGGCAGCTCCTTCGTGGTGTCCGCCGGCCGGTCAGGCCCGGCGCCGCGGACAACACCCCCAGCATCGGTGCGCGATTTCTGTAAATCCTCTGAACAGGCTCTGGCCGGGCCGTGAGTTTCGCGCCGCCAGCGCAGACGAAGCGCAGACGAAGCGCAGAGGGAACTCAGAGGAATCTCAGAAAGCAGCAGGGACAATGGCTTTCACGTGCGCTGTTCCGAGAGGATCCCGATGAAAGCTGCTACGTCCGCGCCCACCGTGAGGGCGGCGCCGGATCCTCCCGTGAAGCTGTTGCGGATCGACGGCACCGCGGTGCGAGTGCTGGTCGTCGACGACGAGCCGAGCCTGGCCGAGGTGCTGGCCAGCGTGCTGCGCTCAGAGGGCTGGGAGGTGCGGACCGCCGGGGACGGGGCCTGCGCGGTCCGGACCGCGCACGAGTTCGCCCCCGACGCGGTCGTGCTCGACCTCATGCTGCCCGACCTCGACGGCCTGGAGGTGCTGCACCGGCTACGTGCCGCACAGCCGACGGTCTGCGTGCTCTTCCTCACCGCGCGCGACTCCGTCGAGGACCGCATCGCCGGGATCACCGCCGGCGGCGACGACTACGTCACCAAGCCGTTCAGCCTGGAGGAGGTCCTCGCGCGGCTCCGCGGGCTGCTGCGCAGGGCGGGTCTCGCCCGCACGCGCGGCCGGGCGGGTCTCGCCGTGGCGGACCTGACCATGGACGAGGACGCCCGTGAGGTGCACCGGGCCGGTGAGCTGATCGACCTGACCGCGACCGAGTTCGAGTTGCTGCGATACCTGCTGCGCAACCCGCGCCGGGTGCTGTCCAAGGCGCAGATCCTCGACCGGGTGTGGGACTACGACTTCGGCGGGCAGGCGCACGTGGTCGAGCTCTACATCAGCTACCTGCGCAAGAAGATCGACGCCGGTCGGGACCCCCTGATCCACACCGTGCGTGGGGTGGGTTACGTGCTGAAACCGCCGGGATGACGCCTCCCGCCGATCGTCGCGGGCGGGGACCATCGGGGTCATCGGGGGGATGGCTGGCTCGCCGGCCCCTGCGCACCCGGCTGACTGCCGGCCTGCTCCTCCTGCTGCTGCTCGCCTGCGCCGTGGTGGGCCTCGCGACCACCCTGGCCCTGCGTGGGTTCCTGCTCGGCCGGCTCGACCAGCAGCTCATCGCTGCGGGCAGCCGGTTCGCGGTCAGTCTCGAGCACAGCGAAAACACCGTTGGCACCGGGGCGCCCGGCGGGGTCGAGCCGGGCGAGGGGTTGTCCGATGTGCCCGGCCAGTCCGTCGGCACGCTCGGGGTGCACCTGGTCGGCGGGACGATCGCCCAGGCCGCCATCGTGCACGGCGACGGCGACCACGACCAGGACGACACCGCCAGCCTGACCAGGGCCGATCGCTCGGCCCTGGTGCGGACGCCGCCCGACGGGACGTCCCGCACTCTGCACCTCGACGCCCTCGGCGACTACCGCGTCCGGGCGGTCCCGGGCCGAGATGGCGACGTGCAGCTCACCGGCCTCCCCCTGCGCCCGGTCCACGACACCCTCGAACGACTCGAGGTGGTGGAGGTCGTCGTCTTCGCCGTCGTGCTGCTGGTCACCGGCCTCGCAGGGGCGACGTTCGTGCGGCTCTCGCTGCGCCCACTGCACCGGGTCGCCGCCACCGCCACCGCCGTCTCCGAACTGCCCCTGGCCAGCGGCGAGATCGCCCTGCCCGACCGCGTCCCTCCCCAGGACCCGGGCACCGAGGTGGGACAGCTCGGCGCGGCGTTCAACCAGCTGCTCGACCACGTCGAGGCCTCCCTGGCAGCCCGGCACGCCACCGAGGACCGGCTCCGACGATTCGTCGCCGACGCCAGCCACGAGCTGCGCACCCCACTGGCGACGATCCGAAGCCACACCGAGCTGGCCCGCCGCAGCCCCGGCACGCTCACCGACCCGGTCGACCACGCGCTGCACCGCGTCGAGGCGGCCTCGTCCCGCATGGGCACCCTGGTCGACGACCTCCTGCTGCTCGCGCGGCTCGACGCGGGCCGTCCCCTTGCCCGAGAACCGGTCGACCTGACCCGGTTGGCGATCGACACGGCCAACGACGCCCGAGCCGCCGCTCCGGATCACCGTTGGGCCCTCGACCTTCCCGAGGAGTCCGTCACGATCCGTGGTGACGAGTACCGGCTCCACCAGGTCCTCGCCAACCTGCTCGCCAACGCGAGCACCCACACCCCGGCCGGAACGACCGTGACCGTCCGGGTCAGCCGCCACGCAGCGGGCGGGCAGGCCGACGTGCAGACCGACCCCGTCGAGGTCGCGGTGATCGACAACGGGCCGGGCATCCCTGCAGCCGTCCTGCCCACCCTGTTCGAGCGCTTCGCCCGAGGCGACAGCTCGCGCGCGGCTGGAGGCACCGGTCTGGGCCTGGCCATCGTCGCGGCCGTCGCCCACGCGCACCAGGGCACCGTCACCGTGGACAGCAGGCCGGGTCGGACCACTTTCCACCTCCTGCTGCCACCAGGAACATGACCGAGCCACCCGTGCCGCGCACCAGCGGTCACCCTTGACGGAGTTCTTCCGAGGCACCAACCGGGCCGCCCTGCAGGTGCCCGGCACCGGCCAGGACCGCCGAGGCTGCTGCGGCCACGACCAGGGCGGCGAGGGTGGGCAGCAGCCAGCCCGGTCGGGTCCGGTCGCCCAGCAGCAGCGCGCCACTCACCCCGGCGACGATCAGCTCGGTCAGCCACAGCACCACGGTCGCGGGGCCGACCGGCCCACGCTCCAGCGACCGTGCATAGAGCACCGTGCCGAGCACCGCGAATCCGAGCACGGTCCAGGCGAGCGGCTGCCCGGCCAGCCGCGGCCACGGACCGCCCGTCGGCAGGACCCG
>NZ_VOHR01000265.1 GCF_009192725.1 Segeticoccus rhizosphaerae | reverse complement strand
CCGTCGTCGCGGGCGCGTCGACGGCCGCCGCGACCACCGCCCCCGCGACCTGCCCGCCGCGGGGATGGGCACTGGGTTTCAGCGACGCGCTGGACAAGCAGGAGGTGCAGGGCGCCGAGGTCGGCGGTCTCTCGGCCCTCGCGCGGGACGTGCGCCGACACGCCTGGGCGGCGATCGAGGACCACTCGGGCGACCAGCCGACCCGGATGTGGTTCCTGCGGGACGTCGCCGGGCCCGGGGACCCGACGGTCAGCGGGACGCTCCTGTTGCGCCACGCGGACGGCACGCCATACGACGGGAGCAGTTTCGACGCCGAGGGGCTCGCGGTGCTGCCGACCGGACAGTACGTCGTGAGCAGCGAGGTGGAACCGTCGATCCACATCTTCGGCCGTGATGGCGTGGAGGTCGGGCAGCTGCCGGTGCCGGCCCGGTTCCGCGTGGCGCCCGAGGGCCAGGCGACCGACAACGCCACGCTGGAGGGCCTGAGCGTCTCGCGTGACGGCAGCCGGATCTACGCAGCGATGGAGGGCACCCTGTCCGGCGACGTCTCCCGGTCCGGCGACGACACGTTCCGCCGGATCCTCGTCTACGAGCGGGGTGCGAACGGCTACCACCTCGCCAAGCAGGTGGGCTACCAGCTCGACCCGGGCATGCGGATCTCCGAGGTGAGCAGCTACGGGCGGGACTCCCTGCTCGTGATGGAGGCCGCGTGGAACCCCACGGACGGCAACACGATTCGCCTGTATGCCGCGCCGGACGTCAGCGCCGCAGCTGACGTCAGCGAGGTGGCCGACCTCGGCGACTCACCGGACCTGGTCGCGCCGAAGCAGGAGGTCGCGGACGTCACCTCGTGCCCCGACCTCGGCGCGAAAGCCAAGGAGGCACAGACGAACCCGTTGATGGACAACTACGAGGCGATGGCCATCACGCACCTCAGCGGCCACCCCGAGCTCCGGGCAGGTCACGGCCCGCTCTCCGAGGTGGTCCTGTTGTCCGATGACAACTTCAACGACGCCCAGACCACCAGGGTGCTGCGGCTGGCCGCCCAGCTCCCCTGAGCCAGCGGACACCGCGCGGTCGTCACTCCGGGCGCGAAGGGGCGCTGACCCGGGCGAGTTCGCGCAGGTGGTCACGGGTCGGTGCGTCGGCCGAATAGAGCGCGACACCACGCATGCCACGGGTCAACAGCACCTTGTAGACGTTGCGGATCAGTCGGTCGAAGTCCTTCTCGCCGACCTTCGTCGTGTTGCGGAAGTCGGGATCCATGTTGGCCCGGCGCACCGGCAGCCAGCGGCCCTCGCGCCACACCAGGTCTGGGCCGAGGACCACTCCGGCGTAGTCGTATTCGAAGCCCTGGGCCGTGTACACACAGCCGACCTGGCCGAATCCGGCGGGATCGGTGGCCCACAGCGCGGCAGCAGGAGCGCCACCGATCGACCTATCTCCCTTGAGGTTCCACGGTCGGGACCAGCCGTCGATCTGCACGTCGGGCACCAGCGTGCCGTCGGGACGCGGATCGCTCCACGGCCAGCAGTAACCGGCCGCCATACGCGCGCTGTAGCCGTCGTCGAGCCGAGCCCGGAGGTAGGCCTCCATGACCGGTCCGGATCTGCATCTGCTCGGCGATGAGGTCGGCGAAGTGGTGCTCGACGGCGGAGAAGCCGCGGACCGATTGCCGGTACAACGTCACAGGTCAGAACCCCAGGCAGCACGAAGTGTCTCGAGCGGGTGGGGGCGTGTCCTGCGCCGGAAGCCCGTCGGGCCGCGATTACGAAGGTGACTCTAGTGGGTGGACCTGCCTCGCGACAGCCGGCTGCGGGCCATGGGAGACCGGGCGAGGCCTTCGACCGATCTCGCTTCCCGGCATGCGGGCTGTGGATGACGTGACGTGACCGGGAGGGGATGTGGATAAGTGGGGCGTGAATTAGGCTGGTAAATATGGTGATTCGTTGTTGGTAACTCTTTCGTCTGTCGGCGGGGTCGGCTAGTATGGATGCATGTTTGAATTCCAGTTCGCCGCGGAGGAGTTCCCGCAGCAGCCCACGGTGCCTGTGGCCGCGGCTGCGGGTGGGTCCGGCCTGCGCGACGGGGTGGCAGGTGACGGTGGGGACGCGGAGGGTCGGCCGGTGCTGGGTGGGGTGCGGGCAGCGGCTACTGCGTTGGCGCGGGCGGCGGAGCAGGAGTCGTGGCGGTTGCAGGGGGACGAGCTGGGGGCGGTCCTGGAGGGGTTGGACTCGGTGCGCCGGGACGTGGAGCGGGTCATGGTCGCGGTGGTGGGTGACGCGGTCGGGCGCAACACGCCGGATGCAGAGGGCCATTCGTCGGGGGCGGACTACGTGGCGTCGCACAGCGCGGGCCTGGACCCGGCGGGCGCGCATCAGGCGGTGCGGGTCGCGGTGGCGTGCCGGTTGGACAAGCACCGGCCGTTGGCGGACGCGGTCGCGGCGGGGAAGGTGCCGGTGCGCAAGGCCGACCGGGTGTTGCGGGCGTTGGAGCAGATCGAGCCGTTCCTCACGTTCGAGGAGTATGTGGCGGATCAGGCGATCATCCTGCCGGTCGCGATGACCGGCACCGACCGGGAACTGCGGCAGGTGTTGCGCCACCTGGTGGAGTGCGCGCGCCCGGGCCAGGACAGTGACGACTTCGAGAGGGCACAGCGGCGGGGCCGGGGGATGTATGAGCGGGCGGTCGCGGGGGACTTGACCGAGTTCGTGGTGCGGTTGGACCCGGAGGGCGCGGCCTTCGTGCGGGCCGCGGTGGATCCGTTGGCCAAGCCGGCGCCGGACGATGACGGGCCCGACCTGCGGTCGCCGCAGCAGCGGCGGGCGGATGCGTTCTTGATGATCCTCCAACGGGGCATGTCCTCACCGGGCCAGGCGGGCACGACCAGCAACGCCAAGGTGGTCATCACCGTGTCCTGGGAGCAGCTCATCGGCGACCTGCGCGGTCTGGGGCGGACCATGACCGGCGACCAGGTGACTGCGGCGACGGTGCGGCGGCTGGCGTGCGAGGCCGACCTGATCCCGGTCCTGCTGGGCACCGACAGCGAGGTGTTGGACATGGGCCACCGGGCCAGGCTGGCCACGCCGGCGCAGCGGCGGGCGCTCTGGCTGGAGCAGCAAGGGTGTACGTACCAGGGCTGCTCGATGCCGGCACAGTGGTGCGCTGCCCATCACGGCATCTGGTGGAGCCGGGGCGGGCCGACCGACCACGACAACCTCTACCTGCTCTGTCCCCGGCACCATACGAGAGTGCACGACCTCGACCTGAAGCCTCATCGCCACGACGACGACACCTTCGCCTGGCAACCCTGAACTCCCAGCCCCACCCCGCCCCAACTCGGGCGGGGACACAGTCATGGCACCAGGTCCGTAGGGTGGCGGGTATGGCACATATCGCGATCATCGGTGGACACGGCAAGGTGGCACTTCGGCTGAGCACCCTGCTCACGCGGGCGGGACACGAGGTGACCTCGTGGATCCGCAACCCTGACCACACCAGCGAGGTCGAGGCGACCGGCGCCACGGCCCTGGTGGCGGACGTCGAGCACCTGGACGCCGAGGGGATGGCCGAGCACCTGCGCGGGATGGACGCGGTCGTGTGGTCGGCCGGCGCCGGAGGCGGCAAGCCCGAACGCACCTTCGCGGTCGACCGCGACGCCGCGATCGCCTCGATGACCGCCGCGGAGACCGCTGGCGTGCACCGCTACGTGATGGTGTCGTACATCTACGACCACCCGCACCACGGCGTGCCGGAGGACAACCCGTTCTTCCCGTATGCGGAAGCGAAGGCAGCTGCCGACGACCACCTTCGCTCGACCGGGCTCGATTGGACGATCCTGGGCCCGAGCCGGTTGCTCGACGAACTCGGCACCGGACGGATCGAGACCGGCGACGGTATCCCGAAGGGTGAGGTGAGCCGGGACGACGTGGCTGCGGTCGCGGCATACGTCCTCGACCACCCTGCCACCATCGGCCGCACCATCGAGTTCAACAACGGTGAGGTGCCGATCGCCGACGCGCTCGGCTGACCGCATTCCGCGGCAAGGACCGCGGGCGGTGGCGTCAGGTCAGGCGGTGTCGTGCGCGAACGGCCGGCCTACCACGTGGTCGGCGAGGTCCATGCAGTGCCCGTTGCGGTGACTGGTCGGTCCTTGCCGCATCAGACGCAGGTTGAGGACCCGCGCCGCCTGCACGAGGTCGTGACGGTCGTCCATGAGCGCCTCCAGCAGGTGCGTGGCGTCCAGGAAGTAGACCGTGCAGACGTCCGGACCCGCTTCCGGCTCGAGGGTGCCCGGCGCGACGAGCAGCTCAGGCCATGCGTTCTGGAAGACGTCGAGCGAGCCCACGCTGCGTTCGAGGGCGGCGCGCGACACGCAGACCCGGCCCTGGATCTCGTCGGGATGGTCGTGGTGCCGCGCGAAGACAGCGGTCGCGAGGTCCCGCACGGACAAGGTGGCCAACCTGGACACGCACGACGCCGGCTCACCGGTCGGTGCATCCGACATGGCGCTCAGTGACCAGAACCGTCGCTCCGTGGCGCGCGGGCGGGGGATCGTCGTCTGGGTGAGCACGCGCAGCACGACTGCGAGCAACTCGAAGTCCGGTTGCTCGACCAGGCGGTGGTAGTCAGGGCGCCGGGCAATCCGGTGACGGGAGGCGTCCAGCCGAGTCGGGGTGTCCACGAGGGCGATCCGGTCGCGCACCCAGGCCTGCTGCTCCGCAGGCGTGAGGAGCAGGTCGAGCCGGCGCGTGACGAGTCGTGGACGTCGGTGCTCGCCCAGCGCTCGATGCGCAGGCACTGGTTTCAGTGCCTGGTCGATCCCGTCACGCATCGCCCTGTCTCCCCCGTGTGCTCAGTGTCCGTGACTACATTCTGGGGAGTCAGAACCCGCGCCACCATCGGCTGAACGGACGATGGTCGCTGTCAGAGGCCCTCCGTAGCATCGAGGCAGCCGCACCGGATCGCCCGGAGTCCTTTCGAATCGCCGGGCTCACGGCGCATTCCCATGGCGCGGCACGATTGCCCACGGCATGAGGAAGGCGACTGGCGGTGCGCAAGACTTCGGCCCTCGAGGGGTTGCTCCTCGGCGCACTCGGGCTCGGCCTGGTGGCGTGTGGCTCGGGCGTGGCCACGCCGGCCGCCGTGCCCGATCTGCACACGCCGGACCACGTCGTGGAGACCTGGCCGGCCGGCGGGCACAGCGGGACCGCC
>NZ_VOHR01000264.1 GCF_009192725.1 Segeticoccus rhizosphaerae | reverse complement strand
TGGCGCAGATCGTCCGCCGGGCAGTGGCATGACGGCGGCGGACCGCGGGGACGACCTGCTCGAGCAGGCGGCTGCGTGGCTGGCCGACGACCCGGACCCGGACACCCGCGCCGAGCTGCGGGACCTGCTCGACCGGGCGCCGCACGACGCGGCAGCGCGCGCCGACCTGGCCGACCGGTTCAGCGGGTTGCTCGAGTTCGGCACCGCGGGGCTGCGCGGAGAGCTCGGCGCCGGCCCGAACCGGATGAACCGTGCGGTGGTCATCCGGACGGCAGCCGGCCTCACGGCATACCTGAAGCACACGGTGGACGACCCGGCCGTGGTGATCGGCTTCGACGCGCGGCGCGGCTCCGACGACTTCGCCCGGGACACGGCGGCGGTCGTGACGGCTGCCGGTGGTCATGCGATGGTGCTGCCCCGTCCGCTGCCGACCCCGGTGCTGGCGTTTGCGATCCGGCACCTCGGCGCCGACGCCGGTGTCATGGTGACGGCGAGCCACAACCCGCCCCAGGACAACGGCTACAAGGTCTATCTCGGGGACGGCAGCCAGATCGTCCCCCCCGCGGACGCGGACATCTCGACCGAGATCGGTCGGGTCGAGTCGGTGCGATCGGTGCCGCTCGCCACGGACGGCTGGGTCACGATGGGCGACGAACTCGTCGACGCCTACCTCGAGGCCACCGCGGCCGTGGTCGCGCCGGACAGCCCACGAGAGATCAGCATCGTTCACACGGCGCTGCACGGTGTCGGCAGCCAAGTGCTGGTGTCCGCCTTCGAGAGGGCCGGCTTCCCGCCCCCGACGCTGGTGGACAGCCAGGCCGAGCCGGACCCGGACTTCCCGACCGTCCCCTTCCCCAACCCGGAGGAACCCCGGGCGATCGACGCGGCGTTGGCGCTGGCTGCGGAGGTGCACCCCGACCTCGTGCTCGCCAACGACCCCGACGCCGATCGGTGTGCCGTGGCGGTGCCCGACCCGGCTGCCGCCACGAAGCTCGACCCGGCGGGGTGGCGGATGCTGCGCGGCGACGAGGTCGGCGCCCTGATCGGCGCGCACCTGCTCGCCCGCGGGGTGGGAGCCGACGCCGTCTTCGCCAACTCGATCGTCTCGTCCCGACTGCTGGCCGCGATGGCCGCCGATGCCGGGATCCGGCACGAGGAGACGCTGACCGGGTTCAAGTGGATCGCCCGGGTGCCGGGCCTGCGCTACGGCTACGAGGAGGCGCTCGGCTACTGCGTGGCTCCTGGAACGGTGCGTGACAAGGACGGGGTCAGCGCGGCGCTGCTGGTGGCCGAGCTGGCCGCCACGCTGCACGGTGAGGGACGCACGCTGCTGGACGTGCTGGACGACCTGGCCGTGGCGCACGGGGTGCACGCCACCGACGCCTTCTCCGTGCGGGTCGCCGACCTGTCCCTGATCGCGACGGTGATGGCGCGCCTGCGGGAGCGGCAGCCCGGTTCGATCGCCGACGTCGCGGTCTCTCGGGTGGACGACCTCGCGGTCGGGACACCACAGCTGCCCGCCACCGAGGGGTTGCGCTACCACCTCGCCGACGGGAGTCGGGTCATCGTGCGGCCGAGCGGGACCGAACCCAAGCTCAAGGTCTACCTCGAGGCCGTCGTCCCGGTCGGCGGTGGGGGGCTGGGTGCCGCGCGCGCCGAGGCAGCCGCCAGGCTGGCCCGCGTCCGCGCCGCGCTGGAGCAGCTCACCGCAGTCTGAAGAAACCGTCGCGCGTCATGTCTGTCGCGTCAGGGCTGTCGCGTCAGGGCTGTGGTCTCACAGCAGCATGACGAGGACCACGGCGATCGTGACCGCCAGCAGTGCGCCGACGGCCGGCCAGTACCACGAGGAACGCACCTCGCCGCTCGGCTCCGGCAGGGTGCCGTGCTCGACGGCCTCCTCGATCTCCACCAGAGCCTTGCGGATGTCGTCGCCCACGGTCGCAGCGGTGACCCTCTTGCCCGGTTTGGGGCCGGCGCTCTCACTCGCGGCAGCAGCGTCGGCCCTGGCCGCGCGACCCAGACCGCCGAAACCACCGAACCCCAGGCCCCCGCCCACGCCGACGCCGCCCCTGTTGGGACGCGCCACCTGGGAGGAGATGGCCCACGCGGTGTAACCGTGGTCCTCGGGCGTGTAGATCCGCAGGTTCCAGCGCGGCTCGATCACATCGACCTGGTTCCAGGGCAGATGGACGTCGCGGATGATGTTGCGGAAGGTGACGCCGTCCAGGCTGAGCACCACGCAGGGACGCAGCAGCACGGTCCAGCTCAGCACGGCACCGAACACCAGCCAGACGACGAGCTTCGGAGCGGGGTGATCGCCCCAGGACCGCAGCGCCAACGCGATGAGCAACGCCGCCAGCGCGACGAAGCACCACCCCGTCACCTGCGGGGAGAGCTGGCGGTAAACGTGGCGGGAGGAAGGCGGAGCGGGGTCGTTCATCGTCCTCGGCAATCATCGGGTCAGGCCGGCTGGCACGCCGTCCGAGGGTCGAGCATAGGCGGTTAGACTCCAGCAGTGAGTTCCTCCACCGCCACCACCCGAGCCCGGGACCACCTGGGCGTGACCCGGCTGACCGGCCGAGCACTCACCTCGTGGCTGCACGGCCTGCCAGGGGTGGACCGGGTCGGCTGCGACGCACGGGCGGCGGCGCTCGGCACGCGGTCCATCAAGACCACGGCCAAGGCCTGGGCGATCGACACCGCCATCAGCATGGTCGACCTGACCACCCTCGAGGGTGCCGACACCCACGGCAAGGTGCGGTCGCTGTGCGCCAAGGCACGGGTGCCCGACCCGAGCGACCCCAGCACCCCGCAGGTGGCTGCCGTGTGCGTCTACAACGACCTCGTCCCGGTGGCGATCGACGCCCTGCGCGGCACCGACATCCACGTGGCTGCAGTCGCGACGGCCTTCCCGTCGGGGCGGGCCTCGTTGCAGGTCAAGCTCGCCGACACGCGCGACGCGGTTCAGGCCGGGGCCCACGAGATCGACATGGTCATCGACCGCGGCGCCTTCCTGTCCGGCCGCTACCTCGACGTCTTCGACGAGATCGCCGCGATCAAGGGGGCCTGCGACCGGCCGGAGTCCGAGGGCGGGCCGGCCCACCTCAAGGTCATCCTCGAGACCGGAGAGCTCGCGACCTACGACAACGTGCGCCGGGCATCCTTCCTGGCCATGCTCGCCGGTGCCGACTTCATCAAGACCTCCACCGGCAAGGTCTCCCCCGCGGCCACCCTGCCCGTCACCCTCATCATGCTCGAGGCGGTCCGCGACTGGCGCGACCAGACCGGAGAGATGATCGGGGTGAAGCCCGCCGGCGGCATCCGCACCTCCAAGGACGCCATCAAGTACCTCGTCACCGTGAGTGAGACGGCCGGGGAGGACTGGCTCGACCCGGCCCGGTTCCGGTTCGGGGCGTCGAGCCTGCTGAACGACCTGATCCTGCAACGGCACAAGCTGCGCACCGGGGCCTACTCCGGCGCCGACTACGTGACGATCGACTGAACAGACCAGCACGCGAGCACAGCGAGACCCATGAGGCGGACATGACCTTCACCTACGCGCCGGCACCCGAGTCACGGGCGATCGTCGACCTGCGACCGTCCTACGGCCTGTTCATCGGCGGGGAGTTCGTCGAGTCGGACGGCGGTGGGCACTTCAAGTCGATCAGCCCGGCCACCGAGGAGGTGCTGGCGGAGGTCACCGAGGCCAGCGCCGCCGACGTGGACCGCGCCGTCAGGGCGGCCCGCAAGGCGTATGCCGGGCCGTGGGGACGCCTGTCGGGTGCCGAACGCGGCAAGTACCTCTTCCGGATCGCGCGGATCCTGCAGGAGCGCGCCCGCGAGTTCGCGGTGCTCGAGACCCTCGACAACGGCAAGCCGATCAAGGAGTCGCGCGACGTCGACATCCCGACCGCGGCGGCACACTTCTTCTACCACGCCGGCTGGGCCGACAAGCTGGACTACGCCGGTCTCTCCACGCCGCAGGGCGGGTCGCCGAAGCCGCTGGGCGTCGTGGGCCAGGTGATCCCCTGGAACTTCCCGCTGCTCATGCTTGCCTGGAAGATCGCCCCGGCCCTGGCGACCGGCAACACCGTGGTGCTCAAGCCGGCCGAGACCACGCCGCTGACGGCGCTGTTGTTCGCCGAGGTCTGCCAGCAGGCCGACCTGCCGCCCGGTGTCGTCAACATCGTGACCGGGGCGGGCGCCACGGGCCAGGCCCTGGTGGAGCACGAAGGCGTCGACAAGATCGCGTTCACCGGTTCCACGGCGGTCGGCAAGGCCATCGCCCGCTCCATCGCCGGCACCCGCAAGCGGGCCACCCTCGAGCTCGGCGGCAAGGCGGCCAACATCGTCTTCGACGACGCGGCGATCGACCAGGCGGTCGAGGGCATCGTCAACGGCATCTTCTTCAACCAGGGCCACGTCTGCTGCGCCGGGTCGCGCCTGCTGGTCCAGGAGTCGGTGGCCGACGACGTCGTCAGTCGGCTCAAGCGCCGGCTGACGACCCTGCGGGTGGGTGACCCGCTCGACAAGAACACCGACGTCGGGGCGATCAACTCGGCGGCGCAACTCCAGCGCATCCGCGACCTCGTGGAAGTCGGAGAGGCGGAGGGCGCCATCAGGTGGAGCCCGCCCTGCGATCTGCCCGACCGCGGCTTCTGGTTTGCCCCAACGGTCTTCACCGACGTCTCGCAGACCCACCGCATCGCGCAGGAGGAGGTCTTCGGTCCCGTGCTGTCGGTGCTGACCTTCCGCACGCCACAGGAGGCGGTCGCGCGAGCCAACAACACGCCATACGGACTGTCGGCCGGCATCTGGACCGAGAAGGGATCGCGCATCCTGTGGATGGCCGACCAGCTGCGGGCCGGCGTGGTGTGGGCCAACACCTTCAACCGCTTCGATCCCACTTCGCCGTTCGGCGGCTACAAGGAGTCCGGCTACGGCCGCGAGGGCGGCCGCCACGGCCTCGAGGCCTACCTCACGACGGGAGCCACACGATGAGCCCGACCGCGACGCGACGCACCGCGGGGAGCTCGTCACGCCTCGAGGTGCGCAAGACCTACAAGCTGTATGTCGGGGGCAAGTTCCCGCGCAGCGAGTCCGGCCGCTCCTACCAGGTGTTCTCGGCCGGACGCTCCCCCGCGTTCCTCGCCAACGCCGCACTGGGCTCACGCAAGGACGCACGCGACGCGGTGCGGGCCGCCCGTGGCGCCGTCGCCGGCTGGGCGGGCGCCACGGCGTACAAC
>NZ_VOHR01000263.1 GCF_009192725.1 Segeticoccus rhizosphaerae | reverse complement strand
CGACGCGGGGTCGCCGATCCGGGGGAACGCGGCCGCGAGCGCTGCGGTGTAGGGGTGGCGCGGCGCCGTCGCGACCTGCTCGCTCGGCCCCTCCTCGAGCACGACGCCGTCGCGCATGACGGCGATGCGCTCGCAGGCGGTGCGCAGCACGGACAGGTCGTGGCTGATGAAGATCAGCGAGAGGCCGCGCTCGCGCACCAGACCCGACAGCAACTCGAGCACCTGCGCCTGCACCACGACGTCGAGGGCCGTGGTCGGCTCGTCGGCGATGATCATCTCCGGGTCGCAGGCGAGCGCCATGGCGATCATCGCGCGCTGCCGCTGGCCGCCGGACAGCTCGTGCGGGAACGACGACGCCTTCGCCTGCGGCAGGTCCACGTCGCGCAGGAGCCGGTGCACCCGGGCCTTGCGTGCCTTCTCGGTGCGGTAGTCGTCCTTGACGTGCAGCTCGAGGGCCTCCTCGATCTGCGCGCCGATCCGCCGGACCGGGTTGAGCGAGTGCATGGCGCCCTGGAAGACCACGGCCGCCTCGCTCCACCGCAGCGCCCGCAGCCTGCCCCACGACAGCCCCAGGACGTCCTCGCCGTCGAGCAGCACCTGGCCCTCGACCCGCGCGCTCTTGGGCAGCAGCCGCAGGATGGACATGGCCAGCGTGGACTTGCCGGAGCCCGACTCGCCGGCGATGCCGAGCGTGCCGCCTTCGGGCAGCGTGAGGCTCACTCCGCGCACCGCCTGGACGTCACCGCGCGAGGTGTCGATGCGGGAGGCGTAGGTGATGGAGACGTCCTCCAGGATCAGCTCGGGCATCAGCGCTCCCGCAGGCTCGGGTTGATGACGGCCTCGAAGGCGCGACCGACGAGGGTGAAGGCCAGCACCACGATGACGATGGCGACACCCGGCGGCAGGATGAACCACCAGAAGCCGCCGGTCGCGGCACCGGAGTCGAGGGCCAGCTTGAGCATGGTCCCCCACGACTGCTTGCTGGTGTCACCGAGGCCGAGGAAGGACAAGGTGGCCTCCGCGATGATCGCCGAGCCGACGGTCAGGGTGGTGTTGGCCATGACCAGGGGCATGACCGCCGGCAGCACGTGCTTGCGTATGACGTGTCCGTGCCCCGCCCCGAGGGCCCACGCCCGTTCGATGTACGGCCGGGCGTCGACGGTGAGCGTCTGCGACCGGACGACGCGGGCGGTGCCGGCCCAGCTGGTGATGCCGATCGCGAGGATGACGGTCCAGACGCTGCGGCTCAGCACGGACGCCAGCACGATCGCGAGGACGAGCGACGGCAGGACGAGGAAGAAGTCGATGACCCGCATCAGGGCGGCGCCGGTCCACCCACCGAAGTGACCGGCCGCCATACCGACGGTCGTGCCGATCACCATCGAGATGACGGTGGCGACCACGCCGACGAGCAGCGACACCCGTGCGCCCCACAGGAGCACCACCAGGACGGACCGGCCGGAGGGGTCGGTGCCGAGCGGGAACTGCCAGGTCGGCGGGTGGTTGATCGGGTTGTCGAGCAGCTGGGTGACGTCCAGCAGCCGGTCCGGCGCGATGACCGGGGCGAGCAGGGCCAGCGCCACCACCACGAGCAGGATGACCAGTCCGGCGACGCCACTGCGGCTGCGCCGGAACTCACGCCACACCTGCGCCATCCGGGCCCGGCGGCGGGCGGAGGTGACGTTGCGCGGTGCGCGCTGTGTCCGGTTGGACGAACTGGTGCTCACAGCGCACGCACCCGAGGGTCGAGGAAGCGGTAGATGAGGTCGGCGATCAGGTTCATCAGGATCACGATGGCGGAGAAGACGACGAAGGTGCCCTGCAGCAGCGGCAGGTCCGGACCGTCGAGGGCGGAGTAGGTGAGCCAGCCGAGTCCCGGCCAGGAGAACACCGTCTCGGTGGTGACGGCGCCGGCGATGAGCCCGCCCAGGTGCAGGAACACCAGAGTCACGGTCGGCAGCAGGGCGTTGGGCACCGCGTGCCGGCGGCGCACGAGGTCCTCGCGCAGGCCCTTGGCGCGGGCGGTCACCAGGTAGGGGGCGTCCATCTCCTCGATCAACGAGGCGCGCATCACCAGGAGGTACTGCGCATAGGTGACCGCGACCATGGTGATCACCGGGAGGACGAGGTGCTGGGCGACGTCCAGGACGTGTGCGAGCCCGGTGGAGCCGTCCCCGCTGTCGTAGCCACCGGGCGGCAGGATCTGCAGCCAGCCGGCGAAGACCAGCAGCAGGATCAGACCCAGCCAGAAGGTCGGCACCGACCACAGGATCAACGCGGTCGCGGTGTGGGTGCGGTCGAACCAGCTGCCACGCGCCCAGGCGGCCTTCTGCCCCACCCACAGGCCGAGGACGATCGCGACGAAGGCCGCGATGCTGGTGAGCAGGAGCGTCGGACCGAGGTGGTCCATGATCAGGTCGGACACCGGCCGCTTGTAGACGTAGGAGGTGCCGAGCTTGCCCTGCGGCAGGTCCTTCAGGTAGATCCAGAACTGCTGGAGCACCGACTTGTCGAGTCCCAGCTGGTGCTTCATGGCGGCCAGCTGCTCGGCGGACATGACCCGGCCGCGGGTCATGGTGCGCACCGGGTCGCCCGGCAGGATGCGGAAGGCGAAGAAGCCGAGCAGCACCACCATGACCATGCTGACGACGGCGCCACCGACCTTGCGCGCGGCGAACTGGCCGAACGACGACCCGACCCGTGCGTCCCGGTCGCCTTCGAGCGGTTCGACCGCGTCGACGGCGTCGGAGTCGATCAGGGTGTTGGACATGCGATCTCGTTCCTCGGGAGGCGCGGGCCAGGCCGCGGACACGCCGGCAGGCACGAGGCATCGGTCGCCCCGCGCCTGCTGGCGTCGGTCACTCGCGGTCGTCGGCGGGCTTCTTCTTCTTGCTGGCGAGGAAGCCGCCACCACCGAGCACCACGACCGCTGCGGCGATGATGCCCGCCCAGGCGCCGCCGCCCATGCCGCCACCGTCGTCGTTGCCGGCGCTGCCGGTGGGGTTGCTGGCGCTCTCGGCCTTCTTGACGTCCTGCGCGTTCGCGGGGTGGGCGCCCCAGACCGCCCAGTAGCCGGACTGCCCGGTGAGCATGCCGCCCTTCTTGGGCATCTTGATCATGCCGGCCACGTGGTCAGAGCGGTAGGCCTCGAGGCTGTCGCCGTACCAGAAGTCGATCGAGGGAGCCGCGTTGTAGTGCATCGCGAGCATCTTCTGCACGATCTGCTCACGCTTGCCCTGGTCGAGCTCGGCGTGCTGCTCCTCGTAGAGCTTGTCGAACTTCTTGTCGCACCAGAAGTCCATGCTGGTGCCGCCCTCGCCGTTCGGCTTGACCGGCAGCGCGCTGCAGGTGTTGATGCCGAGCTGGAAGTCGGGGTCGGACCCGAGGCTCCAGCCGGTGAAGTACATGTCGTAGTTGGCCTTCTGCAGGTCGACCGAGATCGCGTCACCGTCGGACATCTGCAGGTCGACCTTGATCCCGATCTTCTTCAGCCACGGCATGATGTAGTCGGCCATCTGCTTGTCGGTGGAGTCGGAGTTGTCCCCCAGCAGGCGCAGCACGATCGGCTTGCCGTCCTTGCCCAGCCGGATGCCGTCCGGGCCCTTCTTGTAGCCGGCCTGGTCGAGCGCGGCGTTTGCGGCGTCGGGCTCATAGGTCGCCAGCTTCGACTTGTCCGGGTGCCAGTGCCACTGCGGGAAGACGGCCGGCACGAACGAGGTGGCGAGCGTGCCGTGTCCCTGCAGCATCTTGTCCATCAGGGCCGGGATGTTGATCGCCTGCCGGATGGCGCGGCGGACCACCGGGTCCTTGAGGACCGGGTTGCCGTCACCCATCGGGGTGCCGTCCTTGGTGGTCGCCCCCGGGTTGAGTCCGAGGCCGGTGAAGCGACGGCCGCTACCGGAGTTGACCGTTACGCCCTTGGCATCCTTCAGCGCGTCGAACTGCGGCACCTCCAGGCCGCCGATCAGGTCGATGGTGCCGGCCTTGAGACCCTGCACCGCGGCGTCGCCGTTCTTGAAGTTGACATAGGTGACGCCGTCCATCTTCGGCTTGCCCCGCCAGAAGTTCGGGTTGGGCTTGAGCACCACCTGCTGGCTGGGCTTGTAGGACTCCAGCACATAGGGACCCGAACCCACGACGTCCTTGGAGTTGTCGAACTTGGCCGGGTTCTTCAGCTTGCTCCACACGTGCTTGGGCACGACCGGGATCTCGATGCCCGGGTTGACCGCTGTGCCCTCCTTCATCGTGATGACGAGGGTGTCCGGGTCCGGGGCCGAGACCTTGGCGAAGTTGGTCACCAGCGAGCCGTTGGCCTGCGACATGGCCTCGTTGGTCATCATCTGCGTGTAGGTCCACTGCGGGTCCGCAGAGGTGATCGGCTGGCCGTCGGACCACTTCATGCCCGGACGGATGTGGAAGGTCCAGGTCTTGCCGTCCTTGCTGGTGTCCCAGCTCTCCGCGAGGCCCGGGATCGGGGAGCCGTCCTTGGCGGAGTACTGCACGAGGTTCTCGTAGACCATCCGGTTGATGCCGGTTGGCGTGAGGTAGATCGAGACGAAGGGGTTGAAGGTGTCGATCGTCGAGCTGTAGGCGACCTTGAGGATGTGCTTGCCACCCTCGTCGACCGCCGACGCGGTGGAGGCGAGGGCCGGCACTCCCGCCAGGGCAAGGACCGCCGATGCGGTCGCCGTGGCGGCGATGGGACGGACACCTCGGTGGGCGGGGGACCTCATGTGCGTGCTCCTTCACAGGGTGGGGACCGGTCCGGAAGGAGGCGGATGCGGGCACCCCGACACTCCACGGCCGATTCGGACAACCAATCACCGTGCCGCCCAGATGTCAACGAGTTTCGATCAGTGGTTATCAAACGGCAATAACCTCCACGCGGTCGCCGCTCGCCGAGGTTGCGCACCACGGGCAGACTGTCCGCATGAAGATCGCGCTGTTCGTGACCTGCCTCGGCGACGTGCTGTTCCCCGACGTAGGCAAGGCGACCGTGCGGGTGCTCGAGCGGCTGGGGCACGAGGTCGTCTTCCCCACCGACCAGACCTGCTGCGGGCAGATGCACGTCAACACCGGCTACCAACAGGACGCGCTCGGACTGGTCCGTCACCACGTGGACGTCTTCGAGCAGGCGATCGCCGACGGCGTCGAGGCGATCGTGGCGCCGTCGGGATCGTGCGTGGGATCGGTGCGGCACCAGCACGCGGTGGTGGCCGAGCGGGCCGGTGACGAGCGGCTCGCGGCCCGCGCG
>NZ_VOHR01000262.1 GCF_009192725.1 Segeticoccus rhizosphaerae | reverse complement strand
CGATCGGCACCAGCAGACGGGCCCCGTGCACCGCGGCCACGAGGGCAGCCTCGTCCGCCGGCGCGCTGAGCGCACGCACGAGCCTCGGGTCGCCGTCGCCGTCGTCGTGGTCGAAGCCGGTGCCCGTCAGCTGCCGGCCGAAGAAGGACTGTCCCGCCGAGTCGTGCGCGTCACTCACGGGGACGTCCAGCCACCTCGAGGGCCTCGGGCAGGGTGAACGAGCCGCGGTAGAGCGCGGATCCGACGATCGCGCCCTCGATGCCGCCCGGTCCGCCGGTGACCAGACTCCGCAACGTCCGCAGGTCGTCCAGCGTCGAGATGCCGCCCGAGGCCACGACCGGCCGGTCGGTGCGGGCACAGACATCCTCCAGCAGCCTGACGTTCGGCCCCTTGAGCATGCCGTCCTTGTCGACGTCGGTGACCACATAGCGGGCGCAGCCCTCCTGGTCGAGCCGCTCGAGCGTCTCCCACAGGTCGCCGCCCTCCTTGGTCCATCCGCGAGCGGCCAGCGTGGTGCCACGCACGTCCAGTCCGACGGCGATCCGGTCTCCGTGCTCGGCGATCGCCCGTGCAGTCCACTCCGGGTCCTCCAGGGCGGCCGTGCCGAGGTTGACCCGCCGGCAGCCGTTCGCCAGGGCGGCGTCCAGGCTGGCGCCGTCCCGGATCCCACCAGACATCTCCACCTTGATGTCCAGCCGGCCCACGATGTCGGCCAACAGCTCCCGGTTGGAACCCCGGCCGAACGCCGCGTCCAGGTCGACCAGGTGCAGCCACTCGGCGCCCTGGTCCTGCCACGCCTTCGCTGCCTCCCACGGGTCGCCGAACCGGCCGCCACTGCCCGCGACGCCCTGCACGAGCTGAACCGCCTGCCCGTCCGAGACGTCGACGGCGGGCAACAGCTCGAGGCGGTGGGTCGAGGGAACGCTGGACGTGGTCATGGTGCGAGGTCCTCCCGGAGTGGTTCGTCTGGCGAGGGCACGACCGTATGCCGTCTCCCGGCACCGGGAGTGTGAGCGCCAGCAGGTGAAACGGTCCGGCTCACAGCAGGCCCAACCAGTTCTCGAGCAGCGTGGCGCCGGCGTCGCCGGACTTCTCGGGGTGGAACTGGGTCGCCACGAGGGGCCCGTCCTCGACCGCCGCGACGAACCGTGTGCCGTGCGCACACCAGGTGACACGAGCCGTAGCCGAGTCAGCTGACCCCGACCACGTCGTGGCCGCATAGGAGTGGACGAAGTAGAAGAGCTGGTCCTCGACGCCCGCGAACAGCTCCGAACCCCGGGCCACCTCGACCGGCGACCAGCCCGTGTGCGGCACCACGTCGGCGGCGAGCCGCTGGACCGTGTCGGCCCACCGACCGAGTCCCGGAAGCGGCTGCGCGCTGGGCTCGTCCGACCCCTCGAAGAGGACCTGCATGCCCACGCAGATCCCCATGACTGGGCGGTCACCGGACAGCCTTTCCCCGATGAGCGCCGGTCCACGGACCGCCCGCAGGCCTGCCATGCAGGCGTGGAAGTTGCCGACGCCGGGGACGAAGAGCCCGTCGGCCGAGGCCACCTCGTGCGGGTCGGCGGTCAACGTGACGCGTGCCCCGACACGTTCGAGCATCCGCACCGCCGACCGGACGTTGCCGCTGCCGTAGTCGAGGACCACCACTGAGGCGCTCACCGGTCGAGCCCGAGCTCGGCGCGCAGCGCGATCTCGTCCTGCGCCGCGGAGTCGAAACCGGAGACGGCGCGTGGGGCCGGCTCGACCACGAACGACCCGGCGATTCCGGCGGACGGCGCAGCGCCGAGCAGCTCGCCGCCGGGCAGGTCGAGCGTGACCATCGCCGCGGCCAGCAGGCTGCGTGCATCGTCGCCGGGAGACCGCAGCAGATCACGCAGCGCTCTCGCAGCTCGAGGCCCGGGACGCCTCGCGGCGCGCTGCAGGTCCTGCGGGCGGGCAACCGGCAGGCCGGGCGACCGCATCACACCTGACTCCGGCTCCCACACGACGAAGCGAGCCTGCGCGCGCAGCCCGCGTGGCTGCACGGTGATCACTGCCTTGCCGTCGATCACGAAGAACCCCAACGCTGCCCGCAACCGGCCGGGGACCCGGCGAGCAGCCAGCATCGGCAGGCACGCGTCATAGGGAGCGGCGGCGCGGGACTCGCCGGCGGGCAGCGCGGCGGTCCACCCGTCGAGAGGTATGACGCGCAGCGGCACCACGCCGCTCGCGGCCCACTTCGAGACGGAGTCGACGCCGCCACGCATCAAGCAGAGTCCGGGCAGGCCGGCGCGGCGTCGTGGAGACAGGGCCACGGTTCAGAGTGCGCCTTTCGCGCTCGGGACCCCGGTCACCCTGGGGTCCTTGGCGATCGCGACTCGCAGCGCCCTCGCGACGGCCTTGAACTGGGCCTCCACCAGGTGGTGGGGATCGCGGCCCGAGAGCACCCGCACGTGCAGGGCGATGCCCGCGTGGTGCGCGAAGCTCTCGAAGACGTGCCGGGTCAGCGAGCCGGTGAAGTGGCCGCCGATCATGGCATAGGCCTGACCGTCCGGCTCGCCCGTGTGCACGACGTAGGGGCGCCCGGCCACGTCGACGACCGCCTGCACCAGTGCCTCGTCCAGCGGCACCGTGGCGTCGCCGAACCGGGAGATGCCACGCTTGTCGCCGAGGGCCTCACGGAACGCGTCGCCGAGCACGATCGCCACGTCCTCGACAGTGTGGTGGGCGTCAACCTCGACGTCGCCGTCGGCCTGGACCCGCAGGTCGATCAGCGAGTGTCGCGCCAGGCTCGTGAGCATGTGGTCGTAGAAGGGCACACCGGTGCTGATCTCCGACTCTCCCGAGCCGTCGAGGTCCAGCCACAGCTCGACGCGGCTCTCGCTGGTGTTGCGTTGCACCTTCGCGGTGCGCCTCGCGGCCGCGTCGCGACCGGCCGGGTTCGTGTCACTCATAGCGGCTGCTCCTGTCGGTGGGTCGGCGCCAGCTCACGCATCGCCGAGAGAAAGGCGTCGGTCTCCTCGGGCGTGCCGGCCGTGACCCGCAGGTGGTGGGCGATGCCGACGTCGCGCACGAGGATCCCATGCTCGAGCAGCGACTGCCACGTGGCCCGCGCGTCGTCGAGCCCGCCGAAGAGGACGAAGTTCGCGTCACTGGGCACCGGGTCGAGCCCGAGCCCCGTCAGCTCGGCCACGATGCGGTCGCGCTGGACCTTGATCGCCTCGACGGTACCGAGCAGCTCAGGCGCATGGGTCAGCGCCGCGGAGGCGACGGCCTGCGTGACCGCGGACAGGTGGTAGGGCATCCGCACGAGCCGCAGCGCATCGATGAAGTCGGGCGACGCCGCGAGGTAGCCGAGCCTCGCCCCCGCCAGCGCGAACGCCTTGCTCATGGTGCGAGTCACGACGAGCCGGTCCCGTCCCTCGAGAAGGGTGAGGGCGCTCGGCGTCCCGGGGCGGGCGAACTCGGCATAGGCCTCGTCGACCACCACCACGGCGTCCGGTGCCGCGTCATGGGCCGCCTCGACGATCTCCAGCGGCAGCGCCGTCCCGGTCGGGTTGTTGGGAGAACACAGCAGCACGAGGTCTGGCCGGTGCTCGCGCACCTGCGCGACCACGCCGGCCACCCCGAGGTCGAAGACACCGTGCCCCTCGACCCCGCGCATCCCGTCGACCCACCGGGTGCCCACGGTCGCGGAGATGATGGGGTGCATCGAGTAGGCGGGCGTGAAGCCGATCGCCGTGCGCCCGGGGCCCCCGAACGCCTGCAGCACGTGCAACAGCACCTCGTTGGACCCGTTGCCGGCCCACACCTGCTCGGGCCTCACCGCCACGCCGCCGGATCGCTGCAGGTAGTCGGCTAGGTCCGTGCGCAGCTCGACGAACTCGCGGTCGGGATAGCGGTTGAGTCGCGGCACCACCCGGGAAACCGCCTTGGTGACGGCGGCCACGACGGCCGGCGGCACGGCATACGAGTTCTCATTGGTGTTGAGCGCAACCGGCACGTCGAGCTGCGGTGCGCCATAGGGGCTGCGGCCGCGCAGGTCGGGGCGCAGCAGGTCGGCGATGGTGCTCATTCGGGCAACCGGTCGTCGAACCGGGCGGTGACCGCCTCGCCGTGAGCGGGCAGGTCCTCGGCCTGGGCCAGGGTGACGACATGGTGCGCGACCTGCGCGAGGGCGTCGGCCGTGTAGTCGACGACGTGTATGCCGCGCAGGAACGACTGCACGGACAGGCCACTGCTGTGGCACGCACAGCCACCGGTGGGCAGGACGTGGTTGGACCCGGCCGCGTAGTCGCCGAGGCTGACCGGCGCGTGCGGCCCCACGAAGATCGCTCCCGCGTTGCGCACCCGCGCGGCGACCTCGGCGGCGTCGCGGGTCTGGATCTCCAGGTGCTCCGCGGCGTAGGCGTCGACGACGCGCAGGCCCTGCTCCAGGTCGTCCACGAGCACGATGGCCGACTGGCTTCCGCCGAGTGCAGCACGAATCCGCTCCGTGTGCTTCGTGGCGGACACCCTCCGCTCGAGCGCCTCGAGCACGGCGTCGGTCAGCTGCTCGCTGTCGGTGACCAGCACGGCCGCGGCCAGCGTGTCGTGCTCGGCCTGGCTGATCAGGTCGGCGGCCACGAGTTCGGGGTCGGCTGAGTCGTCGGCGAGGATCGTGATCTCCGTCGGCCCCGCCTCGGCGTCGATGCCGATGAGGCCCTTGAGCAGCCGCTTCGCCGCCGCGACGTAGATGTTGCCCGGCCCGGTGACCAGGGTGACCGGCTCGCAGACGACCGCACCGGCCTGCGGGCTCCCGTCCGGGCCCTCCTCGCGCGCGCCGTGGGCGAACATCGCGATCGCCTGGGCGCCGCCGACGGCGTAGACCTCGTCGACGCCGAGCAGGGCGCAGGCCGCGAGGATCGTCGGGTGCGGACAGCCCGCGAACTCCTCCGTGTTGTCCCGCTGGGGCGGACTCGTGACGGCCAGTGAGCCGACCCCCGCGATCTGCGCGGGGACGACGTTCATCACGACGCTGCTGGGGTAGACCGCCACCCCACCGGGGACATAGAGGCCCACCCGGTCGACGGGCACCCAGCGCTCCGTGACCGTGCCACCAGGGACGACCTGGGTGGTCGTGTCGGTGCGGCGCTGGTCCTCGTGGACCAGTCGCGCCCGGCGGATGGACTCCTCGAGGGCCGCCCGGACCTCGGGTTCCAGCGCGGTCAGGGCCCGCTCGAGCAGCAGA
>NZ_VOHR01000261.1 GCF_009192725.1 Segeticoccus rhizosphaerae | reverse complement strand
TGCTCGTGGAGGTGATCCGCAGTCGCCGTGAGCGCTGGGCGGCTGCCCGGCGAGAGGCCGGTCTGGCCCGCGACCGGGAGGCCGCCCGCGAACGCGTCGCCATCGCCCGCGACCTGCACGACGTGATCGGCCACTCACTCAGCCTGATCAACGTCCAGGCAGGGGTGGCGCTGCACCTGCTCGACGAGCAGCCGGACCACGCCCGGCCCGCCCTGCAGACCATCAAGTCGGTCAGCCACGACGCGCTCGAGGAGGTGCGCGTCGTGCTCGACACGCTGCGCGACCCCGGCTCGGCCACGCGCTCGCCCGCGCCCACCCTGCTCGACGTGCCGGCCCTGGTCGAGCAGACCGAACAGGGCCCGGTCGCATGGACCCTCGCGGTGACCGGTTCGCGGGGTGCCGTCACGAGCGCGGTCGACACCGCGGCATACCGGGTGGTGATGGAGGCCATGACCAACGTGCGACGCCACTCGTCCGCCACGCGCGCCCGCATCGAGATCGCGTATGACGAGGGCGGCGTCGGCGTCCGCGTCACCGACAACGGCCGGCCGGAGGCTAGGCGGCCCGACGACCCCGGGGCTGCCATCGGGTTGGGCCTCGTCGGCATGCGCGAGCGCGTGGCTGCCCTGGGCGGGCGGCTCGACGCCGGGCCGCGCCCCACCGGCTTCACCGTGGAGGCGCGCTTCCCGCGCAGCACCGACCAGACCACCTCGGAGGCACCATGAGTCCATCCGTCCGTGTCGTCCTCGCCGACGACCAGGCCCTGCTGCGTGCCGGCCTCCGGGCGCTGCTCGACTCCGACCCGGCGACGGAGGTGGTGGGCGAGGCGTCCGACGGGGAGGCGGCGGTGCGCCTCGTGCGCGAGGAGCGGCCCGACGTGGTGCTCATGGACATCCGGATGCCGGGCACCGACGGGCTGCAGGCCACCGAACAGATCTGCGCCGACCCGGGGCTGGCCGACGTGCGCGTCATCATCCTGACGACCTTCGAACTGGACGAATACGTTCTCGAGGCGATGCGGATCGGCGCCAGTGGGTTCCTCGTCAAGGACACCGAGCCGGTCGACCTCCTCGCCGCCATCCGGTCGGTGGCCGCAGGTGATGCCGCCCTCTCGCCGAGCGTGACGCGGCGGCTGATCAACCACGTGGGACAGCGCGCGGGCACCCGGCCCGACCCGGAGCGGATCGCCGCACTGGAACGGCTGACCGAGCGCGAGCGCGAGGTCGTCGCCCTGGTCGGCGAGGGGTTGTCCAACGAGGAGATCGCCGGGCGGCTGTTCCTGTCGCCCGCCACCGCGAAGACCCATGTCAGCCGGGCCATGGTGAAGGTGGGCGCCCGGGACCGCGCGCAGCTGGTGGTGCTCGCCTACGAGGGCGGCCTGATCCGCCCCGGCTGGCTCTGAGCCCTGCTCGAACAGACCGTGCAGGACGTAGGACGAGTGCCTCCCGCGGGGTGACGACGGCGCAGGAACCGGGTCGGCATCGTCGAGGTGTCCGGTCGCGAAGGACCGGCTCACCGACGAAAGAGGCATGACGATGTTGACGACGATGTGGCACGACGGCGCCGGGTTCCACTGGTGGTTCCCGTTGATCCCCCTGGCATGGTTCGTGGTGTTCTGGCTGTTCGTCTGGTTCGTGGCGCGCCGGTTCTGGTGGCGCGGGCAAGGACGCTGGCAGTCCTCCGCCGAGGACGCCCTGGGCAAGCGCTACGTGGACGGCGAGATCGACGAGCAGGAGTACCGCGCAAGGCTGGCGGTCCTGCGTGAGACCAGGGGGCGGTGAACACGCGGGCGGGCGGGCCGATCTCCTCGGCCCGCCCGCCCGCGCGAAGATGGTCGCGGCTTCGCCGCGACCGGTGCACCTCAGGCCGTGTCGATGTAGCTGGTCCGCAGGTAGTCGTGCACCGCGTCTGCGGGAACCCGGAACGACCGTCCGACGCGGATCGCCGGCAGGTCACCGGCGTGCACGAGTCGATAGACGGTCATCTTGGAGACCCGCATCATCGAGGCGACCTCCGCGACGGTCAGGAAGTTGACCTCGCCGAGCTGGCGCTCGTCTGCCATGGCCTTACCTCGATCTCTCCACGTGGCAGGCAGCACGGCTTCCCCTCCGACTGACTGCGCACGCTGATGGTGTGTGAGGTCACGATAGAGGCAGAAGTGGCCGTTGGGAAAGCAGGTGGGGGATAAATCTTCGACAATGTCCAGCCGACACGCCGCAGGCAACGGTCAAAACAGGTTCAACCAGGTTCAACAGGTCAAACGAGTCACCGAGGTCAGCCGTGGACCTCAGTCGAACCAGAGATCCAGTCCGTGCAACGGGAAGACCGCGTGTCTGGTCGCCATGACCGCCTGGTCCACTGCGTCCGCGGGGTCGTGGCCGACCTCCCACGCCTTCCACCAGACCCGGCCGTCCTCCGCCACGCCGTCGCCCATCCGCGCCGGGCCCGGCCGGCCGAGCAGCATCTGCACGTAGTCGCGCCAGCCCTCTGGCACCGGCGTCACCAGCTCGACCGGCTGGTGTGCCGCGATGGCGGTCAGGTGCGCCCATGCCCGGGGCACCACGTCGACCAGCTCGTAGCCCCCGCCCCCGAGCGCCACCCACCTGCCGTCACACACCTCGTGAGCGAGCCGGTGCAACGACTCGTATGACGTCCGCTGGGCGTCCACGGACAGCGCCAGGTGTGCCAGCGGGTCGGAGTAGTGCGAGTCGCAGCCCTGCTGGGTCACCAGGACGTCGGGCGCGAAGGCGTGCAGCAGCGCCGGGACCACCGCGTGGAAGGCACGCAGCCAATGGCCGTCGCCGGTGCCCGGCGGCAGCGCGACGTTGACCGCGCTTCCCCGGGCGTCGGGGCCTCCGATGTCGCCCGGGAAGCCGGAGCCCGGGAAGAGCACCCGCCCGCTCTCGTGCAGCGAGATGGTCAGGACGCGCGGATCATCCCAGAAGGCGCGTTCGACACCGTCGCCGTGGTGGGCGTCGACGTCGACGTAGGCGACCTTCTCGGCGCCGTGGTCGAGCAACCACCGGATGCCCACCGCCGCGTCGTTGTAGATGCAAAAGCCCGAGGCGCGGCGGCGCATCGCGTGGTGCAGTCCGCCGCAGAAGTTCACGCCGTGCTCGGTCCGGCCCTCCCAGACGGCCCGTGCGACGTCGACGGTGCCCGCCGCGATCCGGGCACTGACCTCGTGCATCCCGCGGAAGGCGGGATCGTCCTCGGTGCCGATCCCCCACCGCCCGTCGGCCGACGCGGGGTCGGCGGAGATGGCGCGCACGGCGTCGACGTACTCCCCGTCGTGCACCGTCAACAGCTGGTCGTCGTCGGGGCCGCTCGGGGCGACGACCTCGACGCCGGGCAGGTCCAGGAGCCCGAGCTCCCGGCAGAGCCGCACCGTCAGGTCGAGGCGGACCGGGTTCATCGGGTGCTCGGGCCCGAAGTCGTAGGCGGTGAAGCCCGGGTCCCAGATCACGCGCGCCTGCGTCGACATGCGGGGCACGCTACCCGTGCGCCGCGGAATCACACGCGCCTGCGTCGACATGCGGGCACGCTGCGCCGCGCCGGGTGGGGCACGATGGGGGCTTGCGGCTCCCGCGACGTGGTGGGAGCGTGCCTCACCGACGTCCGGGCCGTTCCACCGATAGAGGAAGTCATGGCGAAGAACCGCTTGTACAACGAGGAAGTGCTCGTGATCGGCCTCGGCCGCTTCGGCGCCGCGGCCGCGCTCGAGATGAGCCGGATCGGCTACCGGGTGCTGGCCCTCGAGCGCAACCAGGAGCGGGCGGAGAAGTTCGCGGGCAAGCTCGACCGGGTGGTGCCCGAGGACGCCTCAGACCCGCACACGCTGCACCAGATCCGGGTCAAGAACTTCTCGGTGGCCGTGGTCGGCATTGGTTCCTCCGTCGAGTCGTCACTGCTCGCGGCCGGCAACCTGGTCGACGCCGGGGTGGCCTCGATCTGGGCCAAGGCGGTCTCGTCGGAGCATGCGCGCATCCTCGAGCGGATCGGCGTGCACCAGGTGGTCTTTCCCGAGGCCGAGTCGGGGCGCCGGGTGGCACACCTGGTCAACGGCAAGATGCGGGACTACATCGAGTTCGACGACGACTACGCCATCGTCAAGATGACGCCACCGCGCGAGATGGTCGGCTTCACGCTCGGCCAGAGCCAGATCCGCAGCAAGTACGGCGTCACCGTGGTCGGCGTCAAGGCTCCCGGCGAGGCCTTCACCCATGCCGTGCCCGACACCAAGGTGGGCGCCCACCACAGCATCATCGTGAGCGGCCCTACGGAGCTGATCGAGCGACTCGCCTCGCGCCCCTGATCCTTGTCCCTATCCGGACGAGATCATCGTGAGCGGCCCTACGGAGCTGATCGAGCGACTCGCCTCGCGCCCCTGAACGTCCTCAGTGCAGGAGGGAGCTCGGCACCGCTCCGGGGTCGGAGCCGAGCGGCAGCACCATCGCGATCTCGGTCTCCTCGCCGTCGCCGTCCGCGCTCTGGACCCGCATGGGGCGGCGGTTCTCGGTCGGGCGGAAGCCGAAGCTGCTGGCAAAGGCCACGGCACGGCCGTTGTCCGTGCCCACCCAGTAGGCCAGGTGGGTGCGGCCGTCCTCGCGGGCCTGTTGGGCGCCGGCCTCGACCAGCCGCCAAGCCACGCCGGTCCCGCGTGCGTCCGGCCGAACCCACAGGCCGAACAGCTCCGCGACGTCCGGACCAGTCTTGGAGCGGCCGACCGACACGACCCCGGTGGGGACGTCGTCGACGAGCGCCAGCAACCGGCGGGAGCGGTTCATCCGGTCGCGCCAGCGGTCCTCTTCGTAGCCGGATTCTTCGTCATGGGTGGCGACGAACGCCTCCGGAGACTCCTTCAGCGCCTCCAGTCGGATCTCGCGGTACTCCTGCCAATCCTCTTCCCCGAGGGCACGGACGCTGATCTCACTCATGACGACACTCTGGCATGTTCGCCCCCGCCGATCCATGCCGCACCCGGTAAAGAGTCAACAACTGTGCGTGGAACCGATCACACCCCACGCGACGGCTCGTGGGGAATCATCGTGAGGAAGCAGGCCGCAGACCCGCCTCGAACCTCACGATGATTCCTCACGAGGACGGGGGCGGGATGCGTCCAGGGCGTCGGACGGCGCCCCGGCTCAGAGCGCGAGCGCCATCTGGACCTCGAGGTCGCTGACCCGCCCCGGAACGACCTGGGTGCGCCCCGTGGGGACGAAGCCGCACCGTTCGTAGAACCGACGCGCCCGATCGTTGCCGATCACGACGTCGAGCAGCACCCGTCGGCCACCGCGCGCCCGCGCCCGGTCAGCGACCGCGGCAACCAGCAGCGTGGCCGCCGGCCCGCCGCGGTG
>NZ_VOHR01000260.1 GCF_009192725.1 Segeticoccus rhizosphaerae | reverse complement strand
CCGGCACCACGGTGAGTCCGCCGGGGGCCGACCCCCGGCCGTTCATCGAGGCCCTGGGGCGGACCGCCGAGGTCGTGGCGGCTCCGGCCGCCCCGGTGCCCGCGGCCACTGCCGAGGAGACCGAGAAGGTCCTTCGCTGGCTCGAGGCGCCAGGAGTGCGCATGGTGTCCATCCAGGGTGAGTGGACCTGTCCGGTGCACGGTGCGGGTGGTGCCCGCGACCGGCTCGAACCCCTGGCCGCGGCCCGCCGCGACCTGGTCGGCTTCGACGAGCCCTCCTCCATCGGGCTCACGCATCGACCGCCCGCCGCGGTGCCCTCCGCAGGCTGAGGGACCAGGGCGCCCAGCACCGGCGCAGGCCGACGCGGCCGCGCCCGGGCGGCTAGGGTGAGCCTCGTGATCTCCGCCATCGTCCTGATCAACTGCGACGTCCACCGCATCCCCGAGGCTGCTGCCGCCATCGCCGAGATCGACGGCGTGAGCGAGGTCTACTCCGTGACCGGGGACGTCGACCTCATCGCGGTCGCCAAGGTGTCCCGGCACGAGGACTTCGCCGACGTGATCGCCGACCGCCTCAACAAGGTGGAGGGCGTCACCGGCACCCAGACGCACATCGCCTTCCGCACCTACTCCGGACGCGATCTGGAAGCGGCGTTCAGCCTCGGCCTCGACGACGCCTGACCACGACCCGACCGCGCGGGTGCCAGGCAGGAGCGGGGATGATCGATGGGGTCTGCACCCCACGGATCCTCCACACGGCGGCTCGTGGCCGGACGGCTCAGTCCGTGGCGGTCGAGGCAGCCACCCAGCGAGCGACCACCTCACCGGCGGCACCTGAGTCGATGGACTGCTCGGCGCGGTCCATCCCGGCGCGCACCTGACGGTGCAGCGCGGCGCTCGGGTCACCGTCATGGCCCGTGCCGCCCGGGGTCTCGTCGGGCTCGGTCAGCGCGAGGGCAACCCCCGCATTGAGCACGACTGCGTCACGCACCGGTCCACGGTCCTCTCCGCCGATGACCCGGCGCAGGACGCCGGCGTTGTAGTCGGCGTCCTGCCCCCGGAGGGTCTCGATCGGGTTGAGCTGCAGCCCGAGTCTGCGCGGGTCGAGACGGTGCTCGCTGACGTTGCCGCTGCGGACCCACCACAGCGTGGAGGTGGTGGTGATGGTGAGCTCGTCCAGGCTATCGTCGCCGCGGAAGACGGCCGCGTCCTTTTCCCGCTCGGCGAAGACGCCGGCGATGAGCGGCGCCATCCGCGCGTCGGCGACGCCGATCGCGGCATACCGGGGCTGCGCCGGGTTGGTGAGCGGCCCGAGGAAGTTGAACGCGGTGCCGATGCCCAGGCCGCTGCGGGCCGCCGCCGCGTGCCGCATGGACGGGTGGAAGGTCTGCGCGAAACAGAAGGTGATGCCGCAGTCGGCGAAGATCCGGGCGATGGCCTCAGGGGTGGACCTCAAGTTGATGCCGAGGGACTCGAGCACATCGGCGGACCCGGACGAGGACGACGCGGCCCGGTTGCCGTGCTTGATGATCGGCACCCCAGCGCCGGCGGCGACGATCGAGGCCATCGTCGAGATGTTCACCGTGTGCGCGCGATCGCCGCCCGTGCCGACGATGTCCAGGGCGACATCGGGCGCGGCCATGCGGGTGGCGTGCTGCAGCATCATGTCCGCGAGGCCGCGCATCTCGGCGACGCTCTCACCCTTGGCCCGGAGCGCCATGAGGAAGCCGGCGACCTGCACGGGGCTCGCCTCGCCCCTCATCACCTGGTCCATCGCCCAGGCGGCGTCCTCGGTGGACAGGTCACGGCCCTGCAGCAGCGAGGTGTAGAGGGTCGGCCAGTCGGGCGTCGCGGCGCTTTGGGTGGAGGTGGGGGTGCTGCGGTCCGGCGACCCGGCCATGGTCAGGGCTTGACCAGGGAGCCCGCGCCGGAGCGACCGAGCTCGGCGACGGCCGAGGACATCGCCAAGGCGTCCAAGGGGTGCGGCACGACCTGGTCGGCCTGCGACCACGCGGCCAGCCAGCCGTCCTGCGGCCGGCCGGTCAGCACCAGGATCGGGGGACAGTCGAAGATCTCGTTCTTCAGCTCGCGGCACAGGCCCAGTCCCCCGACCGGAGCCGCCTCACCGTCCAGGATCAACACGTCGAAGCTCGCGCCACGCACCGCCTCGTGGACGGCAGCCGAGGTCGCGCACTCACGCCAGGTCTTGACCTCGATGTCGCGTGATGGACGCTTGCCCACCGCGATCCGCACCGCGTCGCGGGTGGCGATGTCGTCGCTGTAGAGCAGGACGCTGATCTGCTTGGGGCCGGGCCGGCTGCCGCCGTCCGGGGGCACGGCAGCGGGCGTCGAGGGGTGCGAAGCGGTCATGCCCAAGATGCTACCGGTGCGGCCCGGTGGGCCGGTCGCCGACATTCGGGGGGTCGCTCTGACATCCCAGCGCGGATAGGGCCATAATGGCGCCCGTGGCGACCGCATCAGCAGTTCACTCAGGCACGCCGGGAACCAGTCCCGGACCACTCCAGCGACCGGGCCCGGCGACACGGCCGGACATGACGTCGGTGGGCACGATCGTGTGGCTCTCCAGTGAGCTGATGTTCTTCGCGGGACTCTTCGCGATGTACTTCACGATTCGCTCAGTCTCGCCCGAGCTGTGGGCCGACAAGACGACGGCACTGAACGTCCCCTACGCCGCCGGGAACACGCTGATCCTGGTGATCTCGTCGGTCTGGTGCCAGCTCGGCGTCTTCCGCGCGGAGAACGGCCACCCGGTGCGGACCGGCAAGCTGTTGGAGATCGGCAAGTGGGGAATGCGCGAGTGGTACGTCCTCACCTACATCTTCGGGGCCGTCTTCGTCTCCGGGCAGGTCAAGGAATACGCCGACATGGTCCACGAGGGCATCACCATGTCGTCGGACGCCTACGGCTCGGTCTTCTACATGACCACCGGGTTCCACGCCCTGCACGTGACCGGCGGGCTCCTCGCCTTCCTGATGATCATCGGACGCACCTTCACGACACGTCGCTACACGCACACCCAGGCGACCGGTGCCATCGTGACGTCGTACTACTGGCACTTCGTCGACGTCGTCTGGATCGCCCTGTTCGCGACCATCTACCTGCTGCAGTGACCATGCCCCCTCCTCTGACGACCCCTGCCCCGTATCCCACCCTCGACAGGACCGCATCGTGAACTCCCTCGCTGCCCGCCGCCGCCACCCGGCGGCGATCGTCGTCATCCTGATGCTGGGGCTCCTGGCCACGGGTGGGCTGTACGTGCTGCTCTCGCCCAAGACGGCGCAGGCGGCGGTGGCCACCGCGGACGACGTGAACCAAGGCAAGAAGCTCTTCCTGGCCAACTGCGCCACCTGCCACGGACTGAAGGCCCAGGGCACCAACGACGCACCCTCGCTCGTCGGCGTCGGTGCCGCGTCCGTCGACTTCCAGGTGGGCACCGGGCGGATGCCGCTGGCCGGACCAAACGTCCAGGCGCACCAGTCGCCGAAGCTGAAGTACTCCGAGAGCGAGATCCGCGACCTCGCTGCCTACATCGCCTCGCTCGGCCCTGGCCCGGCGATCCCCGAGGAGTCCGAGCTGACCGGCGGCAACCAGGCCAAGGGCGGCGAGCTGTTCCGCGTCAACTGCGCCATGTGCCACAACTTCACCGGCGCCGGTGGCGCCCTGACGCGCGGCAAGTTCGCTCCGGCACTGGACGACGTGTCCGGCAAGCACATCTACGAGGCAATGGTCACCGGCCCGCAGTCGATGCCGGTGTTCAACAACACCAACATCGACAAGCAGGGCAAGGCCGACATCATCGCCTACCTGCAGGGGCTCGACGAGAACAAGAACCCCGGCGGCATCACGCTGGGGCGGATCGGTCCGGTGAGCGAGGGCCTGTTCGCATGGACGTTCGGCATCGGCCTCCTCATCGGCTTCGCCGTCTGGCTGGGCCGCAAGGCGGCGTGATGGCCACCCGACCGCACCGACGCAACGATTCCGAGGGACAGGATCGACCACGATGACTGACAACGGGAACCCCACACAGGGCCCGCACGAGCCGGACGGCCAGGTCGAGCGGTTCGACACGAGCACCGCCCTGCCCCTCGACCAGGGGCACATCGTCGGGACCGGCGGCATTCCCGAGCAGTTCGCCAACCCCGGTCTGCCGCCGCATGTCCACCGCATGGCCGACCACGACGAAGGTGCAGCGCGGCGGGCCGAGAAGCAGGTCGCCACCCTCTTCGGCATCTCCGCGCTCGCGACGGTGCTGTTCGTCGTCTGCTACTTCGCCATCCCGCGCGACAAGTTCTCCTTCATCCCCCTGGTCGGCCAGGCCAACATCTCCCACGTCACGCTCGGTGTCACCCTCTCGATCTCGCTGCTCGGGATCGGCATGGGAGCCATCCACTGGGCCAAGACGCTGATGCCGGACACCGAGGTCGTCGAGGAGCGGCACACGCTGCGCTCGGCCGAGGAGGACCGTCATGGCGCGGTGGACACCCTCCTCGAGGGCGGGCAGGGTGCCCAGATCGCCCGTCGCCCGCTCATCAAGTACACCCTCGGCGGCGCTCTCGGCCTCTTCGCGATCCCGTTGGTCGTCCAGCTGGTCGGCAGCCTCGGGCCCGCCCCCGGCGACGAGCTCTACACCACGGTCTGGAAGAAGGGCACCCGGCTGGTCCGCGACCCTGAGCTGACCCCGGTCAAGGCCACCGACGTCACCATCGGCTCGGTCTTCCACATCCTGCCCGAGGGGATCGACAAGACCGCTTACCCGATGAACGAGAAGGCGAAGGCAGCTGTGCTGCTGATGCGCCTGGACCCCAAGGACATCCTCAGCCAGAAGGAGCTCGACTGGGGCTACCACGGCATCGTGGCCTACTCGCAGATCTGCACGCACGTCGGCTGCCCGGTCGGCCTCTACGAGCAGCAGACCCATCACCTGCTGTGCCCGTGCCACCAGTCCACCTTCGACGTGACGCAGGACGCCAAGGTGATCTTCGGGCCGGCCGGGCACCCACTGCCACAGTTGAAGATCACCGTTGACCAGGACGGCTACCTGATGGCCGACGCGCCGTTCGCCGAACCGGTCGGCCCGAGTTTCTGGGAGCGCGGATGAGCACCTCGAGCATTCCCAAGGGCGCGGCAGGGCTGCGCGCCAGTGACCAAGCGGCCCGGCCGGCTGCGGGTGGTCCCGCGGCCAGACTGGGCGGTGTAGCGGGTTGGTTCGATGACCGCACGGGCGGGGCCAAGGGTGTCCGGCACCTGATGCAGAAGGTCTTCCCCGACCACTGGTCGTTCATGCTCGGTGAGATCGCGATGTACTCGCTGATCATCCTGCTGGTCACCGGGACGTTC
>NZ_VOHR01000026.1 GCF_009192725.1 Segeticoccus rhizosphaerae | reverse complement strand
GCCGAGTCGGCCGACCGGTTCGCCGAGCTGACGCGGGCGCCGGTGCGCGCCATCGGCGCCGGCCACGACGACCTGCGCGACGGCGACCGGGTGCGCGTCGGAGGCCTGGAGATCGTCGTGGTCGCCACCCCGGGTCACACCGCCGACTCGCTGTCCTTCCTGTTGCCTGCGGAGAACCTGCTGCTCACCGGTGACACGGTGCTCGGCCGGGGGAGCACGGTGGTGGCACACCCCGATGGCGAGCTCGCGGCATACCTCTCGTCGCTGGGGCGGCTCGAGGCGATGACCGGCAGCGGTGAGGTGACCTCGATCGCCCCGGGCCACGGCCCCACCGTGTCGGACGCGGCGGGCACGGTGCGGTGGTACCTCGACCACCGTCGGGAACGACTCGACCAGGTGCGGGACGCGCTCGCGGCCGGTGCCGCACAGGCACCCGACGTCGCCGACGCCGTCGTGGAGCGGGTGTATGCCGATGTGCCCCGCGAGGTCTGGCCGGCCGCCCGGCTCAGTGTCCTCGCCCAGCTCGACTACCTGCGGGATCGGTAGGCGCGTCAGCCCCTCGGGGCCTTGGTGACATCGCGGAGCTCGGCGATCCGTGCGTCGATTCCCGTGGCCGCGGGCAGGGTGGCGCCGCCGTTGATGGCGGCCCGCCACTTCGCCTCCCGCTGGTCCACTGCTCGGGTCTTCTCGAGGACCTCCCCCACCCTGTCCCCGGGGATCACCACCACTCCGCTGCGGTCTGCCCGCACCACATCGCCAGGCCGCACGAGGACGCCACCGCATTGGATGGGCACGTTGATGGCGCCCGGCCCCTCGCCCGAACCTGTCGCGGGATGGGCGCCCCGGGCATACACGGGCAAGCCCACTTCCTCAATGCCCTCCACGTCGCGGATGACGCCGTCCACGACGACCCCCCGACACCCCGCGGCGAGCAGCGTGGCGGAGACGACGTCGCCCACCAGCGCAGCGTCCAGTCGCCCCCCGCCGTCGATCACCAGGACATCTCCCGACTGGACGAGATCCGTTGACTTCAGCGGAAAGAGGATGTCACCCGGGCGGGTCCACACCGTGGTTGCAGGCCCGCAGACGTCCACCTCACCGCACCGGTGGGCGATGCCGGGACCCAGCACGCTGACCGGACCTCCCGAGTCGGCGATCTGCGTCGTCGGATAGGCGCTGAGCTGTTTCACGATCTCCGCATCAGGCCGCGGGACCTCGTGATGGATCTCCCACTCGCGCGGGTGTGACTTGGACATGGACTTCTCGCTTCCTGCGGTGGCGCTCACGCCCTCCGCAATGGCTGTGACTGTCGGCCGCCGGCGCTGCAGCGCCTCCCGGGGGGACCAAAGAAACTGCCCGGTAGGGGGTGCGCTGGCAAAGGTGAGTATGTACTATCCCCTCCACTAGTTGGAAGCACCTTCCAAATAATGGAGAAACATGAGTGGAGTCGGCGTCCTCGACAAGGTGATGGCGATCCTTGCTGCCTTCCCCGACGGCACGACGCGGCTCGAACCCTCCGAGATCGCTGAACGGCTCGGGATATCGGTCCCCACGGCCTACCGGCTCATGGCCGGGATGGCGGAACACCGGCTCCTCGCTCCCGGGCGAGGCGGCTACCGACTCGGTGCCGGACTGATCAGGCTCGGTGCGAAGGCGACCGAAGGCGTCGAGGCACGCCGGGTCGCGCTGCCCTTCATGAAGGAACTGCGCGATGACACAGGGGAAACCGTCGAACTGCAGATCCGGACCGGCTACACGCGCGTCCCGATCGAGATGATCGTGGGCCACCGAACCGTCCGGACCATGGGGGAGATCGGCGTGCCGCTCCCGATCCACGTCGGCGCGTCCAGCCGAGTCCTCCTCGCCTGGATGGATGAGGAGGAGGCCATGGTGCTGGCTCGGCGAAGCTCGGAGGAGAACCATCCCGCCGGACGGCCCCCGTGGAGTCCCCAGGCCTACCGCCGGCGCCTTCGCGTGGTGCGCCGACAGGGCTGGGAGTTCAGCCGGGGCGAACGCGACCCTGAGACGTCCGCAGTGTCCGTCCCCGTCTTCGATCGAATAGGTGATGTTGTGGCTGCTGTCATCGTGTCGTCCACCGCGACCCGATTCGCCGAGGAGGCGCACCGATCCGACGCGATCGCCCGCGCCCGCGAGTGTGGGTCGGCAGTCTCGCTCGCGCTCGGGTTCTCCGACGACGTGGTCGATGCCGCGGAGACCGTACGGTGACCGGGCCACTCCGCGGCCTCCGGGTCCTCGACATCGCCACCGTCTTCGCCGGCCCGTTCGCGGCCGCCCTGCTCGGCGACATGGGGGCCGATGTGCTGAAGGTCGAGATGCCGGGCACGGGTGACCCGCTCCGCGCCCTGGGCCCGTTCAAGGGGGACGTCTCCCTGACGTGGGCGGCATCCGCGCGCAACAAACGCAGCATGACCCTGGACCTGCGGACGCCGGCGGGCCAGGAGATCCTCTGTCAGTTGCTCGCCCAGCAGGACGTTCTCATCGAGAACTTCCGCCCGGGCACCCTAGACAAGTGGGGCCTGCCCACCGAGCGGCTCCGGTCGACGAACCCCGACCTCGTGATCGTGCGCGTGAGCGGCTACGGACAGACCGGACCCAACAAGGGCAAGGCCGGGTTCGGCACTCCTGCAACGGCATACAGCGGCTATGCGCACATCAGCGGATTCCCCGACCGGCCCCCTGTCCTGCCCTCGGTCTCCCTGGTCGACTACCTGACCGGCATGTATGCGGCGATGGGGGCGCTCGCGGCCATCTACCAGCTGCGCGTCGCCGGCGGACCCCCTGAAGAGGTGGATGTCGCGCTCTACGAGTCGATCTTCCGGATGCTCGAGGTCGTCGTGGCCGAGTATGACGTGCTGCACCAGGTGCGCGAACGCACCGGCAACGAGCTCGCCGCATCCTCGCCTGCCGGGATCTACGAGACCAAGGACGGGCAGTGGCTGGTCATCGTCACGAGCACCGAGCACACCTTCCGTCGGCTGGCCGAGGCCATGGACCGGGCGGACATGCTGACCGACCCCCGGTATTCCACCAATCGCGCGCGGCTCGACCGGCGCGAGGAGATGAACCGCATCCTGTCCGAGTGGACCGGGCAACGGACCAGGGCGGAGCTGACGCAGGTCCTGGACGACTTCAGCGTCCCCCACTCCCCGATCTACAGCGCCGAGGACATCTTCTCCGACCCGCACTACGCGGCACGGGAGATGCTCGTCGAGGTGACGCATCCCCAGCTGGGCGAGATCAAGCTGCCCGGAGTGGTGCCCAAGTTCAGCGAGAACCCGGGCAACGTCCGGAGCGCCGGGCCCGGCCTCGGAGAGCACACCGACTCCGTCCTCAAAGAGCTGGGAATCCCCCAGGAAGAGATCGAGAGCCTGCGCGAGAGAGGAATCGTCTGATGTCCACGCTGAGCGAGGCGCAACGGTATGCCGGCGAGGCGGCGGGCCGTGACCCCCTGCCCTTCGAGCTGCCCGAGCGTGTGCGCATCCAGGAGGTGGGACCACGTGACGGGTTCCAGCTCGAGACGACGACGATCGAGACCTCCGACAAGGTGGCGATCATCGACGCGCTGTCAGCGGCCGGGCTCCCGGCGGTGCAGCTCACGTCGTTCGTCCGTCCCGATGCCGTCCCACAGTTGTCGGATGCTGCGGAGGTGATGGCCCGGTACACGCCGGCCGAGGGCGTCACCTACTCCGTGCTGGTCCCCAATCTGAAGGGGGCCCAACGCGCGCTGGAGTTCGACGCGACCGTGTGGGAGCTGATGCTCTCCTCCACCGACGCGCACAGTCTCGCCAACGCCAACTGCACCACCGCCGAGTGCATGGACCGGCTCCGACCGGCCATCGAGCTCGGTCACGAAAATGGCATCTCGCTGGTCGGCGGCATGGGGACCGCCCTGGGCTGCCCCTTCGAGGGGCGCACCAGCTTCGAGCGGGTCGCATGGGTCGTCGAGCTCTTCGCCGAGGCAGGTGTCAACCACGTGACCCTCGCCGACACCGCCGGACTGGCCGATCCGTCGCACGTCTTCGATCTGTCGAAGCGGCTTCGAGCCGCCTTCCCAGACACGGGAATCACGCTGCACCTGCACAATACGCGCGGGCTCGGCATGGCCAACGTGCTCGCGGGCCTGGCTGCCGGCGTCACCGACTTCGACTCCTCCGTCGGTGGCCTGGGGGGCTGCCCCTACGCGCCGGGCGCCACCGGCAACATCGCCACCGAGGAGCTGGTGCACATGCTGTCGCTCCTCGGGATCGAGACCGGTGTCGACCTCGACGCCGTGATCCGGATTGCCCGCGACCAGGTCCGGCCGGCGGTCCAGCACCGCCTGGAGAGCTCCTTCGAGAGGGCCGACCCGTCGTGGCGCCTGCACAAGGCTCCCGAGCGCCAGATCCTTCGCGAGGCGGCGTCCTCGTGACGGCTTCTGCTGGGCCCAGAACGCTCGCCGACAAGGTGTGGGACAGCCACGTCGTCCGGCAGGCCGAGAGTGAGCCGGACCTCCTCTACATCGACCTGCACCTGCTGCACGAGCTCAACACGCCCGTCTCCTTCGACCTGCTGCGTGAGTCCGGGCGGACGGTCCGGCGGCCGGACCTCACGCTCGGCACAGAAGACCACAACACGCCGACCAAGGACATCACCAAGGTCATCGAGGACCACGCGGCGCGGCACCAGGTCGAGCTGATGCGCAGCAACTGCGAGCAGTTCGGCATCGAGTTGCACCGACTCGGCGACGAGCGGCAGGGCATCGTGCACGTCATCGCGCCCGAGCTCGGCCTGGCGCAACCCGGGATGACCATCGTGTGCTGCGACTCGCACACCACCACCCAGGGAGCCTTCGGGGCGCTGGCCTTCGGCATCGGGACGTCGCAGGTCGCGCACGTCCTGGCCACGCAGACACTGCGCATGGGCCGGATGAAGAACATGCGGGTGACGGTGAACGGTGCGTTGCCGGCTGGGGTCTCCACCAAGGACCTCGTCCTCGCCCTGATCCACGAGGTGGGCACGGCCGGAGGACAGGGTCACGTCATCGAGTACTGCGGCTCAGCCATCGAGGGACTGTCGATGGAGGGGCGGATGACGGTCTGCAACATGTCCGTCGAGGCCGGGGCCCGCGCGGGCATGGTCGCCCCAGACGAGACGACCTTCGCCTACCTGAAGGGACGGCCGCACGCACCGACCGGCGCGGACTGGAAGGTTGAGCTCGCCGAGTGGCGCACCTTCCGCACTGATCCCGGTGCTGTCTTCGACCGCGAGGTGGTGTTCGACGCCAGCACGTTGTCCCCCTTCGTCACCTGGGGCACCAACCCTGCGCAGAGCGTCCGCCTCGACGGGGTCGTTGCCGATCCCGCGGAGCTGGATGACCCCGCGGCCCGGCAGGCCGCTCGACGAGCCCTGGACTACATGGGACTGGCGCCCGGGACCGCCATGCGCGACATCGGCGTCGACGCCGTCTTCATCGGTTCCTGCACCAACGGTCGGATCGAGGACCTGCGGGCGGCTGCCGAAGTGCTCGATGGACGCTCGGTCGCCGATGGCGTCGAGGTCGTGCTGGTGCCCGGCTCCGAATCGGTGCGCCGGCAGGCCATGGACGAGGGGCTGGACCGCGTCTTCGAGAAGGCCGGGATCCAGCTGCGCTACCCCGGCTGTTCGATGTGTGCGGCGGTCAACGAGGACCGGTTGCGTGCCGGGCAACGTGCTGCCTCCACCAACAACCGGAACTTCGAAGGCAGACAGGGCAAGGGATCCCGGACCCACGTCGTGTCCCCTGCCGTGGCGGCCGCCAGTGCGGTGGCCGGACGGCTGTGTTCGCCGGAAGACCTGGAGGCGTGATGGAGCCGTTCACCGTGCACGTGGGCCGCGCGGTTCCGTTGAGGCGGACCAACGTCGACACCGACCAGATCATCCCGGTCCGCTTCCTGACCCGCAGCAGCATCGCCGGATACGGGGAGAACCTGTTCAACGACTGGCGGGACGACCCCGACTTCGTGCTGAACGACCCCCGATTCACCGATGCGTCGATCCTGGTCGCCGGCACCGACTTCGGCATCGGTTCGTCGCGCGAGTCCGCAGTGTGGGCCCTCACCGGCCGCGGGTTCAAGGCGGTGCTCAGCCCGAGATTCGGCGACATCTTCTACGGCAACGCTTTGTCCAACGGTCTGCTCCCGGTCACCGTGGACGAAGCGGCCACGAAGGCTCTGTGGGAGCTGATCGAGCGCGATCCCTCCCTCGCCGTGACGATCGACCTGGGCGCCAAACAGGTTCGCGCCGCCAGCTTGGCCGTGCCGTTCGAGATCGACAGCCACGCCAGGTGGCGGCTGATGCACGGCCTGGACGACGTCTCCCTCACCGAGCACCACACCGCCCGCATCGCCGACTACGAGAGCCGGCGCCGACCGACCATGCCCACGACCGGCAGGCGAAGGGAGGTCTCCTGAGTCTCGGCAGTGCGCACCACCTCCCACCACCAAGCCGTGCCGGCACAGGCACAGATCATGGAGATGACCCGTGTTGAAGACCCGATTCCTCGCAGCAGCGGTCGTGAGCGGCCTCGCGCTCTCCGGCTGCTCGAGCTCGTCCGCCGAGGGCAGCACCGACGACTACCCCAAGGGACCCGTCCAGATGAGTGTTGGTGCCGATCCCGGCAGCGGCTTCGACCTCACGATGCGCACTCTCGTCGACGTGCTGCAGAAGGAGAAGATCGTCGATGCCCCCATGCCGATCGAGAACCACCCGGGCGCGGCGTCGGCCGTCTGGCTCGCGCAGATGGTCGAACGCAAGAAGGAGGCCGACGATCAGGTGTCGGTCACGTCCCTGGTGATGATGACCAACAAGGCGCGGGCGCAGTCGAAGTACAACTACGACGACGTCACCATGATCTGTCGGCTGCTGTCCGAGTACTTCGTGGTCGTCACCAGCGCGGACTCGAAGTACAAGGACCTGAAGTCGGTGCTCGATGCCGTGGTCAAGGACCCGAAGTCGGTGCCCGTGGGGGCGGCGTCGGACGACCAGCTGCCGTTTGCCCTGCTCGTCGACGCGGCCGGTGGCGAAGCCTCCAAGATCAACTTTGTCGCCTATGACGGCGGTGGCGAGCAGAGCGCCGCGCTGCTCTCCGGTGACATCAAGGTGGCCATCGCCGGCACGAGCGAGTTCCTGCCGCTCATCGAGTCCGGCAAGCTGAGGGCGCTGACAGTGGTCGGCGAGAAGCGGCTCAAGGGACTGCCCGACGTCCCCACCTCGGTGGAGCAGGGCTATGACGTCACCCTGTCGAACTGGCGGGGGATCTACGGGCCTCCCGGTATGCCCGATTACGCGGTCACCTACTGGAAGAAGGCGCTGAAGAAGGCCGTGAACTCCGACTCGTGGAAGAAGGCCGCCAAGAAGAACCAGTGGGAGACGACGTTCATGACCGGCGACGAGATGAACACCTACCTGAAGTCCACCAACCAGCAGGTGGAGGACGCGATGGCCAAGACCGGCAACTCATGACGGCGACGTTAGAGAGCGAGGCTCCTACAACGGAGCACCGGTCCGGGCGCTCCGACGTCTCGTCGGGCCTCGTGGTCGCCGTCGTCGGTGCGGTGCTGCTGGTCTTCGCGCTCCACATCGAGACGACGGGCAAGGACCTCGGCATCGGTCCGAGGACCCTGCCGGTCGCCCTCAGCGTGATGCTCATCGTGAGCGGTCTGCTCCTCGTCGGGTTGGGCCTGCGCCGGGTGCGGGTCATGGGGATCGAGCGGGAACTCATGCACTACGGCGACGCCGAGGACGTCGGGGAGCTCGTGCTCCCCGACGAGCCGCCGGTCCCTCCACGCCGGCTCGTGGTCGTCGTGGCGATGTTCATCGGCTACGCGCTGATCTTCATCCCGCTGGGCTACATGGTGTCCACCGCCCTCTACCTGGCGGCCATGGTCACCGTGATCGACCGGGCCCGCTGGAAGCGCAACCTGGCCTTCGCGGTCCTCTTCGCGGTGATCGTCTACTACGCCTTCACCCGACTGCTGGCAGTCCAGCTGCCGGCGGGCATCCTCGGCTGATCGGACCACTGGTATGGATGCGCTGAACTCGTTGCTGTCCGGCCTCGCCGGGGCCGTCACACCGACCAACCTCCTATTCGTCTTCGTCGGCGTCCTGATCGGGACGATCGTCGGTGTGCTGCCGGGCCTGGGGCCGATCACGGCCATCGCGCTGCTCATCCCGCTGTCCTTCGGGCTGGATCCGGCCGCCGGGCTGATCCTGTTGTGCGGTGTCTACTACGGCGCCATGTACGGCGGATCCATCACCTCCATCCTCATCCGCACGCCGGGGGAGGTGGCGTCGGCGGTCACGGCCCTGGAGGGCTACGAGATGGCCAAGCGTGGACACGCTGGGCCGGCCCTCGCCACCTCCGCCGTCGGATCCTTCATCGGCGGCTCCCTGGCCGTCCTCGGCCTGGTGTTTCTCTCGCCCGTGCTGGTCGACGTCTCGACCTCCTTCGGTGCGCCCGAGTACGCGGTCCTGCTCGTGGGCGCACTGGCCCTCACGACCTCGTTGATGTCCGGTTCGAGGTTGAAGGCCCTGATCTCGGTGTTGTTCGGGATGTGCGTCGGTCTGGTCGGCATGGACCCGCAGGACTCGGTGGCGCGGTGGACCTTCGGGAGCATCCAGCTCTCGGACGGCATCGACATCGCCCTGCTCGCGATGGCGCTGTTCGCCATTCCGGAGGCGATCCGCAACCTCGCCGTCGGAGAGCGACACCCGTCGCACGCCCTCGCCATCCAGCGAGCGTGGATGAACAAGAGGGACTTGCGCCGGTCGAGCGGTCCCTATGCGCGGGGCACGCTGATCGGCTTCGTCGCCGGCGTCATGCCGGGACTCGGTCCCACCCTCGGCTCCTTCGCCTCCTACTCGGTGGAGCGCACGCTCGGCCGACGGGCCAGGGACGAGCGCCGCGCCGAGTTCGGCCACGGCGCCATCGAGGGCGTGGCCGGGCCGGAGACCGCCAACAACGCCGGTGTCGGCGGCGCCATGGTGCCCATGCTGGCGCTGGCCATCCCGGGATCGGCCACGACCGCGCTGCTGCTCTTCGTCTTCCAGATGTACGGTCTCCAACCCGGTCCGCAGCTCTTCCAGACCGACGGTGACCTCGTCTGGACCATCGTGGCGAGCATGCTCATCGGCAACGCCATGCTCCTGGTGCTCAACCTGCCAATGGTCCGCCTGTTCGTGAAGCTGCTGAAGGTGCCTCCGCCGTTGCTCTACAGCGGCGTGATCGCGTTCGTCATGCTCGGGGCCTACGCGCTGACCTTCAGCTTCTTCTCGCTGATGCTGCTCCTCGTCATCGGGCTGATGGGCTACTTCCTGCAGGAGAACGGCTTTCCGTTGACGCCGGCGATCCTTGCGGCCGTTCTCCTGCCGCTGCTGGAGCTGAACCTGCGGCGTGCGCTTCGGATCTCGGCCGGCGACTGGACGACCTTCATCGACCGGCCGATCTCGTTGACCCTGCTGGTGCTCATCGTGATCGGGGTGGCCGTGCCGATGCTCCTGCAGCTGAGACGCCGCTTCGCGCGCCCCGACTGAGGAGGACCGGCCCGCACCCCCTTCCGCGAGGCGGTCGAGCGGGTGCAGCTGCCACGCGGTTCGAGCACCGAGCGCATCCTGGATGCGGCCGCCGAGAGCGGGATCAGAGCGCTGGCACCGGTGCTCGCTAGCCGCTGGCAAAGGGGAAGCGGGCCAGTGAGCGGCTGCGGTGCGGTTCGTACCAGTACAACTCGGCCGCAACGGCGGTGACGGTCACCGGGACGAAGGGCGCCACGCCGGCGGTCAGCTCGGCCAGCTCGTCCGGCGTGGCCGCGTGGTCGATCGACAGATGCGGTATGACGTCCGCGAACCTGCCGCCGTAGGGCGGACACTGCGGCCAGCGCCGCCACAGCTCCGAGGTGAGGGCGCGGAACGGGTCGGTCGGTTCGGGCACGAGGTGCACCAGGCCGTCGCCGGGGAAGCGGCCGAGCCGGGCGAGCTCGAAGCGAAACGGCACGACCCCGGCGAAGAAGCCGCACAAATCGTCCAGGACCTCAGGCGTCAGCTCCTCGCGCGGCAGGAACGGGCCGAGCAGGGTGATGTGCGCGTGCACCGTGTCGGGGTCGGCGTGCAGGTAGTCCGGCGCCCATCGCTCCAGCGGCGGCCGGACCACCGGTTCGAGCGGCGGGACCGGCACCAGCAGGACCGAGTGCGCGTCGGTGATGGTCAGCGGGCGCGGCGCTGGAGCCGCTCGACGTCGATCAGCGTGACGGCGCGGGCCTCGAGCTTGAGCCAGCCGCGCGTGGCGAAGTCGGCGAGCGCCTTGTTGACCGTCTCGCGGGAGGCGCCGACGAGCTGCGCGAGCTCCTCCTGGGTGAGGTCGTGGGCGACCAGCACGCCGTCCTCGGAGCGGCGGCCGAACCGGGTGGACAGGTCGAGCAGTGCCTTGGCGACGCGGCCGGGCACGTCGGTGAAGACCAGGTCGGCCAGGATGTCGTTGGTGCGGCGCAGCCGGCGGGCCAGGGCTGCGAGCATGGCGGTGGCGACGGCCGGGCGCCCCGCCAGGTAGTCGTTGAGGTCCTCATGGCCCAGGCCGAGCAGCTGGGTCTCGGCGATCGCCGACGCCGTGGCGGTGCGCGGTCCGGGGTCGAACAGGCTCAGCTCGCCGAAGAGCTCGCCGGGGCCCTGGATCGCCAGGAGGTTCTCGCGGCCGTCCTTGCTGGTGCGGCCGAGCTTGATCTTGCCCTCGCCGATGACGTAGAGCCGGTCGCCCTGGTCGCCCTCGCGGAAGAGCACGTCGCCGCGCTCGAGACGGGTCCGGGACATCGACCCCAGCAGGGCGGACGCGGCCTCGTCGTCGAGGCCTGCGAACAAGGGCGCATTTCTCACCACATCGAGATCCACGGGCGTCAGTCTGCCATGGTGCGGCCGTGATGGTCGGATCCGGCGTCTAATCTGGTGAGGTGTCTGCCACCGCCGCCGAATCGCCCGCCACGCCCACGGGGGAGTCCCCGGTCGCCCTGACCCGCCGCGCCCGCAAGGTCTACCGGCTCCTGCACGAGCGCTACCCCGACGCCCACTGCGAGCTCGACTTCTCCACTCCGCTGGAGCTTCTCGTGGCGACCATCCTGTCCGCGCAGACCACCGACGTGCGCGTCAACCTGGTCACGCCGACCCTCTTCGCGCACTACCGCTCGGCCGCCGACTACGCGGGCGCCGACCGCACCGAGCTGGAGACGATCATCCAGTCGACCGGCTTCTACCGCGCCAAGACGAACTCGCTGATCAAGCTGGGCGACGCACTGGTCGACCGGTTCGACGGTGAGGTGCCCGCGCGCCTGAAGGACCTGGTCACGCTGCCCGGCGTCGGCCGCAAGACCGCAAATGTGGTGCTGGGCAACGCGTTCGGCGTGCCCGGCATCACCGTCGACACGCACTTCGGCCGGCTGTCGCGGCGCCTGGGCTTCACGCTGGAGGAGGACCCGGTCAAGGTCGAGCACGAGGTCGGTGCGCTCTTCCCCAAGAAGGACTGGACCATGCTGTCGCACGTGCTGATCTTCCACGGGCGACGCACCTGCCACGCCAAGCGCCCGGCCTGCGGCGCCTGCCCCGTGGCCCGCTGGTGCCCGTCATACGGCATCGGCGAGACCGACCCCGACAAGGCGGCCAAGCTGCTCAAGTTCGAGCTGGCGCCGCGGTGAGCGACGCCGCCCGGGCTCCGGTGCCGGAGTGGATGGACCGGCTGCGGGGCCAGATCGGGCAGGTCCCGCCGAGCTGGTTCAGCCGGTTCCTCCCGCCGGAGGAGGGCGGCCGCGAGTCCGCGGTGCTGATGCTTTTCGGACCCGACGCGGCCGGGGGCGAGGACGTGGTGCTGACCGAGCGCGCCCACACCATGCGCTCGCACCCGGGTCAGGTGTCCTTCCCGGGCGGCTCGGTGGACCCGGAGGACGACGGGCCGGTCTCGGCGGCGCTGCGCGAGGCCGAGGAGGAGGTCGGGTTGCGGTCCGACGGGGTCGAGGTCGTGGCAAAGCTGCCGCAGTTGTTCCTCCAGCCAAGCCGGTACGTCGTCACGCCCGTGCTCGCCTGGTGGGCCCGGCAGTCGCCGATCGGCGTGCAGGACACGGGCGAGGTCGCCCGCGTGGTCCGTGCGCCCCTGCGCGAACTGACCGATCCGGCACGGCGTTTCACCGTCACGCACCCGAGCGGCTACGTGGGCCCTGGTTTCGAGGTCGACGGCCTCTTCGTCTGGGGTTTCACCGCCGGGCTGCTCTCCAAGGTGCTCGAGCTGGCCGGTCTTGACCGCGAGTGGGACCACACCGTGCGACGGCCGCTGCCGGAGTGGTTGCGCGCGCTCGGCGACGGTCCGCCGGCACAGCGTGAGGTCCGACGCCGGTGAGCAACGACCACGCGGGGCGTGGAGGTGCGGCATGAGCAGCCACGCCGTCCTGGACGTGGTGCTGGCCGCGCTGCTGGTCCTGTATGCCGTGGCCGGTTACCGCCGCGGGCTGGTCGCCAGCGTGTTCGCGCTCGCCGGCATCCTCGTCTTCGGCGCGCTCGGGTTGTGGCTGCTGCCCCTGCTGGTGCACCAGTCGCGAGCCGTCGACAACAGCATCTTCCTGCGCAGCCTGGTCCTCATCGCGGGAGTCCTCATCCTGGCCAGCTTCGGCCAGCTGCTGGGGTCGGCGCTCGGCGCGAGGATCCGGGGGATGGTCCACCCGCCGGCGCTGCGGTACCTCGACGCCGCGCTCGGCGCCGTCGCCTCCGTGATGGTGGTGGCGGTCTTCGTGTGGTTCCTCGCGGGCGCCGCTCGGGGGGCGCTGCCCGGATCCGCCGCTCGAGCGGTGTCGCAGTCCAAGGTCCTGCAGGGCATCAACCGGGTCGTCCCCGGTCAGGTCGGTGGGTGGTTCGCCGGGTTCCAGGACGTGCTCGACCGGCACGGCTTCCCGAGGGTCTTCGACGGTCTGCAGCAGGAGCCGATCCTGCCGGTCTCGCCGCCGGACGACGGGGCAACCAGGGGCCCGGGCGTCGCTCGCGCGTCCGGGTCGATCGTCAAGATCACCGGACTGTCCAACCGATGCCACCGCGGGCAGGAGGGCAGCGGCTGGGTCGTCGCACCGGACAAGGTGGTCACCAACGCCCACGTGGTGGCCGGCATGACCAAGGTCGCGGTGCAGGTGGGTGGCACCGGCCGCTCCTACAGCGGGCGGGCGGTGGTCTTCGACCCACGGCGCGACCTCGCGGTGCTGTCGGTGCCGGGGCTGCCGGCTCCGCCGATGAAAGTCGGCAAGGACCTCAACCGGGCGGACAGCGCCGTCGTGGCGGGCTTCCCGCTCGACGGGCCGTTCCGCCTCGCCCCGGCGCGGGTCCGCGGCATCATCACCGCACGCGGTGCCGACATCCGCGGCAACCCCGGCGTGAGCCGACAGGTCTACTCGCTTGCCGCGAAGGTGCAGCCGGGCAACTCGGGCGGCCCGTTGCTCGCACCGTCCGGTGAGGTGGTCGGCACCGTCTTCGCCCGGTCGATCGAGGACACCGACACCGGTTACGCCCTGACCATGCAGGAGTCCGCGCGGGTCCTGAAGAAAGCCGGCTCGGCGAACGTCCCGGTCGACACCGGTGCCTGTGTGTCCCGCTGACCGCGCTCGCTCGGGGTGGAGGCTTCTACCTCAGGTGACAGGCACGGCAGATCAAGATTGACCCCCTCCGTCCGGCAGTCACCTCGGCGGCGCGACGTCATCGGGGAAGGGCGCCGAGCCAGTCGACGAGGCGGCGGTTGACCTCGTCGGGTGCCTCCTCCGGCAGGAAGTGTCCGGCGCCCCTGAGGAACCGCTGGTTGAAGGGTCCGGTGACGTATCCCCCCGAATCAGCCGCCGCCGACGGCACGAAGGCGCCGTCCTGCTCCCCGTGCAGCTGCAGCACGGGCACGCGCACCGAGCGGTGCAGCCGGTTGACGAAACGCCGTCCGTCGCTGCGCAGCTGGCTGCGAACCAGCCAGCGGTAGTACTCCGCCGCGCTGTGGGCGACGAAGGGCAGGCCCATCGCGTGCGCGTAGCGCTCGACCACGTCGGGAGGGGGCCACCCACCATCCGGCGCCGCCCAACGGCGCAGGAACCCCTCGACATACGTGCTGTTGCGCGAGAGCCGCCGCTCGGGGACGAACGGTCGCTGGAGACCGGCGAGGTAACCGTTGGCGCGGACCTGCGCCGGGTCGGCGTAGGAGGCGCGGCGCCAGGCCAGCGGATGCGGCATGCCGAGTGCCGCGACCGCGCGGGTGACAGCCGGCTGCATCGAGGGCATCGACCAGCCGATCCACCCTCCCCAGCCGTGGCCCACGACGACCGCGTCCTCCGCGCCCAGGGACCGGATGACGCTGGCGGCGTCGGCAGCCAGCGTGAAGGTGTCGTAGCCGTGCGGCGGCTTGTCGGACCCGCCGTAGCCGCGCAGGTCCATGGCGACGGCGCGGTACCCGGCCTCGGCCAGGGCCGGCAGCTGCGCCCGCCAGGCCCACCAGAACTCGGGAAAACCGTGCAGCAGCAGCACCATCGGGCCCTGGCCGAGCTCGGCCACGTGGAATCGGGCGCCGTTGGCCGGGACGAGCCGGTGCTCCCAGGGGCCCTCGACGAAGATGCCCGCACCGTCAGTGTTCACGCGACCCCCGAGTCGTCGTCAACGGGCGTTGGATTCCTTGCTGGGCTTGACCGCCGCGATGGTGTCCTGTGCGTTCTTGATGGTGCGCTTCGGCTTGCCCTGGACCTTGCTGAGGGCGGCCTTGCCCATCAGGGCCAGGATGCCGCAGATGATCAGCAGGACCACGCCGATGATCAGGAAGGCCAGCCAGGGCGACAGCCCGGCCGCGACGATGCCGTAGACGGCCGCGAAGAACAGCAGCCCGAGCGCGTAGAGCGCCACCAGCCCGGCCGCGCCCAGCATGCCCGCACCGGTGCCGGCCTTCAGCGCATCGGCCTTCAGCTCGGCCTTGGCGAGGTCGAGCTCGCTGCGCACGATCGACGAGACGTCCTCGGTGGCCTGGGCGACGAGCTGCCCCAGGGTTCGTTCGGGCGTGGTGCTGTCAGTGGTGGCCATGACCTCTCCTTCGACGTGCGGGGGCGATCCACCCTGCGGTCCGCAGGGCACCCCCGACCCTATCCACCTCCGGGGCCGGTTGCCGCCCCCGCGGCTCTCCCGGGTGCCGCCTCCCGGCGCAGCGCGGCGCTCCGCTGGCCGGTTCAGTCCTCGTCGTCCCGCTGGTAGACATCCGGTATGCCGTCCGCGTCCAGGTCGAGCTGCTCCAGCTCGTGGATGCGGCGGTAGATCCGGTTGCGGCGGCGCAGCACCACTGCCGCGAGGAGGGCCGCGAGCGTCGAGCCGACGAGGATCGCGAGCTTGACGTGCTCGTCGTGCGGAGATCCGGCACCGTAGGCGAGCTCGCCGACGAGCAGCGACACGGTGAACCCGATCCCCGCCAGCAGGGAGAGCCCGAAGACATCCGACCACGCCAGGTCACTGTCGAGCTGGGCCCGGGTGAACCGTGAGAAGGCCCACGTCCCGCCGAAGACCCCGATCACCTTGCCGATCACCAGCGCACACACCACCGCGATGGCGGCCGGGTCGCGGAGGGCGTCGGTGAAGCCGCCGCCGAGCACGTGCACGCCGGCGGCCATGAAGGCGAAGACCGGCACCGCGAAGCCCGCCGAGAAGGGGTGCAGCCACTCCTCGAACCGCTCGGCGAGACTCGGTGCCGGCGGCGCGTGCGGGTCGGCATGCTGCCCGCCCTGCCGGGGCCGCACGGGGACGAGCATGCCGAGCACGACGCCCGCCACCGTGGCATGGACCCCCGAAGCGTGGACCAGTCCCCAGGCCAGCAGCGCCAGCGGCACGAGCAGCCACCACCGGTCGATCCTGCGCTGCACCAGGAACCCGAACAACGCCAGGGGCACCAGCGCCAGCAACAGTGCCACCACATCGAGGCTGTCGGTGTAGAAGAGCGCGATGATCGTGATGGCGATGAGGTCGTCGACCACGGCCAGGGTCAGCAGGAAGGACCGCAGGCCGGACGGCAGGTGGGTGCCGAGGACCGCGAGCACGGCGAGGGCGAAGGCGATGTCCGTGGCTGTCGGGATGGCCCAGCCCCGCAGCAGGCCGCTCTCGCCGTTGCCGATGGTGCCCGCGATGGCGACGAAGATCACCGCCGGCATGGCCACGCCGCAGGCGGCGGCCGCGACCGGCAGCGCCGCCTTGGCCGGCTGGTTGAGGTCGCCGACGACGAACTCACGCTTCAGCTCGAGGCCCGCCACGAAGAAGAAGACCGCCAGCAGGCCGTCGGAGGCCCACTGTCCGAGACTGAGGTCCAGGTGCCACGACGCCGGCCCGACGGTGAGGTCGCGCAGGGCGAAGTAGCTGTCGCCCCACGGCGTGTTGGCCCACACGATGGCCACGAGGGCCGCGACGAGCAGCAGCGACCCACCGACCGTCTCGGTCCGCAGCGCGCCGGCGATCCGCTGGGCCTCGGGCCAGCTCGAGCGGGTCAGCAGGCGACGCGGGTTTGGCACTTTGGTCATGCGGGGCCCCCTCGAAGTATCGGAGCGAACCTGCGAGCGGAGAACCTCGTGGGGTGGTCTCCGTGGGGTGCGGTCATGGGTCCTTCACGGGTCGTTCGACGCCGTCACGAGGCCCGTGACGAGGACGCCGACCAGACTTCCCGGCTCACCGGGCCCCACGCTAGCGGACAGCCGGCCGCTAGCCCTCGTAGGCTGGCTCGATGAGCAACACGATTGCCGACGTCTATCGGGAGTGCACCGACGACGTGGACCCGCACGGCCGGGAAATCACGGTCTACGACGCCATCCGGGCCCGCATCAGCCCGCGCGACGAGGTGCTGCGGTTGCTGCCGCACCGCGAGCGGCGGATGGTCGGGGCCTGGTGCTTCGCCGACCTGTTCGGCCCGCGGGACATCACCGGACAGACGGGTATGACGGTGCCTCCCCACCCGCACATCGGCCTGCAGACCGTCAGCTGGCTGGTCGAGGGCACGGTCCTGCACCGCGACAGCCTCGGCACGACGGCGCTGGTCGAGCCGGGCCGCGTCGGCATCATGACGGCCGGCCACGGCATCGCGCACTCCGAGAACTCCCCCGACGACCACGGGCCGGTCCTGCACGGCGCCCAGCTGTGGGTGGCGCTGCCCGAGGCCGCGAGGCACGGCGAGCACGCGTTCACGCTGCACGAGCCAGCCCCCGTCTGGTCGCGGGACGGGCTGAGCGCGCAGGTCTTCGTCGGCCGGGTCGGCGACGTGTCCGCCTCCGCACAGGGCGTGACCCCTCTCGTGGGCGCGGACCTCGCGCCGGAGGCCGCGGAGCGGCGCGAGGGCACCCTGCCGCTCGACACGGCATACGAGCACCTCTTGTTGCCGCTGCGCGGGTCAGCGACGGTGCCGGACGAGGCGGGCCATCCGGTCGAGGTCACCGCCGGTCAGGCGATGTACCTCGGCACCGACCGTTCCGCGCTCGAGGTGACGCTCTCGCCGGACGCGCGGGTGCTGCTCCTCGGGGGCGAGCCCTTCGAGGAGGAGATCGTCATGTGGTGGAACTTCGTCGGCCGGACCCACGACGAGATCGCGCGAGCGCGGCAGGAGTGGAACGGGCACGACCCGCGGTTCGGCGAGGTGTCGCACTACCCGGGTCCCGAGCGGCTGGTGGCCCCTCCGCTGCCCCATGTGACACTGCGGCCGCGAGGTCGCCGTCACTGAGCTGCGGGGACGAGCCGCGAGGAGCGCGACCACAGGCACGCGCTGAGGGAGGATTGACGTCCACCCGGCGGGACCCTGGACCCCGCCGGGTGGACCGACCAGTGTGCGGACCCCTGACTGCCCGCCGCAGCCGTCACCGGAAGGTGGAGTGACAACTGCCTGGGACCAGTGTGACGGAAGGTGTGTCTGTGAGGGACCAACGTCGTGACAAGACTTGGCAACGGGTTTGCGGTCAGCTGCTCCTCACCAGCGGTGTGCCACGTCGATCACCACACGGCTCCCGTGACCACCGTTCGGGGCTCCCGCCAGCGTGAACACCCGGAACGGCAACCGTGCCCGCACCCCTAGGCCGATGGTGGTCTGACCCTCGAAGCTGCCGCCCCACGAGACCTGCCGGAAGGTCGAGTAGCCCGTGGTGTTCACCAGCTCGGTGCGTTTGGTCGGGGTGTAGGTGGGCCGGCCGGTGGAGTTGTAGGCCGGCGCGTGGACCGTGATCGAGAGCTTGGCGCCGCCCCGCAGCGGGACGATCGCACCGGAGCCCTGGGCGAGCACGTTGCTGACGTACTTCACCACGTAGCCGCTGCGCCGGTCGGTGCCGCTGAGGTCGATGACGAGCCGGTCGAAGCAGGTGTGTCGACCGGAGCGCACGTCGGTGATCGACGCGGTGGTGGTCTGGGTCCACGACTTGGTGAGCGAGCCCCACTCGATGCCGCAGTATGGCGCGGCCACAGCGGGAGCGGCGGTCGCCGAGGACACGGCGAGCCCGAGGGCCGGTGCCCCGGTCAGGGCGAGCGCGAGGGTGAGCGGGCGGACGAGGGATCTTGTGCGGTGAAGTTTCATGGCGTCCTCCTTTGGACACCTCTTCCACGCGCACCGCACGGGCCCGGTTGACCGCGCCGCCCCGAATCCAGTTGCTGGGAGAAGGCGTCAAGGACGACGCCTTCTCCCAGCAGCAAGTGGAGTTGGTGCAGAGTGTCAGTGGATCACCGCCTTCTCCGCACCGGCACCGGTCAGGGAACGCACCTCCATCTCGGCGAACTTCTCCTCGCTGGAGCGCTCGCGGCTGGTCACGGTGCCCAGCCAGCCGAGGAAGAAACCGAGGGGGATCGAGACGATGCCCGGGTTGTCCAGCGGGAACCAGCTGAAGTCGACCGACGCGTCCTTGATCATCGACGTGCTGTTGCCGTCGGGGCCGGCCGGCTTGCCGGAGACCACCGGGCTGAAGGCGATCAGGGTGATGGCCGAGATCAGCCCGCCGTAGATGCTCCACAGGGCGCCCCGGGTGTTGAACCGCTCCCAGAACAGCGAGTAGAGGATCGTCGGCAGGTTGGCGCTGGCCGCGATCGCGAAGGCCAGGGCCACCAGGAACGCGATGTTCTGCCCGTTGGCGAAGATGCCGCCGACGATGGCCACCGCACCGATCACCAGGGCGGTGATCCGGGCGATGCGCACCTCACCCTTACCGCCGACCTCGCCCTTCTTCACGACGTTGTTGTAGATGTCGTGGGCGAACGACGCGCTGGCAGTGATCGTCAGGCCGGCCACCACGGCGAGGATGGTCGCGAACGCCACCGCCGCGATCAGGCCCAGCAGGATCTCACCACCCAGCTCGAAGGCGAGCAGCGGTGCGGCCGAGTTGGCGGCACCGGGCGCGCCGAGGATCCGCTCCGGGCCGACCAGCGCTGCGGCGCCGTAGCCGAGCACCAGGGTGAACAGGTAGAACAGGCCGATCAGCCAGATGGCCCACTGCACCGACCGGCGCGCCTCGCGGCTCGAGGGCACGGTGTAGAAGCGCATCAGCACGTGCGGCAGCCCTGCCGTGCCGAGCACCAGCGCCAGTGACAGGGAGATGAAGTCGATCTTGGTGAGCGTCGACTCGCCGTACTTCAGTCCGGGCTCGAGCATCTTCTCCCCGGCCGGTGACTCCGTGACCGCGTGGTGCAGCAGCGTGGAGATGTTGACGCCGTGCTTGCCGAGGACCCACATGGTCATGACGGCCGCACCGAAGATGAGCAGCACGGCCTTGACGATCTGCACCCACGTGGTCCCCTTCATGCCGCCCACGAGGACGTAGGTGACCATGATGATGCCGACGATCGCGATCACCAGGCTCTGCGCTGTCCGACCGTCGACGCCGAGCAGGAGGGCGACCAGGCCACCGGCGCCGACCATCTGGGCCAGCAGGTAGAAGAAGCACACCACCAGGGTCGAGATCGCCGCCGCCATCCGCACCGGGCGTTGCCGGAGTCGGAAGGAGAGCACGTCGGCCATGGTGAATCGGCCTGTGTTGCGCAGCAGCTCGGCCACGAGCAGCAGCGCGACCAGCCAGGCGACGAGGAAGCCGATGGAGTAGAGGAACCCGTCGTACCCGTTGATCGCGATGGCGCCCGCGATGCCGAGGAAGGACGCCGCGGACAGGTAGTCGCCTGAGATCGCGATGCCGTTCTGCGGGCCGGTGAACGCGCGGCCGCCCGCGTAGAAGTCGGCCGCCGACCGGTTGTTGCGCGAGGCACGGATGACGATGGCGAGGGTGATCAGGACGAAGACGACGAAGATCGTGATGTTGATGCCGGGGCTTCCGACGTTCGTCTGCGTCGGCATCATCGTGGCGAGGGCGCTCACGGCTGCTCTCCTTCGATCGAGTGACGGAGTCGCTCCGCGGTCGGGTCGAACTCTCGGTCCGCCCAGCGCACGTAGAGGGTCGTGATCACGAACGTGCTGACGAACTGGCCGAGGCCGAGGAGCAGCCCGATGTTGACGTTGCCGAACACCTTGGTGGACATGAAGTCCGAGGCGAACGCCGCGAGCAGGACGTAGAGGAAGTACCAGACCAGGAACAGCCCGGTCATGGGAAAGACGAACTTGCGGAACCGGCGGCGCAGGTCCACGAACTCCTCGGACCGCTGGACCTCGAGGTAGGTCGACCGGCGATCCGCATCTTCGAGCGGGGGAGCGCTCTCACTCATGAGGAACCTCCAGGGTGGTCAGTCACGGGGAAGTCCGGTGACGAAGGTCACTCTGGGGCGGCGCGGGCTCGCGCGGACCCCTTCACGGGACGTGGCGCGACGGACGGTCGAAATTCCTCGACCAACGGTCATCCACCTCGCGTTGCCGGCAGGACCAGTCCCTCCGGACCGTGCAGCAGCACCATCATCCGTCCGGTGCCCTGCGGCACGCGGTCCGGCGTCGCGAGCGAGACGACGATCGTCACCAGGAAGGTGATCGGCACCGTCCAGGCCGCGGGTTGCGACAGCAGGGCGCCGGGCCAGCCCGCCGGGACGCCGAACAGCACCGTCGTCGAGACGGCGAGGAGCGCCAGCGTGCCGCCGATCCCGAGGCCGGCAGCCGCCCCGACGGTCGACAGCCGTCGCCACCACACCCCGAGGACCAGCAGGGGGCAGAAGGTCGACGCGGCGACGGCGAAGGCCAGGCCCACCGCGCTGGCGAGAGCCACCGACGCGCCGGCCAGTGAGAGCCCGTAGGGCACCAGGATCCCGAGCACGGCCGCGACACGAAACCCTTGCACCGACATGGCATCCCCGCCGGTCCAGGCGTGCAGTCTGGGCCGCAGCAGGTCCTGGTCGAGCACACCCGCGACGGAGATGGTCAGGCCGGAGGCGGTCGACAGGAACGCCGCGAAGGCACCGCCCGCCAGCAGCGCGGACAGGACGTCACCCAAGGTGGTGGGGGAGGCGGCCGACGGCAGGAGCAGCACCACGGAGTCGGGGTGCAGTCCGTGCGGCAACTGCGGCAGCCAGACGCGCCCCCACACGCCATACAGGGGCGTGAACACGTAGAAGGCGGCGAGCAACCCGATCACCCACGAGGTGGTCCGGCGGGCCGCGTGACCGTCCGGGTTGGTGTAGAAGCGGACGATCACGTGGGGCAGCCCCATCGTGCCGAGACAGAGGGCCAGCAACGTGCTGTAGGTCCAGTATGTCGGGTGGTCCTGGCCGCCGAATCCGCTGAGCGGGCGGGCCCATCCGCCGCCTCCCGGCTCGCTGAGGACGACCGGGGCGGGCTGGCCCTGTCGCAGCCACAGCATGAGCAGGACGAAGGCGGGGATGCAGATCGCGGTGAGCTTGAGCCAGTACTGCACCGCCTGGACGAAGGTGATCGAGCGCATGCCGCCCGCCACCACGCTGAGCAGCACTACCACCGCGACGATCAACCCGCCGACCCAGGCCGGGGCGCCGGTCACCACGTGCAGTGCCAGACCGGCGCCCTGGAACTGCGGCAGCAGGTAGAGCCAGCCGATCCCGATGACCAGCACCGAGCAGAGCCGCCGGATCCGTGGGCTGTCCAGTCGCGCCTCGGCGAAGTCGGGGACGGTGTAGGCGCCCGATCGCCGCAACGGCGCGGCGATCAGGACGAGCAGGACGAGGTAGCCGACGGTGTAGCCGACCGGGAACCACAGCATGTCGGCGCCGCGGGAGTAGATCAGCCCCGCGATGCCGAGGAACGATGCGGCGGAGAGGTATTCGCCGCCGATGGCGGAGGCGTTCAGGCGGGGCGAGACGGCTCGGCTCGCGACGTAGAAGTCGCTCGTGGTGCGCGACAGCCGCAGCCCGAAGGCGCCGACCCCGGCGGTCAGGGCGCAGACCGCGACGATCGCGACGATCCCGTAGTGCGAGCTCACTGGCGCTCCACCAGGGCGACGAACTCGCGCTCGAGCCGCTCGGCCTGCCGCACGTAGTATCGCGCGGCGGCCAGCACCACCGGATAGACCGCGGCGCCGAGCACCAGCCAGGGCAAGGGGATCCGCCACACGTGGACGGTCTGGGTGGCCGGCACGAGCAGGAAGGCCAGTGGAAGCCCACAGAGGACGACGGCCGTCGCCGCGAGGACGGTCAGGGAGAGCCGCAGCTGGGCGCGGACGAGGGAGCGCATGTAGAGCTCACCCAGACCGGTCTGTTCCCGGATGTCGGTCGTGACGGGGCGTTGCGGCCCACGCACCACGGCGTTCCTCCGGGGAGAGGTGACCCGCACCCGCCGTGGGACGTCCGGCGGCTCGGTCGCGCGCACCGGCATCAGTCGGGCGCCCGAGAACGCAGCGCCGCCGGGGAGGCGATCCGGTCCCGGAGGGCGCGGGCGTGGCGGCGGCTGACCTGCAGCTCGGTGTCCCCGATCCGCACGGCCACGCGGCCACGGTCGACCCGCACCTCGTCGATGGCACTGGTGTTGACCACCGTGCTGCGGTGGATGCGCAGGAAACCCGCCGCCGCCCAGCGCTCCTCGAGGGTCGACAGGGGCACCCGCACCAGGTGCGAGCCGTCGCGGGTGTGCAGCCTGGCGTAGTCGCCCTGGGCGCGCGCGTAGCGGACCTGCGAACGCAGGATGAAGCGCGTCACGCCCCCGAGCTCGACCGGGATCGACTCGTCCGGCGCATCGCCGACCTCGTCGCCGCGGCCCCGGGCGGACAGGTGGGCCTCGACCACACGGTCGACCGCCTCCTGCAGCCGCTCCGCGCGCACAGGCTTCATGACGTAGTCGGTCGCCCGCAGGTCGAAGGCGTCCACGGCGTGCTCGTCGTAGGCGGTCACGAACACGACCTGGGGCCGCACCGGGAGCCGGCCGAGTGCCTCGACCAGCGCGATGCCGTCGAGCCCGGGCATCTTGATGTCGCAGAACACGACATCGACCGCGGTGTGGGCGAGGGACTCCAGCGCAGCCGATCCGCTGCGGGCGGTCGCCACGACCTGGATGCGCGGCTCGAGGCCGAGCAGGTAGTCGAGCTCGGCGAGCGCCGGCGGCTCGTCGTCCACGAGGAGGGCGCGCAGGCCGTCCTTCCGCGCCGCTGCCCGCGGGATGCGGGTGGGCTCGGCGGCATCCCTCGATCGGGAGGGACCTCGGTGGGGCATGGCCGAAAGGCTACGTGCTGGAGCGGATCACCGGCGAGTACTTCGGGACGCGGAAGCTGACCCGGGTGCCGGCGCCCTCGGCCGTCTCGACGGCCAGACCGTGGTCGTCACCGAAGACCTGCCGCAGCCGCGCGTCGACGTTGCCGAGGCCGACGTGGTCGCCGTCCGGCCCGCCGGCCAGCACCATGCGGACCACTTCGGGGTCGCTGCCGATGCCGTCATCCTCGATCACGATCTCCGCCTCCGAGCCGACGTCGCGGGCCGTCAGGTTGATCGTGCCCGGGCCCTCCTTGCCCTCCAGCCCGTGCCGCACTGCGTTCTCGACCAGCGGCTGGATGGACAGGTAGGGCAGCGACACGGCGAGCACCTCGGGCGCCACGAGGAGGGAGACCTGCAGCCGGTCACCGAAGCGTGCCTGCTCCAGCCGCAGATAGCGCTCGATGTTGGTCAGCTCGTCGGCCAGGGTGGTGAAGGTGCCGCCCCGACGGAACGCGTAGCGCGAGAAGTCGGCGAACTCCAGCAGCAGCTCGCGCGCGCGGGAGGGCTCGGTCCGGACGAACGAGGCGATCGCCGCGAGGCAGTTGTAGACGAAATGAGGGCTGATCTGGGCCCGCAGGGCGCGCAGCTCGGCCTCCATCGCCCGGGTGCGCTGCCGCCCCAGCTCGGCCAGCTCCACCTGGCACGACACCCAGCCGGCGAGCTCCTCGGTGGCGCGGGTGACGGCGGTGGACGCGGTGCGCCCGTAGGCCGCGAGGGCACCGACGACGTGCTCGTCGCTCACGACCGGGGCGAGCACCGCGTGCCGCACCGGGCAGTCAGGAGTGGCACAGTCGAGGTCCCCGCGGCCCAGGACCACCGTCCGCCCGGTCGCCAGGACGTCGGCCGCGTGCCGCAGGACGTCCTCCTGGTGGTGGCTGCCTTGTCCCTCCCAGGTGAGGGTGGACGTGGTGTCGCACAGCGCGATGGCCGGAGTGCCGAGCAGAGTGCGCAGGTGTCGACCCGCACGGGCGGCCGCGCTAGGGGTCAGGCCCTCCCGTAGGTGGGTCGCGGCACGGGAGGCCGTGTGCAAGGTGGTGTATGTCGCCCGGTCCACCGGGTCCTCGAGGTGGCGGCGGTGACGGACCACCCGGGTCGCCGCCCAGACGAGAGCGGCGAGCACGAGTGTGGTGAGCACCACGAGCAGCACCGCCGTGAGGTTGGCCGAAGGTCGCATGAGCGAACCCTAGGCTGGGCGGGTGCCTGAGCTCACCGAGTCACTCGTCGCCCTCCGCGCTCTGCAGCAGCTGCCCGGGGTGGCGGAGGCGACCGACGCCGCCCGCGAGGTGTGCACCGAGCTGCGCTGGCACCAGGCGCTCCGACGCCGGATCCCCCAGGCGGCAGCCGAGTCTCGCGTCCGCGGCGCCCGGGCCAGTGCGGCCCTCGAGGGTGCCGAGTTCGACGTGTCCGTGGTGCGCGACCTGATGCGGGGCGCCGTGGCCTGGCCGACCGACCCTGGCCCCCTCGAGGAGACACTGCGTGGAGCGGTGCAGGTTGCCGCCGAGACCGAGCACGTGGCGGCACTGCTGGCCAGCGCACCGGCTCAGGCACTGGCCCGGCTGCACGTCGCCGCGGCGACGGCGACCTCTCCGGCGTCGACAAGGCGGTTGCGCTCACCAAGGTCCGTCACAGCGTGCACGAGATGGACTCCAGCAGCGACCCCGTGCTCGT
>NZ_VOHR01000259.1 GCF_009192725.1 Segeticoccus rhizosphaerae | reverse complement strand
CCGGGCTCCTGCCGCCCCGGTCGTGCCGCCGGTGAGCCCGTCGCTGTCCGACCCGTCAGCCCTGCCGACGCCGTCGACCACCACGCCGGTGCCGGGCGAGTCGGTCACGACACCTCCGCCCCCCACCACCGCGTCGACCTCGCCGGGCACGACCAGCGCAGGGACGACCACGCCACCTCCGGCCGGGTCCACCACGACCACGTCGAGCCGGCCGACCGCCACACCCAACCCGAGCCGCACGACCGCCTCGCCGGCGACGAGTGAGCCCACGGCGAGCTCGCTGGTGGCTGGACCGAGCCCGTCGGTGAGCTCGGCGGACTCGGCGGACCCGACCCTCCAGAGCGGGCAGCTCGACCAGACGCTGCCGGTCAAGCGCACCAGTCAGGCGCTCGACCCCGTGGCCACGAGCCTCTGGGAGCCGGTGCTGGGGCGGCACGACCTGAGCGAGCGGCGGTTCGCCCGCCTGGTCGACCCTCCGCACGGCCTCCGGTCCACCCGGCTGGCCTCGGCTCCCGCGTCCGTGCAGGCGAACGGGTGGCCGGCAGAGGTGTCGACTGCGTTGAACGGTGCGAAGGCGACCAACCCTGCTCCCGCGAGAGAGGGCGCCGGCTCGCGGCAGGCCGGGCAGTGACAGCCGTCGAGGCGTGTGCAGTCCGCTCCGGCCGGGGCCATAGAATCGAGCAATGAGCGACGCCCCCGTCTCGATCCCGGAAGTCCCCGCTCCCTTCGCCACCCTCGGTCTGACCTTTGACGACGTCCTGCTGCAGCCCGGCGAGACCGATGTCATCCCGAGTGAGGTCGACACCACCTCGCGGCTGACCCGCGAGCTGTCGGTGCGGGTGCCGCTGCTGTCGGCGGCCATGGACACGGTGACCGAGTCGCGGATGGCCATCGCGATGGCACGCCAGGGCGGCATCGGTGTGCTGCACCGCAACCTCTCCATCGCCGACCAGGCCGACCAGGTCGACATGGTCAAGCGGACCCAGACCGGCATCATCCCCAACCCGGTCACCATCGGGCCGGACGCGACGCTGGAGGACCTCGACGAGATCTGCGGCCGTTACCGCGTCTCGGGCCTGCCGGTCGTCGACGTGGACAGCCGCCTGATCGGCATCTGCACCAACCGCGACCTGCGGTTCACGCCGGTTGCGGAGTGGGCCACGACCAAGGTCAGCGAGGTCATGACCCCGATGCCACTGGTCACCGGCCACGAGGGCATCGGCCGTGAGGAGGCGACGGCGCTGCTGCGCCAGCACAAGCGTGAGCGGCTGCCGCTGGTCGACGCCAACGGGCGGTTGGCCGGCCTGATCACGGTCAAGGACTTCGTCAAGTCGGAGCAGTTCCCGCACGCGTCCAAGGACGCCGACGGCCGCCTGCTGGTGGCCGCGGCGATCGGCTACTTCGGTGACGCCTGGGACCGGGCCACGACCCTGGTCGAGGCGGGCGTCGACGTGCTCGTGCCCGACGTCGCCAACGGTCACGCCCGGTTGATGCTCGACATGATCCGCAAGCTCAAGTCGGACCCGGCGACCCGGCACGTCCAGGTCCTCGGAGGCAACGTCGCCACCCGAGCGGGTGCGCAGGCGCTGGTCGACGCCGGCGTCGACGGCGTCAAGGTCGGCGTGGGTCCGGGCTCCATCTGCACCACCCGGGTGGTCGCGGGCGTCGGTGTCCCGCAGGTCACCGCCATCTACGAGGCGTCACTGGCGTGCAAGCCGGCCGGGGTCCCGGTGGTCGGCGACGGCGGGCTGCAGTACTCCGGCGACATCGCCAAGGCCCTCGTGGCGGGGGCCGACACGGTCATGGTCGGCTCGCTGTTGGCCGGCTGCGAGGAGTCGCCGGGCGAGCTGGTCCTGGTGAGCGGCAAACAGTTCAAGTCCTACCGCGGCATGGGCTCCCTGGGCGCGATGGCGTCGCGGGGCAAGAAGTCCTTCTCCAAGGACCGCTACTTCCAGGCCGATGTCTCCAGCGACGACGAGATCGTGCCCGAGGGCATCGAGGGGCGGGTGCCCTACCGCGGCCCGCTCGGCGCCGTCGTGCACCAGCTGACCGGTGGCTTGCACCAGTCGATGTTCTACGTCGGGGCCAACACCATCCCGGAGCTGCAGCAACGCGGCCGGTTCGTGCGGATCACCTCGGCTGGTCTCAAGGAGAGCCACCCGCACGACATCCAGATGACCCTCGAGGCGCCCAACTACACGCGGCGGTGACAACACCCGCCTCGGCTGGATCCCGGACCCCGGCAGCTGACCGGTAGCCTGTCCGGCGTGAACGAGATCGAGATCGGACGCGGCAAACGGGGCCGCAGGGCCTACTCCTTCGACGACATCGCAGTGGTGCCGTCGCGGCGCACCCGCGACCCCGAGGAGGTCTCCGTCTCCTGGCAGATCGACGCCTACCACTTCGAGCTGCCGGTGCTCGCCGCCCCGATGGACTCGGTCGTCTCGCCCGAGAGCGCCATCACCCTCGGCCGGCTCGGTGGCCTGCCGGTGCTCGACCTCGAGGGCCTGTGGACCCGCTACAGCGACCCCACGCCGCTGCTGGAGGAGATCGCCCACCTCGACACCGCCGACGCGACGGCCCGGATGCGTGAGCTCTACTCCGCCGAGATCCAGCCGGAGCTGATCACCGAGCGGCTCCGCACCCTGCGGGACGCCGACATCACCGTCGCCGGCGCGCTGTCGCCGCAGCGGACCCAGCAGTTCTGGAAGACCGTGGTGGAGGCTGGTGTGGACCTCTTCGTGATCCGGGGCACCACAGTTTCCGCGGAGCACGTCTCCAGCCGCGCCGAACCGCTCAACCTCAAGCGGTTCATCTACGAGCTTGACGTCCCCGTCATCGTCGGCGGCGCAGCGTCCTACACCGCGGCGCTTCACCTCATGCGCACCGGTGCCGCCGGCGTGCTCGTCGGGTTCGGCGGCGGCGCGGCACACACCACCCGACTCACCCTTGGCATCCACGCCCCGATGGCCTCGGCGATCGCCGACGTCGCGGCGGCCCGGCGCGACTACATGGACGAGTCGGGCGGCCGCTACGTGCACGTCATACCCGATGGCGGCATGGGCACCTCCGGCGACGTGGTCAAGGCGGTGGCCTGCGGCGCCGATGCGGTGATGATGGGGGCCGCCCTCGCCCGGGCGACCGAGGCGCCCGGGCAGGGCTACCACTGGGGGTCGGAGGCGCACCACCACCAGCTGCCGCGCGGGGAGCGGGTCGAGGTCGGCACCGTCGGCTCGCTCGAGGAGATCCTGCTCGGACCCGGCCGCAGCGCCGACGGCACCACCAACATCGTCGGTGCCCTGAAGCGGGCGATGGCGACGACCGGCTACTCCGACCTCAAGGAGTTCCAGCGGGTCGAGATCGTCATCGCCCCCTACCAGCGCAGCTGACCAGCCGCCCGGGTCGCGCCGCTCTGCCGAGCCGCGCGTCGGCTGCGGCACTGTCCGGAGCGCGCCGCTCGGCATACTCTCGACCCATGGCCCCCGAGACGCTCGTCGACCCCGAGACCGACCCGACTGCAACGTATGCCATCGACCCCGCCCTGGTCCGGCGGCTGACCGACCGGGTCGTCTGCGCGGCGCGCCCGCCCCGGATGCAGACGCGCACGCCCATGACGGGTGCACCGTTGGCCGACCTGCCGATGTCCACGCCCGACGACGTCGAGGTCGCCTACCAGGGCGCGAGGTCGGCCGCGCGGGCGTGGTCCCGCACGCCGCTCGAGCGGCGGGCCCAGGTGTTCCTGCGCTTCCACGACCTCGTGCTGGAGCGACAGACCGAGCTGCTCGACCTGATCCAGCTCGAGTCGGGCAAGGCGCGCCGGCACGCGTTCGAGGAGATCGCCGACGTGGCGATGGTCTGTCGGCACTACGCGCGCCGGGCAGCCGGCTACCTGCGGCCACGACGCCGTGCCGGGGCCCTGCCGGTGCTGAGCCAGGCGGTCGAGCTGCACCAGCCCAGAGGAGTGGTCGGCTTCGTATCCCCTTGGAACTACCCACTTTCCATGTCGATCACCGACCTCATCCCGGCCCTGATCGCCGGCAACACCGCGGTGCTGCGGCCGGACACCCAGGCCGCGTTGACCGCGTTGCAGGCGGTGGCGCTGCTCGACGCGGTAGGCCTGCCGGAGGGCGTCCTCAAGGTCGTCCTCGGCGACGGGCCGACGGTCGGCAAGGCGGTGCTCGACCGCGCCGACTACGTCTGTTTCACCGGGTCGACGCAGACCGGCCGAGGGGTGGCTCGGGACGCCGGGGAGCGGCTCGTCGGTGCCTCCCTCGAGCTCGGGGGCAAGAACCCCATGTACGTCGCGGCGGACGCCGACCTGGACCGGGCCGTGGCGTGCGCCGTGCGCGCCTGCTTCTCCTCCGCCGGACAGCTGTGCGTCTCCGTGGAACGGCTGATCCTGCACGAGTCGATCGCGGACGAGTTCCTCGCCGCCTTCGTGCCCGCCACCAGGGCGCTGCGCATGTCGGCCGACCTGGCCTACGGGCCCGAGCTGGGCAGCCTGGTGGGCGCCGACCAGCTCAGGCGGGTGACCGCACACGTCGAGGACGCACGCCGCCAGGGCGCCAGGGTCCTGACCGGCGGTCGTTCCCGGCCCGATCTCGGGCCCTACTTCTATGAGCCCACCGTGCTCGACGACGTCACTCCCGAGATGGCCTGCGCGCGGGAGGAGACCTTCGGCCCGGTCGTCGCGGTCTACCGGGCCGGCTCCGACGAGGCGGCGATCCGGCTCGCCAACGACTCCGAGTTCGGGCTGAACGCCGTCGTCTGCACGAAGGACACGCGGCGTGGCCGGGCGATCGCGGCGTCGATCCAGGCCGGCACGGTCAGCGTCAACGACAGCTACGCGGCGGCGTGGGGCAGCCTCGGCGCGCCGATGGGCGGGCTGAAGTCGTCGGGGCTCGGCCGGCGGCACGGCGCGGAGGGGATCTTGAAGTACACAGAGTCGCAGAACGTCACCGTCCAGCGGCTGCTCCCGGTGGCCCCCGTGCTCGGGATGAGCGACGCCCGGTTCGCCGACGTCCTCACCGCGGCACTTCGCGCCATGAAGCGCTTCGGCCTGCGCTGAGTCGCCCCTGGTGCGTTGTTCACGGGTCCGCGGATTGCGCACGTGTCTGACCGGTGGTGCCGTGCGTTGTTCACGGGTCCGCGGATTGCGCACGGGCGGTCGCCCCGGTGTGCCTCCACGAGGGTCGGGCCGCCGGGCCGTACGCTGGTGCGCGGTTCCACGACCAGACCAGTGACCGCGAGGACCCGGGAGCAGCCGGTGCAGATCAGTCAGGAAGCCGTCCACGTCCGTCGGCGACGGGTAGCGGTCTCGGCGCTGGTCCTCGTCGTCGTCCTGATCGTCCTGCTCGCCAGCTGCATGTCCCGCGGACCCGGCACGCCCCAGGCCGGCGGCACCGCGGCGCAGGCCGCCGCGAGTGACGCGCCGGACAGCACGCCGTCGCAGCAGCC
>NZ_VOHR01000258.1 GCF_009192725.1 Segeticoccus rhizosphaerae | reverse complement strand
GGGGACGCGGCGGCCGCCGTAGGTCTGCACGGCGCGGCCTGCCGCACCGGCATCGGCCGCCGACCGCAGGTAGGCCAACGCGACCGGGTAGGAGCGCTCCATCCCCCGCAGCGCCTCGCCGGCGGGTCCGCTGGTCTGGCCGTACATCGCGGCCAGCACCGCCACCTTGGCCACCGGCCGGTCCACGTCGAGATCGGCGGCCACGGGGGCGTAGAGATCGTCCGACTGGGCGGCGGCCGCGAACCGTCGATCACCCGAGACGGCCGCGAGCACCCGGGGTTCGATCTGGCCCAGGTCGGCACGGACGAAGACGTGTCCGGGATGGGCGGCCACGGCGGGGCGCAGCGGCGCGGGCAGGTTGTGCAGGCCGTTCTGAGCCGTCATCCGGCCCGCCGCCCCGTCGCACGCGGTCCACCCGCCACGCAACCGGTCGTCCGGCCCCACGTGCGCGGCCAGCCAGGCATATCCATAGGTGGTGGCGATGCGTTCGGCCTTTCGCCACTGCAGGAGGGCCTCCACCAGGGGATGCGTTGCGCGGAACGGCTCGAGTCGCCACGCCCGGGTGTCCGGCACGACCACGCCCACGGCGCGCAGCAGCTCGCGCACGTGGACCGGGTTGCGCAGATCCGTCGACTCCCGCCCGGGGACGTGCCGCAGCACCTGCAGGTCGCGTTCGCGGCGGATCTCCATGGCGTGCCGCTCCGACTCCGGACGCGGACCCGCCGCCGCCGCGATCAGCGACTCGAGGGTCTGGCGGTGCACCGGGAGGCCGTCGCGGGACAGTTCCAGACACAGGAGCGCGGCGGCCGACTCCGAGTATGCCGTTGAGACGGCTCGGATGTGCCGCTGCGCCAACAGGATTCGCTGGGCGACCGCAGCGCGTAGGGCCAGGTCGGCCACCGTCGACACCCCGTCGGGCGTGCCCAGGAAGTCCGGGGAGAGGACCTCGGGGTGCAGGTGCCCGTCGGCCCTCGTCGCCCCCGCTGCGGCAGCCGACGACGTGAGGCCGGGTTCGGTCGGTGAGGTGAAGTCGAACAGGTCACCGGCCGTTGGTCGGGGAGCGGCCGCAGGATCGAGACCGTGCGCCCGTGCCCACACGTGACCGGGGTCGGCCTCCCACCCGCCGGCGAGGATGCGGTGGGCCTCCGCGAGGTCCCAGCATCGCCCGAGAGCCAGGCCCGCCGAGACCAGCGGGACCGCGTGCGGGTCAGCGGCCCACCAGACCCACCGCGGCCGGTGGGAGGCCTCCAGCTCACCGACGAGGGAGACGATCTGCTCGACGCTGCCGGTCCGGGCGCCGTCCGACCAGCGCACGGCCGCATGGTGCGGGCCGAACGCGACGGACGCGAGGTCGGCGCCGAGAGGCGCCTGCACTCCCTCGACGGCCATGTCACTCATCCAACCGCACCGGGGTGACACGACCGGCTCGAAGCGGCGTCGGCGGTCTCGGGGCTCCGTCGCGGTTCAGCGCGCGGGCGGGGCGGGAGGCTCCTCGCCGCTCTGCTCGTCGGCGTGGGTGCGGATGGTTTCGCCCCACTCGGCGGGCTCACCCCGGACGGGGGACCGCGTCGTGGGGTGGTCGAAGGGATCGGCCTGGTCTGGGGCATTGCCCGCCCGCTCGCTGCCGGGCCGACCGTAGCCCTGCTGCCCGTAGCCCTGCTGGCTCCCCTGACCGTACGGGGGCGGGCCGTAGCCTTGGTGCCCGTAGGTCGACTGCCCCTCACCGCGTTGGCCCTGCCCGCCATACGGTTGCTGCGGGGGCTGGCCGTACGGTTGCCCACCCTGCTGGCCATAGGGCTGCCCGCCATACGGCGACTGTCCGTACGGTTGCCCGACCTGGCCGTACCCATGCTGGCCGTAGCCCTGCTGACCGTAGGTCTGCTGGGGGTAACCGCCGTATCCGGCCGGCGCCTGCGCCGGGGCCGCGGAGGCAGTGCGGCGCAGGAAGAACAGGACCGCGGCGGCAATGAGGCCGAGCAGGATGAGGATCGGCCCGACATACGTGCCTGACGACAGCGGACCGCCCACGGCGTGGTTCGCCCGTGGGCCGATGAACAGGTCGCTCACCGCGCCCTGGTTGTCGGCGCAGATGACCGTGTAGGTCCCGGCGGCGAGGGCCTCGTTGCTGCGCGCCACCTCGTAGTAGGAGGTGCCGCCCGTCTCGACCTTGAACTCGCCGGTCGGACGCAGCAACACCTGGTCGATCCCGCCGTCACCCTTGGCGCGGCAGACACTCTCGGCGCGGACGCCCTGATCCTTGGAGTAGACCGAGAAGCCCTGGCTCCTGGAGTGCACCTGCGCGCCGGGCTGGTAGGCCGACATGGTCGGCGACCCGGAGGTGACCAGCGCGAGGACGAGCAACACGATTCCCACCACCACGAGGACGGCCGCCAACGCGAACCACGCACCACCGAACCGGGCGTCCTGCGTCGCTGAATTCCCCATGCGATTCCCCATGCCGGAAACCTACTGCATGCCGAAACCGCCGAAGCCTCACAACATCGACTTGTGCCGCACCTGCCGTTTGATCCGGCTGAGCATGGCCGCCATGCCCCGCATCCGCAGCGGTGAGACGGCGTCGGCGAGGCCGAAACGCAGCGGCGCGTCGTCCGGCACCGCGAGCACCTCGGCCACGCTGCGACCGTCGAGACCCTCGTGGAGGATGCCGGCGAAGCCACGGGTCGTGGGCGCCTCCTTGGGTGCGTCGAAGAAGAGCCGGACCGTGCGGTCCTCGGCGTTTCCACCGTCAGTGGCGGGCTCGACCTCGACCAGGAGGAACAGCGGCGACTGGCACTCGTGCACCTGTTCCAGCTGGTCGAGGTGGCCGGCATACCGCTCGGGCAGGCTCGGGAGCTCGTCGCTCAGCTCGAGCAGCAGCTGCAGCCGGTCCTTGGGCTCCACCGCGTGGAAGTCCTCCACGAGCTGGGCCATCGGCTCGGGCAGGTCAGTGGTGTTGAGCTGGGTCACAGCCGATCAACCGCCTTCTCTTGCCATCGTTTCCGTCCTCAACTCGTGGGCAACGCGTAAGCCCTTCTCAGTTGACGTCCCGCTCCACCGGCACCCGCACCGCGTTGCCCCACTCGGTCCACGACCCGTCATAGTTGCGCACCGAGCCGAACCCCAGCAGGTGGGTCAGCACGAACCACGTGTGCGACGAGCGCTCACCGATGCGGCAGTAGGCAATGACGTCGTCGTCGGCCGACAGACCGATCTCGCCCTGGTAGATGGCCTCGAGCTCCTCGCGGTCCTTGAAGGTGCCGTCCTCGGCCGCGGCACGACTCCACGGCACCGACTTCGCACCCGGGATGTGCCCTCCGCGCATGGCACCCTCCTGCGGGTAGTCGGGCATGTGCAACAGCGCCCCGGAGAACTCGCCCGGGGAGCGCACGTCGACCATCGGCTTGCCGATGTGCTCGAGCACCTCGTCCTTGAACGCGCGGATCGGCGCGTCCTCGCGCTCGACGACCGGGTAGTCGACCGGCGTCGGGGTGGGGACCTCGCGGGTCAGCTCGCGTCCCTCCTCGATCCACTTGGCGCGACCTCCGTCGAGCAGCCGCACGTCCTCGTGCCCGAACAGGCTGAAGACCCACAGCGCGTAGGCCGCCCACCAGTTGCTCTTGTCCCCGTAGACGACGATGGTCGTGTCCCGACCGATGCCCCGCGATCCCATGACCTGCGCGAACCGCGTCGCGTCGACGTAGTCGCGGGCCACCGGGTCGTTGAGGTCGGTGTGCCAGTCCACCTTGACGGCGCCGGGGATGTGCCCGGAGTCGTAGAGCAGGACGTCCTCGTCGGACTCGACGACCACCAGGCCCTGTTCGCCCAGATGCTTGGCGAGCCAGTCGGTGGACACGAGACGCTCGGGGTGGGCGTATGCCGTGAACTTCGCGGAATCGTCGGCTACAACGGGCATGTCAGGCAACCTTCCATGAGGGATCAGTCGTGAGGACGCGACTGCTTGCATCGTCCCACGCAAGGAATACTCACCCATCACAACCCCCGAGCAGGCCGGGGTATGCCGTCCGGCCCGTTAGTGCCCATCAGCTCCCGTCAGTGCCCATACGCGCCCGCCGGCGAGGACGGCATACCGGTGCTCCCGCGTGTCGCCCTCCCGGCCCGGCGGCGGGTTGCTGGCAGGATGGGGCGACGGCGACAGGGAGGGCACACGTGGGAATCTTCGGCTCGGACCAGGACGAAGCAGACGCCGACGAGAGCAACGAGCGCATGGCTCCGGCGGCGACCGGACTGGTGGAGAAGCTGCTGCACGTCGGGATCGAGGGGGCCGGCCGCTTCGACTCGGCCGAGAAGATCGCGTCGGTGGCGACCGGGGAACACCCCGAGCCGGACCGCGCGATCGACGCGATCGTCAACTCGCACCTCAAGCTGGCCGCGGCGGGCGGATTCCTCACCGGCATCGGAGGACTGGTCACCATGCCGGTGGCGCTGCCCGCGAACGTGCTCGAGTTCTACCTCGTGGCCACCAGGATGGTCGCCGCCGTGGCGTCCGTCCGTGGCTACGACATCCGCCGACCGGAGGTGCGCTCGGCGATCCTGCTCGCCCTCGTCGGCGCGGACGCCGACGACCTGCTCCAGAAGGTGGGTGTCGTGCCCGCGGGCCGACTGTCCAGCCTGGCAGCCGAGCGGCTCCCCGGGCCGGTGATGCTCGCGATCAACAAGGGCGTCGGCTTCCGGCTGGTCAGCCAGGTGGGCAAGAAGGCCCTCACCCGGTTCGGCAAGGCCGTGCCGCTGGTCGGGGGTGTGGTGGGCGCCGGGCTCGACACCTACCTGTTGCACCGGATAGCCGATCACACCAAGCACGAGTTCCCGCCGAAGTCGCGGCCGCTCCACCGCTGAGCACAGGAATGGTCCGTTCCGCCCGGACGTTGGAGTGAGGCGACGGGCGCGGCACGTGCCCGACGAGAACCCTGGAGGGCCGCGATGGCTTCGAGCACCTGGCTGCGATGGGACGCCCTGCGCTCGCTGGTGACCGCCGTGCGTGCGAGCACCCGGGCCGGCTCACCGGGGTTGCTGACCCGCGTGGCCGCGCTGCCGAGACTCACCCTCGCGACCGTGCGCGGCGACTACCGCGGTGCCACGGTGCGAGAGCTGCTCATCCTGTTGGGGGCAGTGGCGTATGTCGTGTCACCGGTCGATCTGATGCCCGAGGCGGTGCTGGGCGTGTTCGGGCTCGGCGACGACGCGGTCGTGGTCGGCTGGGTCGCGGTCACCGTCGTCAACCTCACCGAGGACTTCCTCGCCTGGGAGGGCACGCGACCACATCGCCGGGCACCGGACGTGGTGCCCGGCGACGTGATCGGCTGACCCCGCGTCGCACGCTCCTGGGCGGCTGCCCCGAAGGCCCGGCAGGGGGCGGCCCGCCGCTACAGACCGGGCGTGCCCGGGTCCTTCGGCCGGATCGGCTCCGGCGGGTCGACCGGCTCCGGGGCGGGGATGGGACCAGCGG
>NZ_VOHR01000257.1 GCF_009192725.1 Segeticoccus rhizosphaerae | reverse complement strand
TCACGTCACAGGACCTTCGGGGTGGGGCGCGACACGTGACGCCCCGGAATCTGGCAGGCTCGGACCATGAGCACCACGGCGCGGACAGCGAGAGGGCGGCGACGGCGCGGTCGTCGGGCTCACCTGCGGCTCGCTTGGCCGGTTCGTGGGCCGCCGGATCCACCTCGAACGGCGGCTCACCGTCCAGGTGGAGCGTCCAACCGACCAGGCGAGGGGGCCGCTCCCGACGGCGGAGGGCCTCGACCAGAGGCTCGGGCCACAGGTGCTGGTGCACGTCGATGCTGCCTCGAGGCACGTCATACGGGCTCATGACCGGGCGCCTCCTCACCACGTATGGATGGTTTAACCGCTTCACTGAACCCTTTCAGTGAAGCGGTTAAACGAGAGTCTGTCAACCACTCTCGCGGCATCGGGCCACGGGACGACTAGCGTTGGGCCATGGCCGGCCGACGCAAGCGACTGACCCTGCGCGACATCGCCGACGAGACGGGGTTGTCGGTCGCGGCGGTCTCCTACGCGCTGCGCGGCATCCAGGTGCCGGAGGAGACCCAGGTCCGCGTGCGCGAGGCGGCCGACCGGCTGGGCTACGAGGCCGATCCGATCGCCCGGGCCCTCGCCTCCGGCCGCACCGACACCGTGGGCGTGCTCTGCGGTTCGCTCGAGGACAACTGGCAGCAGTCGGTCGCGGCGGCCCTCGGCCGGGCGTTGCTCGAGGCGGGGCTCACGTCGGCGATCGTCGACGCCGTGAACGACCCGCTCACCGAGGTGACCATGACCAAGCGCCTGGTCGACCAGCACGTGGACGCGATCATCACCCTCCCGCTCGACCCGCGGTCACCGCACTGGGTCGAGGCGGCCCGCGACGTGCCGATCGTGGCGGTCGGCGACGGGTTGCCTGGCGCGGCGACGGCCGCTGAGGTGGTCTTCGACAACACGGCCGGCGTCACCGACGGCCTCACCCGGCTGGCGGACGCCGGGCACACCCGCGTCGCGCTGCTCACGCCCGGCGGCGTCGAGACACCGGATCGCCCGGCCGAGGCCGTGGTGCGCAAGCTGGCACCCACGCTGGGGGTCTACGCCGACTTCCTCACGACGCCCCACGACCTCGAGGCGGCGAGCCAGGTCGTGCAGGAGGTCCTGTCGAGCGAGGACCCCCCGACTGCCTTCCTGTGCCTGTCCGACTCGATCGCCTACGGGGTCTATGCGGCGGCGGCCGAGCTCGGGCGCACGATCCCGGACGACCTGTCCGTGATCGGCTACGACGACCGTCCCGTCTCGCGGCTGCTCAGCCCACCGTTGTCCACCTACCGCTGGCCGATGGCCGAGCTCGTCGCCACGGTCGTCAAGGTCACGACCAAGGCCATCGCCGGCAAGCACAGCAGGCGCAAGGTACTCCCTCCGACGCCGCAGCCGCGCGCGTCGGTGGGCCCGCCGCCGCGCTGACCGGCGCGCGACCCTCAAGAACTGCTGGTGGGAGCTGACGTCGCGTCGCTCCTCAGGTCAGGCCCTTGGACGACAGCCAGTCCTTCGCGACCGTGTTGGGGTTCTTCTTGTCCGACACGACCTTCTTCACCAGCTCGCCGAGCTGTGCCGTGTCCAGCTTCTGCGACACGGCGTTGAGCGCCGCCTTGACGGTGTCACCGGCCTTGGCCTTGTTGATCAGCGGCACGACGTTCTGGGCGGCGAAGAGGTTCTTCGGGTCCTGCAGGATGACCCAGCCGTTCTGCGCGATGGAGGGGTCGGTGGTGAAGACGTCGGCAGCATCGACCCGGCCCGACTTCAGCGCCTGGATGGTCAGCGGCCCGGCGGTGTCGAGCGAGACGAACGACTTGAAGTTGAGGCCGTACTTCTTCTTCAGACCCGGCACACCCGTCTCGCGGGTCTTCCACTCCGGCGGGCCACCGAGGTTCAGCTTGCCGGCCACTGGCTTGAGGTCACCGATCGACTTCAGGTTGTACTTCTGCGCGGTCTGCTTGGTGACCACCACCGCGTCCTTGTCCTGCGCCGCGGACTTGTCCAGGACGATGAGGTTTGCCGGCAGCGCCTTCTGCAACGCGGCATACACGTCATCGGGTGAGACCGCCGTGGCCTTCTTGTCGAAGTACTGCAGCAGGACTCCGGTGTACTCCGGGATCAGGTCGATCGATCCGTCCTTGAGGCCGGGGATGTAGGTCTCGCGGCTGCCGATGTTGGGCTTGGTCTCGACCTTGACCCCCTTGGCCTTGAGCGCCTCGGCGTAGATGTTCATCAGCAGCACGTTCTCGGGGAAGTTGGCCGAGCCGACCACGATCGTGTCGGAGGCCGCCGTCTTGCCGGTGGCCGCGTTGCCGAGGGGCGACGAGCCATTGTCACTGCCGCAGGCGGCCACACCCAGCAATCCCACCACCGAGACCAACGTGACGAGCGTCCTCGAGCGGTTCATGGTGCTTCTCCTGTCGGTTCAGTTGATCAGGTGCGGGGGGTCAGCGTGCCGTGGAGAGCGTGTTCACGGACTCGGCCTCGATCACGTCGGAGCTTGCTGTGGTCCGAGCGTAGCGGCCGGTCAGTCCGCGGGAAACGACAAATCGCTGCACCGCGATCAGGACCAGGTCCACGAGCAGCGCCAGCACGGCCACCAGCACCGCGCCTGCCGCCATCTGGGGGAAGTCCTGCTGGGCGAGGCCGTCGATCACGAACCGGCCCAGGCCGCCGAGGGAGACGTAGGCCGCCACGGTCGCGGTGGCGATGATCTGCAGTGCCGCGCTGCGGATGCCGGAGATGATCAGCGGTAGGGCGCAGGGAGTCTCGACCTGGGTGAGCACCTGTCCACCCGTCATACCCATGCCGTAGGCGGCGTCGCGGGCCTCGGCGTCGACGTTCTGGATGCCGGCGTAGGTGTTGGTGAGGATCGGCGGAATGGCGAGCAGGACCAGCACGATCACGGTGGGCAGCAGGTAGGCGATGCTGAACGGGAGGCTGCCCGACATCACCAGGACGATCAGGGTCAGCAGGCCGAGGCTCGGCAGAGCGCGGAACGAGTTGGCGATGCCGGCGATGAGGAAGGTGCCCTTGCCGGTGTGCCCGATGTACATGCCCAGCGGCAGCGCGATGAGGGCGGCGATGACCAGCGAGATCGCGGAGTACTCGAGGTGCTGGACCAGCCGGTGCACGATCCCCTCGGTGCCGCTCCAGTGGGCCGGGTCGGTCAGCCAGTCGATGATCTGGTTGATCACGGCGTTGCCTCCTGCCGGCGCCAGGGCGTCAGGACCTTGGTCACGCCGAGGATGATCGCGTCGAAGACGAGCGCGAGGATGACACACCCGATGATCCCCAGGCCGATGGGGGTGTAGTACTGCAGCTGGAAGCCCGACGTGAACAGCTGTCCCAGCTGCGGCACGCCGATGATCGCGGCCACCGACACGAGGCTGACGTTGGAGACGGTGGCGACCCGGACGCCAGCGGCGATGACCGGCACCGCGATGGGCAGCTCGACCCGGATCAGCCGGCCGAGCCCCTTGTAGCCCATCGCGGTCGCGGCCTGGGTGACGTCGTCGGGGACCGAGGCGAGGCCGTCCGCGACCGTGCGGACGAGCAGCGCGAGGGTGTAGAGCGACAGGGCGATGATGATGTTGACCGGGCTGAGGATCTGGGTGCCGAGGATCAGCGGCATGAAGACGAACAGGGCCAGCGACGGGATGGTGTAGAGCAAGCCCGTCACGGCCACGAGCGGTGCGTAGACGAGCCGGTAGCGGTTGGCCAGCCACCCGATCGGCAGCGCGAGCGCCAGCCCGATGAAGAGCGGCGCCAGCGACAGGACCACGTGCCAGCCGGTCCAGCGCAGCAGCGTGCTGGCGTTGTCGGAGATGTAGGAGAGCATCAGCCGGTCCCGCTGCCCGCCCCGGCGCCGCTGCGGGCGTCGCTGCGCCGGGCTTCGATGAGGTCGAGCACCTCCTGCGCCGTGACGGTGCCGAGGAGACGGCCGTCCGCGTCCACGATCACGCCGCGACTCGAGGGTGACGACAGCGCGGCGTCGAGCGCCTCGCGCAACGTGCCGTCCTGCTTGGCCGTGGTGCCCCCTCGGTGCAGTCGGCTCCCCTCCGCCGGCCCGGTGTCGTCGCTGGAAGCACGGTCCACCCAACCGGCTGGCCTCCCGTCGCTGTCGACGGCGAGGACCCACCGGTCGGCCGAACCGCCGTCAACGCTCACCTCCGAGCCCAGCCGGACCGTCTCCTCGGCGTGCACCGGGATCTCGCCGGAGCGCGCGAACCCGAGTGCGCGGTAGCCGCGGTCACGTCCGACGAAGTCAGCGACGAAGTCGTCGACCGGCCGGGCCAGCAGGTCCGCGGGGGCGGCGAGCTGCGCCAGGTGTCCGCCGACCCGCAGCACCGCCACCTGGTCACCGAGCTTGATCGCCTCGTCGATGTCGTGGGTGACGAAGACGATGGTCTTGCCGAGCTCGTCCTGCAGCCGCAGGAACTCGTCCTGGAGCTGGTGCCGCACGATCGGGTCGACCGCGCTGAACGGCTCGTCCATCAGCATCACCGGAGGATCGGCCGCCAGCGCCCGGGCGACACCCACGCGCTGCTGCTGTCCGCCCGACAGCTGGCCGGGGTAGCGGTCGACGAGCTCGCTGGAGAGGCCCACCCGGTCGAGCAGCTCGCGGGCCCGGTCGCGCGCCTGCTTCTTGTCCCAGCCGAGCAGCTTGGGCACGGTGGTGACGTTGTCGAGGATGGTGCGGTGGGGGAACAGTCCCGCGTGCTGGATGACGTAGCCGATCCCGCGCCGCAGCTCGGCGGCGTTCATGCTGGCCGTGTCACGGTCGTCGATGAGGATGCGACCACCGGTCGGCTCGATCATCCGGTTGATCATCCGCAGCGAGGTCGTCTTGCCGCAGCCGGACGGACCGACAAGGACGGTGATCTGACCGGTCGGTGCCTCCAGGGTCAGTTCGTCGACAGCCTTGGTGCCGTCCGGGTACTGCTTCGAGACGCCGTCAAAGCGGATCATGTGCTTCAACCTAACCGAGATGGCCGACACAATCATCGAGTGACAGACACCAATACCGGCGATGACGTCGCGGGACGGCCACGAGTCGACCTCGACGGCGCACCGCTCCGCCTGGCCGACCTGCCCGGCATCGCGGGCGGCTGCGGGGTCTCACCGACCGCGGCCGGCCTCGCACGTAACCGGGAGAGTTACGAGCTGGCGGTGCGACTCGCCTCCGAGAGGCCGCTCTACGGGCGCTCCACCGGGGTGGGCGCCAACCGGGACGCCGCGACGCAGGAGGCGTATGGACGTCCGCCCACCGAGGCCTCCACCGACCAGTCTGTCCAGCCTCCGGGTGGCCGGACGGAGCCGACCGGTGCTCCCACTGGTCCGGGTGGCGCTCCGGGCGGGACGGATCCGGCGGTGCGGCTGCTGCGCTCGCACGCCGCCGGCACCGGCCCCCTCTACGAGCCGGCCACCGTCCGGTGCGCCCTGGCCATCCGCGCCAACCA
>NZ_VOHR01000256.1 GCF_009192725.1 Segeticoccus rhizosphaerae | reverse complement strand
CGCGAGCGGCGGGTGTCCCCGGCCGCGTCGAGCCAGACCCGGACCGACTCGAGGGCGGCGCACGGCGGGACGCTGCACCCTGCACCCTCGACGACCAGCAGCCCCATGGGAGGGAGGGTGACCGTCTCGCCGTCTCGCCCCTCCAGCCAGTCGAACCGCCGGTATGCCGCCCGCTCACCGCGCGAGAGGGGCTGCAGCACCTGGTCGTGGAGCCGCCGCACCCCCCGGGCCAGGCCGTCCCAGCCCGGGTAGAGGTCGTCGAGGGGGAGCAGCTGCGGGCGCCTCGACGGGGCCGACGTCGGCAGCACCGCGTCCGTGAGCGCACCCAGCAGCGCCTCGACGAAGGTGGTCTTGCCGGCGCCGCTGCGGCCGTCGACCGCGACGACCAACGTGCTGCCGCACCGCGGTCCGGTCTGCGCGACGAGGTCGGTGACGGCCGCGAGGGTCGACGCGGACGGTCCCGGTGGCATGTCCGCACCCTAGACGCGTCGGCTCGTCGACTCGTTGCTGGATAGGCTCGAGCGGTGAGCGTTGCCATCCGCGTCATCCCGTGCCTGGACGTCGACGCCGGGCGGGTGGTGAAGGGCGTCAACTTCGCGCGGCTGCGCGACGCCGGGGATCCGGTGGAGCTGGCCCAGCGCTACGACGCCCAGGGGGCCGACGAGCTCACCTTCCTCGACGTGACGGCCAGCAGCGGCGACCGCGAGACGACCTACGAGGTGGTGGGCCGCACCGCCGAGCAGGTCTTCATCCCGTTGACCGTGGGCGGCGGCGTGCGCACGGTCGAGGACGTCGACCGGCTGCTGCGTGCCGGCGCCGACAAGGTGGGCGTCAACACGGCGGCGATCGCCGACCCGGAGCTGATCGCGCGCGTGGCCGACCGTTTCGGGTCCCAGGTGCTGGTGCTCTCGGCCGACGTCCGACGCAGACGCGACGACACCGGTGCGGCCACGGAGGACTTCGAGGTGACGACGCACGGCGGCCGCAGGGGGACCGGCCTCGACGCGGTGGAGTGGTGCGCGCGGGCCGCCGAGCTCGGCGCCGGCGAGATCCTGCTCAACTCGATGGACGCCGACGGCACCAAGGAGGGCTTCGACCTTCCCCTGATCCGCCGGGTCCGTGCCGAGGTGCGCGTGCCCCTGATCGCCAGCGGGGGGGCTGGCCGGGCGGCCGACTTCCCGCCGGCGGTGCAGGCGGGGGCGGACGCCGTCCTCGCGGCGAGCGTCTTCCACTTCGGCGAGCTGTCCGTCGGGGACGTCAAGGACGCGCTGCGCGCGGACGGCATACCGGTCCGCTGACCCTCCGACTCCACCGACCACGCCGCCTCGTGCCGCCCTCTGCGGCGGAAAGGATATGGCGGTCAGAGACCGAGGTCGGACGACTCGAAGGCCGCCACGGCCGCGGGCGGCCCGTCCACCTCGACCTCGGCGACGCGACCACGGCCGAAGGCGAGCAGGACCAGCTCGCCCGGGCTGCTGCGCAGGACGACGCTGCCCTGGTCGCGGGGCGACCGCAGCTGGCGGCGACCGTGCTGCGGAGTGACCGCCACCACGCCGACCGGGCAGCCACGCAGCAACACGCGTCCCATCCGGGTCAGGGTCGACCACAGCGCGGCCTCGAGGTCGGGGTCGAGGTCACGCCGCACGGGCGCCTCACCGGCACGCAGCACATCCTCGTGGTGGACGAAGTACTCCACCAGGTTGACCACCTCGTCGAGAGGTGCGATCGAGACCGGCGACCACCGGGGCGGCCCGGAGCGGACCAGGTCCACCAGGTGCGGCCAGTCCTGCGCGGCGTAGCTGTCCTGGGTGCGCCGCGCGTGCTGCCCCAGGACGGGCGCCTGTGGCACGGCTGAACCGATCACCGTGTCCGGCCGGCGGTCGCGGATGACCAGGTGGGCCGCCAGGTCACGGGTGAGCCACGGGTCGCAGAGAGTGGGTGCGTCCCGGCCGACCCGCTCGAAGGTGTCGCAGAGGGACTGGCGTTCGAGCCGGGCGAGGTGGGCCATAGGCTCATCCTGCCATCGTCACGACGCGGCCCGGGGGTCGGAGCGTGAGAGGCTGGTTCGTCCCACCCCACCTTCACCGATCCCGGAGGACACGTGTCGTCGGCGACCCCGCCCAGCCTGCGTCGTGGCCTCTCCATCCTCGGCACCGGGATCCGCCAGCAGCCGCGGTGGTTCGCGCTCGCCGTCCTCGGCAGCGCCCTCTACGGCGTCATGACCGTGGCCACCGCGTGGGCCATCGGCAAGGTCACGCGCGAGGTCGTGAGCCCGGCGATCCAGGCCGGCGAGGTCACCGCCGGGCAGCTGTGGTCAGCCGGCCTGCTGCTGGGCGGAGTGACCCTGCTCAACGTCCTGGGCGTGATCGTGCGCCGGATCAGCGCCGGGGTCACCTTCTTCAACCTCAGCGCGATGTACCGGCGGCGGGTAACCAGGCAGTACCTCCGGCTGCCGCTGTCCTGGCACCACCGACACCCCTCCGGACAGCTGTTGTCCAACGCCAACGCCGACGTCGAGGCGAGTTGGGAGGTCTTCAACCCGTTGCCGATGGCCGTCGGCGTCCTCGTCATGCTCGCTGTCGGCATCGTGCAGATGTTCGCCGTCGACTCGGTGCTCGCGGTGATCGGTCTGCTCGTGTTCCCGGCGCTCTTCCTGGCCAACCTCGCATTCCAGCGCCGGATGTCGCCGCGCGTGACGCTCGCGCAACAGCTACGCGCCGAGGTCTCCGAGGTGGCGCACGAGAGCCTGGAGGCGGGACTGGTCGTCAAGGCGATGGGACGCGAGGAGCAGGAGGCCACCCGGTTCACCCACGTCACCCACCGGCTGCGTGACGCCAACATCGAGGTCGGCCGGACCCGCGGCACCTTCGACCCGGTGATCGAGGCGATCCCCACCCTTGGCACGCTCGCCGTGCTGGGCTTCGGCACCGCGCGGGTCGCCTCTGGCGCGATCGGCGCCGCCGAGGTGGTGCAGATCGCCTACCTTTTCTCGATCCTTGCCTTCCCCGTCCGAGCCCTGGGCTGGGTGCTGTCCGAACTGCCGCGCACCGTGGTCGGAATCGACCGCGTCAACCGCGTCCTGCAAGCCGAGGGGCAGATGCCGTATGGCGATGGCGACCTGCCGCGCGACGGCGCGGCAGGGGTGCGTGCGACCGGGATCAGCTACGGCTACGACGTCAGCCGCGACGACGCCAGGGTCGACAAGGACGAACCCGCGGTCCGCGAGGTGACCCTCACCCTTCCTGCCGGAGGGACCACGGCGCTGGTCGGTCCGACCGGCTCAGGCAAGTCGACGCTCACGTCGCTCGTCCTGCGGCTCGTGGACCCGGACACCGGTGTCGTCGCCCTCGACGGCATCGACCTGCGTGAGGTGACCAGGGGCGGGATCCCGGAGGTCGGCGCGCTCGTCGCCCAGCAGACCTTCATGTTCGACGACAGCGTGCGCGGCAACGTCACCCTGGGTGCCCCGTACGACGATGCGCAGGTCCGCGAGGCCCTGCGCGTGGCGCAGGCCGACGAGTTCGTGGCGGCGTTGCCGGAGGGTGTCGAGACGCGCGTAGGAGAGAGAGGGGCGTCGCTCTCGGGCGGCCAACGGCAACGGATCGCCCTGGCACGTGCGGTGATCCGCGAGCCGCGACTGCTCGTCCTCGATGACGCGACGAGTGCTGTCGACCCCAGCGTCGAGCAGGCGATCCTGGCCGGGCTGCGGACCGGTCGGAGCGGCACCACCGTGCTCGTCGTGGCCTACCGCATGGCCACGATCAGGCTCGCCGACGACGTGGTCTACCTCGACCACGGCCGCGTCGTGGACCATGGCACGCACGACGAGCTGATGGCACGGTGCACCGGCTACCGGAGGCTCGTCACGGCATACGCGCGGGAGGCGGAGGAACGCGCGGCGGTGGCCGCCGACGAGGAGTCGGCCTCCCTGGTCGACGCGGGCGAGCAGCGATGAGCGCCACCACCACACCGCGCCGGGCCACAGACCTCGCCGACGGCCCGATCCTGGACACGGGGCAGACGCTGCGGCGCGGGCTGGAGCTCTCGCCCGAGCTGCGCAAGGGGATCCTCGTCACGATCGGGCTGGCCCTGGTCTCGACGATCGGCCGGGTGCTCGTGCCGTTCGTCGTGCAGCAGACGACCGACCGGGGGATCCTCGCGCCGGGCGGCCCCGACGTCGGCATCGTGGTGTTCTTCGTGGCCGTGGCCGCCGTCGGTGTGCTGCTGACGGCGGTGACGTCGTACTTCGTCAACATCCGACTGTTCCGCGCCTCAGAGAGTGGCCTGTCCACGTTGCGCATCAAGGCGTTTCGGCACATCCACGACCTGTCGGTGCTGACCCAGAACACCGAACGGCGCGGCTCCCTCGTGTCACGGGTGACCAGCGACGTCGACACCATCTCCAAGTTCGTCCAGTTCGGCGGGCTGATGTTCATCGTGTCGCTGGGGCAGCTCACCGTAGCCACCGTGCTGATGCTGGTCTACAGCCCCGTGCTCGCGCTCGTCGTGTGGGCCTGCTTCGTGCCGCTGTTCTTCATCATCCGCAAGTTCCAGGGCATCGTCGGACGGGCCTACACGGCTGTCCGCGAACGGGTCGGGGACCTGCTCGGGGCGGTGGCCGAGTCGGTTGTCGGGGCGGCGACCATCCGGGCCTATGGCGTGGAGGACCGCACGGCAGCCCGGCTCGACTCGGCCATCGAGGCCCACCGGCGCGCGGCGATCGGCGCCCAGGCGCGCTCTGTCCTCGCCTTCACCACCGGACAGCTCGTCTCGGGCCTGACCACCACCGTCGTGATCGTCGTCGGGACGGTCCTCGCGGTGCGGGGGCACCTCAGCCTGGGTGAGCTGCTGGCGTTCCTCTTCCTGGTCAACCTCTTCACCCAGCCGGTCCAGACGGCGACCGAGATCCTCAACGAGATGCAGAACGCCGTGGCCGGGTGGCGCCGGGTGATTGCGGTCATCGACACCCCGGCGGACGTGGCCGACCCCGGTGAGGCCGGGGTGCGGCTACCGCGCGGGCCGATCACCGTCGAGTTCGACGACGTGTCGTTCGCCTACCCGGGCGGCGAGACGGTGCTGCGCGACGTCGCCCTCGAGATCGCGCCCCGGTCGAGGGTGGCCGTCGTCGGCGAGACCGGCTCGGGCAAGACCACCTTGGCCAAGCTGCTGACCCGGCTGATGGACCCGGGACACGGCGCCGTGCGGATCGACGGGGTCGACCTGCGCCACGTCCGGTTCGACTCGTTGCGCAGTCGGATCGTGATGGTGCCGCAGGAAGGTTTCCTCTTCGACACCACGTTGCTCGACAACGTCCGGTTCGGCCGGCCGACGGCCACCGATGACGAGGTGCGGCTCGCGATCACCGAGCTCGGGCTCGACGAGTGGCTGGCGGGCCTGCCGCGCGGACTGGATACCCGGGTCGGCCAGCGCGGCGAGTCCCTGTCGGCGGGGGAGCGCCAGCTCGTGGCGCTGGCGCGGGCCTACCTCGCCGACCCCGACCTGCTCGTGCTCG
>NZ_VOHR01000255.1 GCF_009192725.1 Segeticoccus rhizosphaerae | reverse complement strand
TCCACCTCATCTATCACACGAGCAACATGCCGGTGAATTCCCAGTCTCACACAGTCGACACGCGGGACCAGCAAAAACTAAGTGCGGCTGTAGTACTAGTAGGCCCGCACTCCACCGCTGATTGTTCATCAACTTGAGATGCCCTGTTATGGGACGCGCGTCATGCCGCCGCCTGTGGGGCGTCTCACTTTCGCGGAGCTACTTGTGCGGGGCCCGGAGGCGCGCTTGTGACGTTGGGGCCGTCCGCGGCTGCTTCAGACGTTTGCGCTCAACCACGCTCGTTCCCGTCACGACACTCAGTGGCGGCACGTCTCTTGCCACGACGGCTCCCGCGCCGACGACCGAGCCGTGACCGATGGTGACTCCTGGCGTGATCGTGGCCGAGGCGCCGATCCACACGTCTTCCTCAATGACGATGGGTGCGTATGTGATGAAGTCGTACCGATCGTCGACGTCGACGGGATGGCCGGCGGTGCTCAGGGTGACCCGAGGACCGATCAGGACACGGTCACCGATGGTGATGCCACCCAGGTCGAGGAAGAAGCATCCCTGATTGATGAAGACACGCTCGCCGAAGGATGCTCCGAGTCCGTAGTCGCTGTAGAAGGGCGGCAATATGGACAGCGAGTCGGGGACCGGTCCGCCGAAGATCTCGGTGAGCAGCGCCTTGCGCGCATCGAGGTCATCGAAAGACAGCGCGTTGAGGCGCGCGGTCAAAGTCATGACCGCCTGTACCCGTTCTGCAAAGGATCGTGACTCGGGCGTCCCGGTTCGTAGGCGTTGTTCGCTGTGCACGGGTCGATGCTCGCATGGCGAGCCGGGGGCTCGATGAAGACCCATGGCTCCGATTGACACGGTCACAGCCCGTCGTACGTCCCGCCCTGCCGCGACTCGGGCGACCCTGGACATGCGACGCTCCTATGCTTCGTCAAGCAGTTGCGGCCGTATTTTCGGGTAGGCGGTAGAGGTCGCGGGCGACGTAGCGAGCAAGGCAGCGTTTGATCTCTCGGCCGGTCTTGCCTTCGGCGGTACGACGGGCGACGTAGTCGCGGGTGGCTGACTGGTACTGGATCCGGCTCTGGACCACGGTGTGCAGTGCGTTGTTGAGCTGGCGGTCGCCGTAGGGGTTGAGCCGATAACGGGTGGTGACTTGGCCGCTGTTGGCCGGGATCGGTGCCACGCCGGCGAGCATCGCGAAGGCGGCCTCGGAGTGGATACGGCCGGGGTGGGACCAGGCGCACAACACCGTCGCGGCCACGATCGGTCCGACGCCGAACTCCTCGAGCAGGTCAGGTCGCCAGCCGCGGATGATGGCCACCATCGCCTTCTGCAGCTCTCGTGCCTCTTTCAGCATCGCGTGGGCACGACGGGCCAAGGTCCGCAGCGCCACCACGGTGCTGGTCGTCTCGGTGTCCCAGGAGGCGTGCATTCGCAGGTTCGCGGCCGTGTTGAGCATCGCGGCGAGCTTCTGGCCGCGGAACCTGAGTCGAAGGGGTTCGGGTGCTGCGATGACCAGGCTGAATACCTGCTGCTGGGCCTCGGTGGAGGCATTGATCGCGGAGCGGCGAGCAGCCAACAGCACCGAGAGTGCTTGGCGTTCGCCTCCGGTCCGGGGTGTCCCCAACCGTGGTCGAGCCATCGCTTCACGCGCAGCGCGGATCGCATCCAGCGGATCGGACTTCGCGCCGTTGCGACGCGCGGACCGCTTCGGGCGATCCAACTCGATGACGATCTCCGATGATTCCAGCAGGTGACGGCTCAGACCGGCGCCGTGGCCACCGGTTCCCTCGATCGCCCAAGCCCGCAACATCGCGTGGTTGTTGGCGAACTCCACCACCTCGGAATAGCCCTCGGCTGTCGCCTCGACGGTGATCTCGGCCAGGACACCACCCGTGGCAGCATCGACCACGGCTGCGGAGTGGGTATGGACGTGGGTGTCGACGCCGATGACGACATCGACCACCTCGCGCAGATCGGTCAGACTGTTCATGCGTTCTCTCCTTCGCCGGACGGGACGTGGTTCCGGTCCGGGACGGAGGCTCGGCAGGACTGTGATGAGACACGCCCGGCGCCGCTTACGCCAGGTGGTCAAGCTCCTGATCAGGCCAGCTCCTCCAACCGGGCCGGGGCCGGTGACCGGGAGCGGACAGGTCGCAACAAAGGCACGAAGGCCAGTCCTTTCGGGGGTCACACTCGCGGTCACCAACCACAGCCCAGCACCTTCAGGCTGCGTTGACGATCCTCACAGTCTTTTCGCCGCGTCTGCGCACGGAGGGTGGCCCCACCGAGGGGGCGCCGGCACACTTCCGAGGTCGCAGGGCTCGAGGTTGTGCTGCGCCGCCGTACTAGCGTGCGGCACGCACAAGCCACGCCGTGAGATGTATCAGCGGGACGCCCCGTCACTCCTGAGAGAGTGGATGGCGCTTCTTACGCGCCCATCAATCTGCCTTGAGACGGATCGAGCATCGCAGGCGCGTGAATGCCTGCCACGGACCAATCGCATGTGGGAGTTAACTAGACTCGGAAGGGATAAGGGGAGAGGTGGCCCGTGGGAACTAGACGGCTGACGATTTACCTTCTGAACGAGACAGTCAAAGACTTCGGCGCGGCTCTCGACCCTGAGAAGAAATCTGAGCGGGTGGACCTTGCTCCCGGCTCTGGCCTGGACGGAACGCTGCACGTCGTACGTCCGCCGTCACGGACGCCGGACTGGGTTCCATTCGTGCAGCCGATCTTGACGGCTAGTTTGGCCGACGTCACGACGCGCAGTGCCTCCGGGCTTCTGCTCATACGTTTTCAAGGCAGAATTTTCGCGTTCACGTTTGGCTACGGCCGAGCGCTCCTCGACCTCTCTAGAATCCAGTTCCAGTTTGGACTTCGCGTAGCGCTTAATCGCATCGATCCCTCCCAGTTGAGAAGCCTGGACACGAAGACCTTCGAGGACCTTGTGGTCAGCACCACAACCCAGGTGAGCAAGAGCGCAGAGTTGCCCACCTTCGGTGTGGACGTCTCGACCGACGTCCTCAGAGGTGTGACTGGCGAGCCGCGTGACGCCTCGCTCGCGAAACGCTTATCGGGCTCGGACGCCCTCGTTTTGAACATTGATACGACCGTGTCTGACTTGCCTGCCCTGTGCGGCCAGCTTCTCGAGGCCTACGAGGAGCAGACCTACAAGGAGAACTTCGACTGGATCGACCAGCTCGCGCATGTTCGAGAGCGTGAGGTCGTCGACTCTCTTGACGACCTCTTGGTCGCTGAGCTCCAGTCGGGGAAGGCGCTCGGTAGCCACCTCGCCATGCCAGAGACGATCCTCTGGGAAGACATCGATGCCTTCCGCATCACTGGGACCCGACAGCACGAATACGACGACCTCGACCTAGAGGAGTATTTGGAGCAACTGGGCCAAGCCAAGTCGACGCTGTCTGTCAAAGACCTGAAGCAGCGACGAGTGGCGGTCCGGTTCACACGTTCCGAGAACTTCGATGATCGCTGGGTTCTCTATCGTTGCTTGGTATCCGAGCAACGCCTGGACGGTCAGCTGTACGTCCTCATCGAGGGCCGCTGGTTCGCGATCAGCGAGTCCCTTGTCGCACAGGTCGACGATCTCCTGGGTTCCCTCTCCACCACTCAGCTGTCGTTTCCCGCATCGCGGCCCGGTGAAATCGAGAAGGACTACAACAAGCGGCTCGCCGATTCTGCGAGCGGCGCGTTGCTGAATCTGGATGCTAAGATCAAACGCCCCGGAGGGGCCGCCAGTGGAATCGAACTGTGTGATGTGCTCACCAAAGGCGGCGAGTTTGTCCACGTGAAAAGAAAGTCTCGGTCCGCGACCCTCAGCCACCTGTTCGCGCAGGGGTCCGTGTCGGGAACGACCTTTCTTAATGATGGCTACTTCCGCGACCAAATCCGGAAAGAGATCGAGTCGAGAGTTTCGACGCAACGCGAGACGTGGCTGGAACTGGTGCCAGCCAGTACTGAGACCGTCAATCGAAACCGTGAGTACCGTGTCACGTTCGCCATCATCACCAACTCAGGGAGGGCTGGCCTTGACTGGCTGCCATTCTTCAGCAAGCTGAACCTTGCGCAGACCAGTCGTCAACTTCGTGCTATCGGTTTCGAGGTCTCGGTTGCCCGCATTCCTATTGAAGTCCACGCGGACGCCGAACGCAACTAGGGCTCGAGGTTATGCGCGAGCTGGCTCCCAAGTAGTTTCGAGCCGATCCAGCCGCCCCCCACTAACGCCCGCCGATCACGCGCCCCTCCATGGGCACGCCTAGACGCCACCCAGCGTCCACAGACACCGGGCGAGCCGCGTAGTAACTACCTGAGCGTGTTGGATCCGGGGCCGAGGCATCCCCCTGATGGGGTTGACGGGCTTGGTGTCCCAGACCACTCATCAGGAGGATGCATGTCCAACGGTAACCGTCGGCTCTCACGTGGAGATCGCCGCCGCAACGACAGGCTCGCGGCGCTGCGCGCGGTCGTCACTCGGGAGAGTGTGGTGCTCGCCTTCGACCCCGCCGCGGACAAGCAGGTGTGCGCGCTGACCGATCAGGACTCCCGAGTGCTGGGGCGCCGCACCGTCAAGGCGAAGGCGTGGCAGTTGGCCGAAGCGGTCACCTGGGGGTTGGCCCAGGCCGCGGCGGCGGGGTTCTCCTCGGTCGTGATCGCCTGCGAGCCGACCGGGCACCGCTGGCGGGTGCTGGACCAGATCGCCGAGCGGGCCGGCGTCCGGCTGGTCTGCGTGCAGCCGTTGCTGGTGCACCGCGCTCGGGAGAGCGAGGACTTCACCCACAACAAGAGTGATGAGACCGACGCGATGATCATCGCCCGCCTGGTCACCGAGTTGCGCTGCTACCTGCCCGAACGCGCCGACCCGACTTGGGCGCGGCTGCGGCACCTCGGCGCCCGCCGGGCCGCCCTGGTCACCGACGCCACCGCCGCCAAGCAGCAGATCATCGACCTGCTCGAGTGTGCCTGGCCGGGCGCGTTGGAAGCCTCCGGGAAGCCGATGAAGTCCAAGAGTTGGCTGGCCGCGATGACCGTCGCGCTGGACCGGGTCGGCGCCAGCGGCGACCTGAGCCTGATCCGCCGCTGGGGCTGGTCACCCACAAGCTGCTCGACGACCAGGTGCGGCTGGCGCTGCCCAAGGACCACCCGATGGCGCAGGCGCCGGTCGCCGACCTGGCGGCGTTGTCCGACGAGACCTGGATCGCCGGCTGTCCGAGGTGCCGGGGCCACCTGCTGTCCCTCTGCGACAAGGCGGGTTTCGCGCCGGACGTGGCCTTCGAGACCGAGGACTACGTCGCGGTGCTGGGGCTCGTCGCCGAGGGGCTGGGCGTGGCGCTGATCCCCGACCTGATCCTGCGCAGCGCGAGCCATCCCGACGTGGTGACGTTGCCGGTGAACCCCGCTTCGCGGCGTGCCGTCCACGTGGTCACGACGGCCGACCTCGAGCGGGTGCCGGCGGTGCGGGCGACGGTCGAGGCGCTGCTCGAGGCCGCCGACACCCCCGGCTGCGTG
>NZ_VOHR01000254.1 GCF_009192725.1 Segeticoccus rhizosphaerae | reverse complement strand
GTCCGATGCTCCTCGCCGCAACGGCCCGGCGCAACGGCCCGGCGCAACGGCCCGGCGCAACTGTCCGGCCGAGGCCGCGACTGCCGCTCAGGTGGCCGCGGACCTCGCCGGAACGGCTTCCGACGGCTACGGTGCGAGTCGTGAGAGTCGACATCCTGTCCAAGGAGTACCCACCGAACGTCTACGGCGGGGCCGGCGTCCACGTCGCCGAGCTCGTCCTCGCGCTGCGTGCACGCGGGGATGTCGATGCGCGGGTGCGAGCGTTCGGTGAGCCGCAGCAGGAGCACGGCACCACCGGCTACCGCGAGCTGCCGCAGCTGGCGGAGGCCAACGCCGCGCTGCAGACGATGGGGGTCGACCTCACCATGGCCGCCGACTGCATCGGGGCGGACGTGGTGCACTCGCACACCTGGTATGCCAACTTCGCCGGCCATGTCGCCTCGCTGCTCGGCGGTATGCCGCACGTCGTCAGCGCGCACAGCCTCGAACCGATGCGCCCGTGGAAGGCCGAACAGCTCGGCGGCGGCTACGCCCTGTCGTCGTTCATCGAGCGCACGGCCTACGAGTCGGCGGCGGCCGTCATCGCGGTCAGCGCCGGGATGCGCACCGACGTGCTGAAGAGCTATCCGCAGATCGAGCCCGACAAGGTGCACGTCGTCCACAACGGCATCGACTCGGAGCAGTGGGCCCGCGCCGAGGACCCGGAGGTGCTGCACCGTCACGGCGTCGACCCCGACCGGCCGTCGGTCGCCTTCGTCGGGCGCATCACCCGGCAGAAGGGCCTGCCCTACCTGCTGCGCGCCGCTCGCGAGCTGCCGCCCGAGGTCCAGCTCGTGCTGTGTGCCGGTGCGCCGGACACCCCGGAGATCAAGGCCGAGGTCGAGGGACTGATCGAGCAGCTGCGGCAGAGCCGCGACGGGGTCGTCTGGATCGCGGAGATGTTGCCGCGGGCTGAGGTGATCGCGCTGCTTTCTGCCGCAACGGTGTTCGCGTGCCCGTCGGTCTACGAGCCGCTCGGCATCGTCAACCTCGAGGCGATGGCGTGCGAGCTGGCGGTGGTGGCCACCGCGACCGGCGGCATCCCGGAGGTCGTCGTCGACGGCGAGACCGGCTGGCTGGTGCCGATCGACCAGATGCAGGACGGCAGTGGTGTGCCCGTCGATCCCGACGTCTTCGTGTCCGACCTCGCGACGGCGCTGCGGGAGGCGGTCAGCGACCCCGACCGGGCCCGGCGCTTCGGGCTGGCCGGGAGACGGCGGGCGGTCGAGCACTTCTCGTGGGGCACGATCGGTGACCGGACCATGGCGGTCTACGAATCGGTCCTGTCCTGACGCAGACCGGCCAGGTTGAGGCACGCCACGTTCGTGGCCTCGGCGAGCGCCGAGTCGGCAGCGGCCCGGACCTGCCGGAGCGCGCGTCGTCGCTCTTCGGTCGAGTGCCCGTCGAAGGAGTGCAGCTCGGGATCCAGTCCGAGCTCCGCCACCCAGGAGATCCGCGCGGCCAGCGCGATGATCCGCAGCGCCCGGCTCGGCAACCCCTCGGGGATCGCCCAGTCGCCCGCGCGCACTCCCTCGACCGCCGCCTCTCGAAGCACCCGGCCACCCAGCGGTGAGGCGTCGATGTCCTCCAGCCTCGTGGTGAGGTGGATCAGGCTCTCCCGCAGCCGCAGCTCCACGTCGGCGAGGGCCACCGCCTCGAGCCGGTGGATCGGGGTCGGATCGCAGTCGTATGCCGTCCAGATGACCTGGGTGCCCACGTCACCCTCCGGTCCGTAGTCCTCGACGGTCGGGACGAGCGCGCCCCCGATGCCCGGGACGAAGACGCACTCGCCGGCCTCGGTGGCGGCGCCCGACAGCGCGAGGGGACCGTGCGGCATACCGGACAGGTCCCCGGGGCGGGGGAGTGCCACGAGGACCGCGGACTCGCCGAAGTCGTGCCAGACGGTCAGGCGGTCGAGGTCGCCGGCCACGTGGTCCACGTCGGGCAGGGCGCGTTCGGCGACCTGCTGCATCGGGATCTCACCGGCCAGCCCGGCCGTCGCCCAGAGGGCCACGCGCACCGAGGCGGGGAGCGACGTCACCGCGCCATCGTAGTTGCGGCAGAGGCGCCGTCGGGTGCGTCGCCCGCCGGTCGGCCGAAGCCGTGGCCTAGGGTCGTCGCCATGAGGAACCACCCCACGAAGAGCACCCCAAGAAGTCCTCGCTCGTGCCTCGCTCGGTACTTCGCGGAGACCCCGCTCTCCTCCGCTGCGCTGCCACCCCGGGAGGTTCTCCGCTGCAGTCCGATACCTCCTGGGGACCCCGGCCTCCGATACCTCGCGAGGATCCCGGCATGAGCGACGTCCTCGAACTTGCTGGCGTGAGCGTGGTGCGCGGCGGCAACACGCTGCTGGACGACATCAGCTGGGAGGTCGAGGAGGGCGAGCGTTGGGTCGTCCTCGGCCCCAACGGTGCCGGGAAGACGACCCTCCTGCAGATTGCCGCGGGAAGGATGCACCCGACGCGCGGCGTGGCCGGGGTGTTGGGCGAGGTGCTCGGTGCCGTGGACGTCTTCGAGCTGCGGCCCCGGATCGGGCTGGCGAGCTCGTCCATCGCCGAGCGGATCCCCGGCGACGAGGTGGTCCGAGACGTCGTGGTGACGGCCTCCTACGGCATCGTCGGCCGGTGGCGGGAGGACTACGACTCCCTGGACCACGCCCGGGCCACCGAGCTGCTCGAGGCCCTCGGCGCCGCTCACCTCGCGGACCGGACGTTCAACACCCTGAGCGAGGGCGAGCGCAAACGGGTGCAGATCGCTCGGGCCCTGATGACCGACCCCGAGCTGATGCTGCTGGACGAACCGGCAGCCGGACTCGACCTCGGCGGTCGCGAGGACCTGGTCGCGCGCCTGGGCAACCTCGCGGCCGACCTCGCCGCTCCCGCCCTGGTGCTCGTGACCCACCACGTCGAGGAGATCCCACCCTCGTTCACCGACGTCCTGCTCCTGCGGGAGGGGCGGGTCGTGGCCGCGGGGCCGATCGAGCTCGCCCTGACCGAGGAGCACCTGTCGGAGACGTTCGGCCTGCCGCTCGAGCTCGACCGTCGCGGTGACCGCTGGTTTGCCCGGGCCCGGGGCTGAGCCGGCAGCTCTCCACCGTGCACCTCGGGTGGCCTGCGGCACCACCAGTTGAGGTTCCCGCTCGGGGGCGGCCGAATCGCAGGTCGCGCTGGCACTAAGTCCCGACGCGCCGCACGACACGCCGGTATGGCGTCCGCGCACCCCGGTAGTGCCAGCGCGAGTCGCGATGCACAGCCGCGGCGACGGCGGGCAGGGCGTTCGGGTGTCGCCTTGGGTCCGTGGGCTGGGAGGTACAACGGGCCACTCGCCCGGGACGACGCGTGGGATAGTCGGGCAGTGCCCGATCCGCTCAAGTACGCCGTCATCGAAAGAGAGCGCCGTTACGTCCTGGCACGCCTGCCGGACGGTGTCTCTGCCGTCCGGGAGATCGTCGACCGTTACCTGGTCAACACACGTCTTCGACTGCGCGAGGTGCGAGAGAGCGACGGAACGGTCGTTCGCAAGCTGGCGCACAAGGTGCGGCTGACCGACGGCCCGGCCGAGGTCGCCTCCACCAACTTCTACCTGGACGAGCAGGAGTGGGCAGTACTCGTGGCCCTGCCTGCACGAGTGCTTCGCAAGAGACGTCACCTGGTCCGACGAGACGGCACGCTCGTCGCGATCGACGAGCACGAGGACGGGACACTCGTCGCGGAGATCGATGACGGCGAGCACCCCTCGCAGGACGTGCCCGAGTGGCTCGACATCCTGGAGGACGTGAGCGACCAGGAGCGATGGACGGGCGCGCACCTCGCCCGGTGAGCCCGCACTCCCGCAAGACCGGACAGCGATCCTGGCCCGGGGCGAAAGGTCTCGGTCCGGACTCTTCCGCCCGCCGGCGGCGTGCCCGCCGTATCGTGCCCATCCTCAGGACGTAGCCTGAGCACGAGGGTTGGACTCGGAGGAGCGTGGCGAGATGTCGTGGCTGGATGACAACAGTTGGCTGGCCTGGCTCGGTCTGGCCCTGGCGCTGGTCGCCGTCGAGGCGGCTAGTGTCGACTTCGTGTTCCTGATGCTCGCGGGGGGAGCCCTGGCAGGATGCATCGCGGCCGCGGCCGGGCTGTCGTTCGTCTGGCAGGTCGTCGTGGCGGTGATCGTGGCGGCGGTGCTCGTCCTCACCGTCCGGCCCCTGCTCAAGCGCCACTTCATGGCCACCATCGGCGACCACAAGATCGGCTCGGCCGGACAGATCGGCCGCACCGCGGTCGTCGTCAAGACCGTGACCGAGCAGGACGGTCGCATCCAGTTGTCGGGGGAGACGTGGTCGGCGCGTCTGGCCCCGGGGACGACCGAGTGCCTACCCGGGCAAGAGGTCCGGGTCGTTTCCATCGAGGGGGCCACCGCGATCGTGACTGCGCTCGCGGCCGGCCGGAAGTCGGAGCTGAACCATGGATAGCAGTGGATTCAACCCCGGGTGGATCATCGCCCTGATCATCCTGATCCTGGCGGTCATCGTCATCTGGCGCACCATCAAGATCGTTCCCCAGCAGAGCTCGCTGATCATCGAGCGGCTCGGACGTTACTCCCGCACGCTGACGCCGGGCATCCACTTCCTCGTCCCCTTCGTGGACAAGGTGCGGGCCAACGTCGACCTGCGCGAGCAGGTCGTCTCCTTCCCGCCCCAGCCGGTGATCACCTCCGACAACCTCGTGGTGAGCATCGACACGGTCATCTACTACGCGGTCATGGACGCCAAGTCCGCGGTCTACGAGATCGCCAACTTCATCCAGGGCATCGAGCAGCTCACCGTTACGACCCTGCGTAACGTGATCGGCTCACTGGACCTCGAGCAGACCCTGACCAGCCGCGACATGATCAACGCCCAGCTGCGCGGGGTCCTCGACGAGGCCACCGGCAAGTGGGGCATCCGGGTCAGCCGGGTCGAGCTCAAGTCGATCGAGCCGACCGCGTCGATGCAGGACGTCATGGAGAAGCAGGCTCGCGCCGAGCGTGACCGACGCGCGGCGATCCTCACCGCGGAGGGCTTCAAGCAGAGCCAGATCCTGACCGCCGAGGGTGAGAAGCAGTCGGCGATCCTGACCGCCGAGGGTTCCGCCCAGGCGCGCATCCTCGAGGCCCAGGGCCAGTCGCGGGCCATCCAGCAGGTGTTCGACGCCATCCACCGCGGGAAGCCGACGCAACGCCTGCTGGCCTACCAGTACCTCCAGGTGCTGCCGCAGCTCGCCCGCGGCGACAACAACAAGATGTGGATCATCCCGAGTGAGCTGACCGAGGCGCTCAAGGGGATCGGCAGTGCGCTCGGTGCCCCCGACGGTGGCCGCTACGACGGCCCGGCCGATGACGACGAGTGGGTCGACACCGGGGAGCGGCAGCCCTCGGCGTTCGACGACACCAACCTCGAGGACCCGGCGCAGGCCCTCGCCGAGGCGCGGGCGCAGGCCCGCGGCGCCACGGCCGAGGCCGAGGAGCACGCCCAGCCG
>NZ_VOHR01000253.1 GCF_009192725.1 Segeticoccus rhizosphaerae | reverse complement strand
CCACGAGCTGCGGCTGATCGCGTCGCCGGCGGACCGGAGCATCTTGCCGGCCTGCCCGCCGCGGCGGCGACCGCCGAACCGGTCCTCCTCGTCCGGCCACCGGCCGAAGGTGTTCTGCGCCTCTCCGGGGGTGCTCATCGACGACCCCCGAGGAACGACAGGGCGGCTCCGGCGGCCAGGCTGAGGGCCGCCATGCCGGCCTTGCGGAACATGTCGGGCAGGTCACGGGTGGTGACCACCGGGTCCGGCGGCATGCCGTAGACCTCCGGCTCGTCCAGCAGCAGGAAGATCGAGCCCGTGCCGCCCACACCGTCGTTCGGGTCGTCGCCGTAGAGCCGGGCTCCCTCGACGCCCTGGGCCTGCAGCTGCTCCACCCGCGCCCGACCGCGCTCGCGCAGCTCGTCGACGTCGCCGAACTGGATCGACTGGGTCGGGCACGCCTGGGCGCACGCGGGGGTGTTGCCCGCCTCGAGGCGGTCGTAGCACAGCGTGCACTTCTGGGCGATGCCGACGTTCTTCGCGTCCTCCGGGCCGTTGCGGCGCTCGATGACGCCGTAGGGACACGCCGGCACGCAGTAGCCACAGCCGTTGCAGATGTCGTCTTGCACCACGACGGTGCCGAACTCGCTGCGGAACAGCGACCCGGTCGGGCAGACGTCGAGGCACGCGGCGTGCGTGCAGTGCTTGCAGACGTCCGAGGACATCAGCCAGCGAAAGTCGGGCTTGTTCCCGTCCTGGCTGCCGGCTCCGTCGGGAGCGGCAGCCTCGTCCGCGGGGCGCAGGGTCGGCATACCGAGGTCGACCGGCGGAGGGGCTGGGGGAGCGGCGGGTTGCTCGATGAACGCCACGTGCCGCCACGTGTTGGCGCCGAGGGCGCTGGTGTTGTCGTAGGAGTCACCGGTCAGGCCCTCGGACCAGTCGGCCGGGATCGCGTTCCACTCCTTGCACGCGACCTCGCACGCCTTGCAGCCGATGCAGATCGACGTGTCGGTCAGGAAGCCCTTGCGGGCCGGAGCATCGGTCCACCCCGCATCGGGTGCGGGGTCGAGGGGACCGAAGAGACTGTTCTTCATCATGCCTCCCCGCGCAGCGTGTTGCTGGTCTCGACCGTGATGCCCGCGCGGCTGCGGTATGTGTCGACCAGTCGCAGCAGCGCTGGCCCGGTCGGCCGTCGGCCAGGTTGGATGTCGCACGAGGAGGCCTTCGACTCCTGGATGTGCACGTTCGGGTCCAGCGTCACCCCGAGCAGGTCGTTGGCGCTGTCGCCGCTGACGAGGGCGCCGCCCCCGCCGACTCCCCAGTGGTAGGGCAGCCCGATCTGGTGGATCCGCTTGCCCTCGACGGTCAGCGGGGTGATCCGGTCGGTGACCAGCACCCGCGCCTCGATCGCGGTGCGCGCCGTGATGATGGTCGCCCACCCGCCGTTGTCCAGCCCGCGCTCGCGGGCCAGCTCGGGGGAGACCTCGCAGAAGAACTCCGGCTGGAGCTCGGCGAGGTAGCCCGACCAGCGGCTCATCCCCCCGGCCGTGTGGTGCTCGGTGAGCCGGTAGGTGGTGAACACGTAGGGGAAGACGTCGGAACCGGGGGCGCCGGCCGAGGGGTTGGACAGGTTGTCCTTGCGCTTGAAGACCTGCCGGGTCGGGTTCGACTGCTGGCTGTAGAACGGGTTGCGCACCGGCGACTCCTGCGGCTCGTAGTGGGCCGGCAGCGGCCCGTCGAGCAGCCCCTTGGGTACGTACAGCCAGCCCTTGCCGTCGGCCTGCATGATGAAGGGGTCGTCGCCCGCCAGACCGGCCGGCCCCGGGGTGCCGGGCTCCGGGCGGAAGGACGGCGCCTTGGTCTTGGGGAAGTCGGGCACGTCGTGGCCGGTCCAGCTGCCTGCCTCCTCGTCCCACCACACGTAGGCCTTGCGCTCGCTCCACGGCTTGCCGTCGGGGTCGGCGGAGGCGCGGTTGTAGAGGATGCGCCGGTTGGCGGGCCACGACCAGCCCCACTCGAGCGCGACCCAGGACTGCTCGGAGCCGGGCTTCTTCGAGGCCGAGTGGTTGATGCCGTCGGCGTAGACGCCGGTGTAGATCCAGCAGCCGCCGGCTGTCGTGCCGTCCGGCTTCATCTGGGTGAAGCTGGACAGCATGTCGCCGCGCTCGTTGTGGTCGGGGCCGGTCAGCTCCCAGCCGTTGATCTCGCGCAGCACGGCGTCGGCGGACGCGCCGGGCCGGCCGTCCTCGCGGTCATAGTCCCAGGTGAGGTCGAGCAGCGGACGGTCCCGCTCGTCGGTCGAGTCGGCCAGGCGCTCGCGGACCTTCTGGCCCAGCAGGTAGAAGAAGTCGAGCTCGCTCCGGCAGTCACCCGGCGGCTCGACCGCCTGGTGGTGCCACTGCAGCATCCGCTGGGTCTGGGTGAAGGTGCCGTCCTTCTCCACGTGGGAGGCCGCCGGGAAGAAGAACACCTCGGTGCCGATGTCCTCGGTGCGCATCTCGCCGGTCGCGATCTCCGGCCCCTCCTTCCAGAAGGTGGCGGACTCGATCAGGTTGAAGTCGCGCACGACCAGCCACTTGAGGTGCGACATGCCGAGGCGTTGCATCCGTCCGTGGGCAGACCCCACCGCCGGGTTCTGCCCCAGCAGGAAGTAGCCCTCGACCTTCTCGGCGATCATGTCCATCACGGTCTGGTAGGTGCCGTGGTCGCCGGTGAGGGCCGGGAGGTAGTCGTAGCAGAAGTCGTTGTCGGCGGTCGCCTTCTCGCCCCACCACGCCTTGAGCAGGCTCACGGCATACGACCGGGCATCGCTCCAGAAACCCTTCTGGGACGAGGTGGAGATCCGGCCGAGGTAGTCCTCGAGGGTGTCGCTGTTGCCGGCCTTCGGCATCGGCAGGTAGCCCGGCAGGATGTCGAAGAGGGTCGGGATGTCGGTGGAGCCCTGGATGCTCGCGTGTCCGCGCAGCGCCAGGATGCCGCCACCCGGCCGGCCCATGTTGCCCAGCAGCAGCTGGAGGATGGCGGCGCCACGGATGTACTGGACGCCCACAGTGTGCTGGGTCCAGCCGACCGAGTAGACGAAGGCGGTGGTGCGGTCGCGTCCGCTGTTGGCCGTCACCGCCTCGCAGACCGCCAGGAAGTCCTCCTGCGAAACCCCGCACATCCGCTCGACCATCTCGGGGGTGTAGCGCGAGTAGTGCCGCTTGAGGATCTGGAGCACGCACCGGGGGTGCTGCAGCGTCTCGTCGCGGTGCACGTGGGCAGCGCCCTCCTCCGACGCACCCTGGCTTCCTGTCGCGTGGCCCGCCGACTCCTCGTGCTCGGCAGGCGCCTGGCGATCGGTCCCGGCCGCCGCGGGCTCGGCGACGTCCTCGTAGGCCCAGGAGGTCGGGTCGTAGCTGCCGCTCTGGGGGTCGTAGCCGGAGAACACGCCGTCGAGGTCGTCGACGTCGCGGAAGTCCTCGCTGACCAGCGTCGCAGCGTTGGTGTAGGAGAGCACGTAGTCGTGGAAGTACAACTCGTTCGTGAGGACGTAGTTGATGATCGCGCCGAGGAAGACGATGTCACTGCCGGCACGCAGCGGCACGTGCTGGTCGGCCATCGCCGAGGTGCGGGTGAAGCGCGGGTCGACGTGGATGACCCTGGCGCCCCGTGCCTTTGCCTCCATCACCCACTGGAAACCCACCGGGTGGCACTCGGCCATGTTGGAACCCTGGATGACGATGCAGTCAGAGTTCTGCAGGTCCTGCTGAAAGGTCGTGGCACCGCCGCGTCCGAACGAGGTCCCCAGACTGGGGACGGTGGCGCTGTGTCATATACGCGCCTGGTTCTCGATCTGGATCGCCCCCATCGCGGTGAACAGCTTCTTGATGAGGTAGTTCTCCTCGTTGTCGAGGGTCGCGCCGCCGAGCGCTGCGATCCCCATCGTGCGCCGCAGCGCGTGCCCCTCCTGGTCGACGTCCTGCCACTGGGCCGCCCGGCTCGCGACCACCCGGTCGGCCACCATGTCGGTCGCGGTCTCGAGGTCGATCCGCTCCCAGTCCGTGCCGTGGGGCCGCCGATAGAGCATGTAGCGCTGGCGGCCGGGGGCGTTGACGAGCTGCTCGCTGGCCGAGCCCTTGGGGCACAGGCGGCCGCGGGACACCGGCGAGTCGGGGTCGCCCTCGATCTGGATGACCTTCTCGTCCTTGACGTACACGCGCTGGCCGCACCCGACCGCGCAGTAGGGGCAGACGCTCTGCACCACACGGTCTGCCGTCTCGGTGCGTGCGGTCCAGTCGCGGGTCTTCTGCGACTGCGCCGCGGCGCCTCGGCCAAGCGGGTCGGTGCCGGTGAGCTGACGCACCACCGGCCAGGACAGAAGGGTCTTCCGAGCGCTCACAGTCAACCTCCGGCCGTCGTGGCCTCGCACCCTACCGGTCGGATGCTGTTACTGGAAGGGACAACCCAGCTCTGCGGTATGCCGTCTGGCTGCCCCTCAACCGCGGGCCCCCGGCCGGACCACTCGCCATACGCAGGGGCCTCACGGCTGGACGCTCAGTGGCTGGTCCGTGCGCAGCGCCTTGAACAGCGCGAGCGCCTTGTCGTGGTCCCACTTCACGGCGCTGCCCGCGTGGGTCTGCAGGTTGACGTCGGACAGGGGGATGGTGAGCGACTGGCCATGGCCCTGGGACACCTTGCGGACGGCCAGCAGCACCTTCGCGACCTCCCAGGGCGAGTCGTTCTTGTCGATGGTCAGCCCCTTGGCTCCCGCGGAGCCGATCCGGTGCAGACGCCACGGCAGCAGCACGTTGGCCGGTGACGCCGCCTTGCTCATCAGGGCGCCGAGAAACTGCCGCTGCCGCTGCACCCGGCCGAGGTCACCGAGCGGGTCGGAGTACCGGGCCCGGACGTAACCGAGGGCGTTCTTGCCGTTCAGCACCTGACAGCCCTTCGGGAGGTTGATGCCGGCCTTCTTGTCGTTCATCGGGTGCGGGAGGCACATCCGCACCCCGCCCAGGCTGTCCACGACCCCGCTGAACCCGGCGAACCCGACCTGGATGTAACCGTCGATCCGCAGGCCGGTGGTCTGCTCGACGGTGTCGATGAGCAGCGAGGGCCCGCCGAAGGAGAAGGCCGCGTTGATCTTGTTGTCCTGGTAGCGCCGGATCGGCACGTAGCTGTCCCGAGGGATCGAGACCAGCGTCGGGTCACCGCTGTCGGGCAGGTGGACGAGCATGATGGAGTCGGTGCGACCGCCGGCCGCGTTGCCCGTGGTGTACTCCTTCTTCTGCGCCTTGGTGAGCCCCTCGCGGCTGTCGGAACCGACGAGCAGGTAGTTGCGACCCGACCCCTGGGCCGGGCGGTCCTTGCTGAGGGGTTCGGCCGCCACCTTGGCGACGTGGTTCCAGGCGCTCGTGCCGGCCCAGACCAGCGACCCGATCCAGGCGATCAGCACCAGCACGAAGATCGTGAGGGTGAGACGCAGCTTGCGGTGGCGCCGCGGCGGCCGACCGCCACCACCACCGGTGCCGGACGGACCGGTCGGGCCGCCGGGGCCGCCGGGAGCTGGTGAGGGCCGGTCGGTGC
>NZ_VOHR01000252.1 GCF_009192725.1 Segeticoccus rhizosphaerae | reverse complement strand
GGCGATCGCGACGGCGGCTCGCACCCAGGCCTGGGGCGTGCGCGCCCGCTGACCCCTCCCTCGCCCCGACCGCCCTCCCTTCCGCCCGCTCCGGCCCGCCGAGGTCTCGGTTCGGACACGGACGCGGCTCGGCCGCAAAAGCCATTGACTCTGCCCGCACCTGAAACTAGATTTCTCGGATGGTCGCTGGGGAGAATCTGCATTTCATCGCTGCGCCCAGCCGCGACCTCGTCCTGTTCAGCGCCCACGCGCGGTCCCTGGCCCCGACCGTCTCCGCGCCGATGCGCCGCATCCTCGAGCTCATCCTCGAGCGACCGGCCGACATCGGCGGGCTCGACGCCCGCGAGGTCGCGGAGCGGACCGGCAGCTCGTCTGCCACGGTGGTGCGCACCGCTCGCCGGCTTGGTTACGGCGGCTACCGAGAGATGCGGCTGGCCCTCACCGCCATGACGGCCGCCGCCCCGAGACAGGCCCAGGAGCGGGTCATCGGCGACATCGAGGCCGACGACGACGTGGCGTCGGTGATCAACAAACTGGCTCGGGACGAGCAGGACACCGTGCACGCCACCGCCAGGAGCGCCGACCCCGACGTGGTCGACCAGGTCGCGGCGCGCATCGTCGCCGCAGGCACGGTTCACCTGTTCGGCGTGGTCGCCTCCGGCCTGGTGGCCGTCGACTTCGCCGGCAAGCTCAACCGGATCGGCATCCGGGCGGTGCCGCACACCGAGGGGCACGAGGCGCTGACCGCCGCTGTGCTGATGGGCCCCGACGACCTCGCCATCGGCATCTCCTCGTCCGGATGCACCGCGGACGTGCTCGAGGCCGTGCGCCAGGCGCAGCGCCACGGCGCGGGGACCGTGGCAATCAGCACCGACCCCCGTTCGCCGCTGGCCGGGCTCAGCGAGCTCGTGCTCGTGTCCGTGGTCGGTCGCGAGTCACAGATCCGGCCGGCCGCCCTGAGCTCTCGCATCTCCCAGCTGTTCCTGATCGACGCCGTTTTCATCCGTGTCGTCCAGCTGACCTACGACCGCTCGTCCGCCCTGATGCACGCCACCCACGAGGCCCTCCTCGGGCGGCGACGGCACGTGTCGCCGGTCACCGAACCCGCGCGCGGCGGCGAGCAGCACGTCATACCAACCACGCCCCAACGAAGGAGAGAACACCGATGAGGTTCAGTAACAAGGCGGGCGTCGCGGTGCTCGCGGCAGCCAGCATGCTGCTCGCCGGGTGCGGCGACGACGGTTCACCGTCGGCCGGCTCGACCGGCGGCGGTGGCGACTCATCACTCACCTGGTGGGTGATGAAGGGGACCAATCCCGACGCGAGCGCCTTCTACGCCGAGGCCAAGAAGCAGTTCAAGAAGGAGACCGGCGCCACCTTGAAGGTCCAGGAGATCCAGTGGGCGGACGCACACGACAAGCTGGTCCGCGCGTTCGCCGGGGGTGAGGGCCCCGACGTGTCGGAGATCGGCACGACGTGGACCCCCGAGTTCGCGGCTGCCGGCGGCCTCACCGACCTGACCGACAAGATCAACGATTCGGGGGTGTCCAAGGACCTGATCCCGGCCCTCAAGGACTCGGCGACCTACAACGGCAAGATGTACGGAGTCGGTTGGTATGCCGGCACTCGCGCGATCGTCTACCGCACCGACATCTTCAAGAAGGACGGCCTCCAGCCGCCGACCAGCTGGGCGCAGCTGCAGTCGCTGGTCGACACGCTGCACAAGAAGGAACCCAAGATGTTGCCCTTCCCTGTCGCGGGTGGGAGCTCCTACGGCGCGGCGCCGTTCATCTGGGGCGCCGGCGGTGACTTCGCCACCAAGGACGGCGACCAGTGGAAGGGTGCGCTGGACTCGCCGCAGGCGCAGGAGGGCCTGACCTACTACACCAACCTGGCGCTCAAGCACCACTCGTCGAGCACCGGTGCGGCCACCTGGCTCGAGACGGACCTGCTCGACTCCTTCACCAAGGGCAAGTCGGTCATGGTGATCCAGGGCAACTGGACGCCGGGCACCGTCGCCGAGCAGAACCCAGAGCTCAAGGGCAAGATCGGCGCCTTCGCCATCCCCGGCAAGGACGGGGGGATGGCACCGGCCTTCCTGGGCGGGTCCAACCTGGCCGTGCTCAAGACGAGCGAGAAGCAGGACCTGGCCTGGAAGTTCGTCAAGATGATGACGACCGGGACGCTGTCCAAAAAGTGGGCCGAGCAGACCAACTTCTTCCCCAGCACGCAGACGCAGCTGAAGAAGTTCGCCGAGAGCCCCGACCCGCTCGTGGCACCGTTCGCGAAGGTCATGCTGAACGCCGGCAAGAACGTGCCGAGTGCCCCGCAGTGGGGTGCGGTCGAGGGTGACAAGACCGTCTCCCAGATGCTGCAGTCGATCCTGACCGGCACCTCGGTGGCGGACGCGACGAAGAAGGCCTCGGACGCCATCACGAAGACGCTGAACTCCGGGAGCTAGTTCGTGGCAGGCACCACCGTGTCCGGCGGCTCGAGGGCGACCCTCGAGCCGCCGGAGCCACGCGATCCCTCGCTGCACAGCCGGCCACGGCCGCTGCGGGTCCGCCTCCGGCCGTGGCTGCTGCTCGCCGCGCCCCTGGTCGTGATCGGTGCGTTGCTCATCTACCCGATCGTGCGGGTCGCCTACCTCTCCTTCCACCGTTACGGCCTCAAGGAGGTCATCTCCGGGCACCCGGTCTTCACCGGCCTCGACAACTACCGCGAGGTGCTCGGCGGCTCCTACCTGTGGAAGACCGTCCTGCCCAACACGGTGGTCTTCGCCGCCTTCGCCGTCGTCGGCACGATCGTCCTCGGCACGCTGGTGGCCCTGCTGCTCCAGCGCGTCGGACCTGCCGTGCGCGCCGCCATCATCGCCTCTGCGCTGCTGGCGTGGGCGCTGCCGGCGGTGACGGGCACCTACGTCTGGGTCTGGATCTTCGACCCGGACAGCGGTGTCGTGCGCAAGATGCTGCAGGGCGTCGGACTGCTCGGACCGGAGGGGTTCAACTGGTTCACGGAGCGGTTGTCGTTCTACGCGATCGCGACGCTCAACGTGATCCACCACGGTTATCCGTTCATCGCGATCACCATCTTCGCCGGGCTGACCACTGTGCCGGCTGAGCTGCACGAAGCGGCCAAGATCGACGGCGCGAACGCCTGGCAGCGTTTCTGGCAGATCACCGTGCCGATGATGCGCCCGGTGTTCGCCGTCGTGACCATCCTGTCGACCATCTGGGACTTCAAGGTCTTCGCGCAGGTCTACCTGATGCCGGGGGGATCGGGCTCGAACCCGGACGTGTTCAACCTCGGTGTGTGGTCCTACGTGGAGTCGATCAACCGCAACCAGTACGGGCTCGGGGCCTCCATCGCGGTGCTGCTCACCCTGGTGCTCCTGGTGATCACCGTCGTCTACCTGCGCGCGCTCTTCCGCGAGGATGAGATCTCGTGAGCGCACCCCGCGAAGACCGCCCCACACTCCGTCCGGCACGTCGTTCGCAGCAGGCCCGAGCGAGCCGGCGGCGCAAGCGGGTCTACGGACCCGGCACCATCCTGGCCGTGGTGGGGATCCTCGCCTTCACCTTGTTCCCGATCTACTTCATGCTCACCACGGCGTTCAGCGCGCGGGCCAGCTCCGGCACCGACAACCTGATCCCGCGACACCTCACGTTCCGGCACTTCACCGAGGCGATGAGCTCCGGCTTCAGCCACTACCTGGTCAACTCGGCGTTCGTGACGATCGCGGTCGTGGTGATCTCCTGCCTGCTCGCGCTGCTGGGCGCGGTCGCGATGGCACGGTTCAGGTTCCGGATGCGGACCACGATGCTGGTGCTGGTGCTCGTCGTGCAGATGCTGCCGGCGGAGGCCCTGGTCATCCCGCTGTTCCTGCAGATGAAGGACCTGCGGATGCTCAACTCGCTGATCGGTCTGACCATCGTCTACATCGCCTTCGCGCTGCCCTTCGCGATCTGGAACCTGCGGGGGTTCGTGGCGGCGGTCCCGGTCGAGCTGGAGGAGGCGGCGTACCTCGACGGATGCTCCTGGTTCCGGATGTTCCGGTCCGTCCTCCTGCCGCTGGTCACGCCGGGGCTGATCGCCACGTCGGCCTTCTCGTTCGTCATGGCGTGGGAGGAGTTCACCTTCGCGATGACCTTCCTGTCCGAGGACAGCAAGATGACCGTCGGCATCGGCCTCAAGCAGTTCTTCGGCGCCCACGTCAACGACTGGGGCGGGCTGATGGCCGCGTCCACGATGGTGACGATCCCGGTCATGGTCGTCTTCGTGCTGGCGCAGCGCAAGCTCGCGGCCGGCCTCGTCGCCGGGGCGGTGAAGTAGGTGGCTGCCTCCGCGCCGGACCGGGCGCGGGCCGTCGAGCTCGCACACGCCGTCCTCATGCCCGGTTTCGGCGGCCGGGTCGTGCCGCCCTGGCTGGCCCGTGCGCTCGAGTCCGGGCTCGGCGGTGTGTGCTACTTCGGCCACAACATCGACACCCCCGACCAGGCGGCGCGGCTCTCCGCCGCGATCCACGATCTCGGGCTGGCAGTGACCGCGGTCGACGAGGAGGGTGGCATCGTCACCCGGTTGCACGCGGCGAACGGCTCGCCACATGTCGGCAACGCCGTGCTCGGGCGGGTCGACGACCTGGAGGTGACCCGCCGGGTGGCGCGTGACATCGCGGGTCAGCTGCGCCGCACCGGCATCGACCTCGACCTCGCACCGGTGGTGGACGTGAACGCCAACCCGCACAACCCGGTCATCGGCGTGCGATCCTTCGGTGCGGACCCGGCTCTGGTCGCACGGCACGGTGCCGCGTTCGTGGAGGAGCTGCAGGCCGCGGGAGTCGCGGCCTGCCCCAAGCACTTTCCCGGTCACGGCGACACCGTCGTCGACTCGCACGTCGGTCTCCCGGTCGTCGACGTCGACGTGGAGACGCTGCGCGCCCGTGAGCTGACACCCTTCGCCGCCGCCGTCGACGCCGGCGCACGGTGCGTGATGACAGCGCACATCGTCTTCCCCGCCCTGGACCGGGCACCCGCCACGTTGAGCGCCCCCGTGCTGTCCCTGCTCCGCGAGGGCCTCGGCTTCGAAGGGGTCATCGTGTCCGATGCCATTGACATGCGGGCGATCTCGGGCACCATCGGCTTTGGTGAGGGTGTGGTGAGGGCACTGCTCGCGGGCGTCGACCTGGTGGGTCTCGGCAACCCGGTGCTGGGCAAGGGCGACGACCCGCACGACGAGCACGAGTTCACCGAGGCGCTGCAGGCCGTGGTGGCCGCCCTGGAAGGTGGCCGGCTGCCGAGGCAGCGTGTCGTGGAGGCCGCCACCCGGGTTGGGTCGCTCGCCGCCTGGTCACAGGACCGTCGGTCCAGCTCATCGGAGGACGCCACCCTGGCGGGCCCTCCGTCGGTGGAGATCGCCGCGCGGGCGTTGCGCACCCGGGGAGCGGTGGAGGGCGCGCTGAGCGGACCGGTGCGGGTCCTCGACATCCGGAGGCGGCGCAACATCGCGAGCGGACGCCTCTCCGGCCTGCTGGCCGACACGCTCCTGGCCCGCCTGCCCGG
>NZ_VOHR01000251.1 GCF_009192725.1 Segeticoccus rhizosphaerae | reverse complement strand
ACGAAGTTCTCCGCTTCGCTCCGATACTTCGCGGGGGCCCCGACACGCCACCCCACGAAGTTCTCCGCTTCGCTCCGATACTTCGCGGGGGCCCCGACATGAAGCGTGCTGCTGCTGCGGTGGTCGCGGTGGCGCTGTCACTGGGTCTGTCGGCGTGTTCCTCGGACTCGAACTCGATTGCCGCGCAGGCGAAGTCGGGCAGCGGTAAGAGCTTCATCTCCGGGGACGGCACGATCGAGCAGCTCCCGGTTGCAGACCGGGGCAAGCCGTTGACGCTCTCCGGCACCACGGTCACCGGCAAGAAGTGGTCGCTGTCGCAGGCCGCAGGCAAGGTGGTCGTGCTCAACACGTGGGGATCCTGGTGCCCGCCGTGCGTCGACGAGGCCCCGCACCTGCAGAAGGCGTGGACGAAGCTCTCGAAGCAGGACAAGCCGGTTGCCTTCATGGGGATCAACTACCGCGAGAGCGCGGAGACCGCTGAGGCCTTCCTCCGCTCTCGCAAGATCACCTACCCATCCCTCGCCGACGACGGGGGCCAGACGCTGCTCGCGCTGCGGGGCAAGGCGTCGGTGACGCCGACCACGCTGGTCCTCGACGAGAAGGGCCGCATCGCCGCCCGGGTCTCCGGCCCCGTGTCGACCGCCACGTTGACCGGCCTGGTCAACACCGTCCTGCGTGAGTCTGCGTAGTCACGGCGTGCACAGTTCCCTGCCCTGGTCGGCCTCCGTGCTCACGGATGCCGGTTCGACGGTCATCTCCGGCAGCCTGCCGCTGGCGCTGCTGCTGGCCCTGGCCGCCGGCGCCGTGTCGTTCGCGTCACCGTGCGTGCTGCCGCTCGTGCCGGGCTTCCTCGGCTACGTGACCGGGCTGTCCGGTGAGGGGCTCGAGCGACAGGGGAGAGGGCGGCTGGTCACCGGCGCCCTGCTCTTCGTCGTCGGCTTCAGCGCGGTCTTCATCTCGGTCGCGGTGACCGCCTCGGCGTTCGGGACCCTGCTGGTGGAGCACCGCGGCCTGCTCATGCGGCTCGGCGGCGTCATCGTCATCGTGATGGCGCTGCTGTTCCTCGGCTTCGGGCCCCAGCGCACCTTCTCGCCACGGTGGCGCCCTGCGGCCGGGCTCGCCGGGGCTCCGCTGCTCGGAGTCGTCTTCGGTCTGGGCATGTCGCCCTGTGTGGGACCGGTCTTCGGGGCGATCCTCACGCTGTCCAACACCCTGTCCGCCGACTCCGACCTGATCCGGCGCGGTCTGGTGCTCTCCGGCGCCTACTGCCTGGGGCTCGGCATACCCTTCCTGCTCATCGCCGGGGGGTATGCGCGGGCCGGCCGCGCCTCCCGGTGGCTGCGTGACCACCACCGCCCCGTGCAGGTTGCCGGCGGGGTGCTCCTGATCATCGTCGGGCTGCTCATGGTGACCGGCCTCTGGGAGAGCGTCGTCACCTCGCTCCAGACGCGGCTCGTCGACGGATTCAGGACGGTGCTCTAGATGGCGCGCAGGACCCGAGACGACCTCGTGGAGCGCCCGGGCCACGAGCTGGACACCCAGCCGCAGGAGTCGGAGGTGCTCCAGCCGAAGATCGGCTTCCTCGGGCTGCTGCGGTGGATGTGGCGTCAGCTGACCAGCATGCGCACCGCGCTGTTCCTCCTGCTGCTGCTGGCGATCGGCGCGATCCCCGGTTCGATCTGGCCACAGCGCAACATCGATGCCGGCCGGGTCTCCGACTACCTGTCGCAGCACACCGTGGTGGGTCCGTGGCTCGACCGGCTCGGCTTCTTCGACGTCTACTCCTCACCGTGGTTCGCCGCGATCTACCTGCTGCTGTTCGTCTCGCTCGTCGGCTGCATCATCCCGCGCTCCCGGCTGCACTGGAAGGCGATGAGAGCCCAGCCGCCGAAGGCCCCGCGCCGGCTGGAGCGACTCTCGGCCCACCAGGAGCGGGTCGTGGTGGGCGAGCCCGAGCAGGTCGTGGCGGCCGCGCGAGCGGTGCTGCGCCGCAAGCGTTACCGGCTCCGGCCGGCAGACCCGGTCGATCCCGCCTCGGCGGACACGGTCGCCGCCGAGAGCGGCTACCTGCGCGAGACCGGCAACCTGGTGTTCCACATCGCACTGGTGGTCGTCATCATCGCGGTGGCGCTCGGCCACCTGCTCGGCTGGCGCGGCGACGTGATCGTGCCCGAGGGGCAGACCTTCTCCAACACCGTGTCCTCCTACGACACGATCGACCCCGGCCCGTGGGTCAATCCCGAGTCGCTCAAGCCGTTCTCGGTCCGCGTGCAGAAGCTGGACGTGTCCTTCGAGGACCAGGCCGGCGGGGCGCAGTTCGGCCAGCCGCGCGGCTTCACCGCCCACACCCTGACCCGCGACGAGCCGGGTGCGCCGGTCAAGGAGCAGAAGCTCGAGGTCAACGGACCCCTGTCGCTCGGTGGCGCCTCGGTGTTCCTGCTCGGCAACGGCTACGCCCCGGTCATCACGGTCAGGGACGCCAAGGGGCGGGTCGTCTACAGCCAGGCGACCCCGTTCCTGCCGCAGGACAACAACTACCGGTCGGTCGGGGCGGTCAAGGTGCCCGGCGGCGACCCCGAGCAGCTCGGGTTCTTCGGCTTCTTCCTGCCGACACTGGAGTTCGACAAGGAGCAGGGACCCATCTCGTCCTTCCCCGACCTGGACAACCCGGCCCTGGTCCTCGGCGTCTACAAGGGCGACCTCTACCCCGGCGGACGGCCCCAGTCGGTCTACACGCTCGACACCGACGAGATGACCCAGGTCAAGGGCGCGGACGGGCAGCCGCTGCGACTGCTGATCAAACCGGGCCAGACGATCAAGCTGCCCGACGGGCTCGGCTCGATCACCCTGGACAAGGTGGTGCGCTTCGCGGGCATCTCCATCCGGCACGACCCCGGCAAGATGCTGGCCCTGTGGGGCTCGCTGATCGCGCTGGCCGGGCTGATCGCCTCGCTCACGATCCGCCGGCGGCGGGTCTTCGTCCGCGTCCGTCCCGCCGAGCCGGAGACCGCCGGCGCCGGACCAGATGGCTCGGCCCCGCCGGGGCCACGTACTCTGGTCTCGATCGGCGGCCTCGCCAAGGGCGAGGATCCACGGCTCGCGGACGCGCTCGACCACGTCCTCGACGCCATCGCAGAACGGACAGGCAGCACGTCATGACCAACGAGACCCTCGCGACCTACTCCAACTACGGCCTCTACTCGGCCATCGTCGTGTTCACCCTGGTGATGCTCATGTTCGCGATCGACCTGGCCAAGGCCGCGAGCTGGACCGCCAAGGTGCGGACGGAGGACCACGAACGGGCGCTCGTCGGTGCGCAGGTCTCGGGAGCCGCAGCGCAGCAGGAGCCGGAGACGTCGGAGTCGCCGGAGACGGCGGAGACGACCACAGAGGTCAGCCGTCCCCGACAGTTCGCCGGCATGGGCATGTCGTTGTCCTGGCTCGGCACGCTGCTGCTGATCGTGACCCTGGCGCTGCGCGGCCTCTCGGTCGACCGGCCGCCGCTCGGCAACATGTACGAGTTCGCCCTCGTCGGCACCACCTTCGCCATGCTGGTCTTCCTGGGCCTCAGCCTGCGCCGCGACGTGCGCTGGCTCGGTCTGTTCGTGACCGGCCCGGTGCTGCTCACCCTGGGTCTGGCGCTGACCGTGTTCTACACCCAGGCCAGCCAGCTGCTGCCGTCGCTGCACAGCTTCTGGCTGGTCATCCACGTCACCGTCGCCACCTTGTCAGTGGGCCTGTTCACGGTGGCGTTCAGCGTCACGATCCTGCAGCTGATCAAGTCGCACCGCGAGCAGCACCCGCCGGCCAAACCGACCTTCGTGGAGGCCATGCCGTCGGCAGCCTCCCTGGACCGGACGGCATACGGGCTGCACGTGATCGCCTTCCCGCTGTGGACGTTCACCCTCATCGCGGGCGCGATCTGGGCCGAGCAGGCCTGGGGCCACTATTGGAACTGGGACCCCAAGGAGGTGTGGACCTTCGTGATCTGGATCGTCTACGCCGCCTACCTGCACGCCCGCGCGACCACCGGCTGGTCGGACCGCAAGGCCTCCTTCCTCGCGCTCGCGGGCTACGCCTGCATCCTGGTCAACTACATGGTCGTCAACGTCTACTTCGTCGGCCAGCACTCCTACTCGGGCATGTGAGCTGATGGCTGTGCGATACACCGTCCTTCGGCTGCTGACCTTCTTCGGTTTCCTGGTCGCCCTCTGGCTGCTGCAGCTGCGCGGCATCTGGCTCGTGGTGGCCGCCGGGCTGATGTCGGCGATCACGTCCTACTTCCTGCTCCAGGGCCCCCGGGCCGAGCTCAGCCGCAAGATCGAGGCGCGCGTGGACCGCCGGGTCAAGCGGGTCGACGAGCACCGCACAGCGGAGGAGGAAGAGGACGACGAGGCGTATGACGAGCCGTCCCGTCCCGACGAGGGCGACACCCCCCGCTGACGCTGCCCCCTTCACCCCCCTCTCGTGAGGAATCTTCGTGAGGTCTGGTGCCCTGTGAGGGACCGAAACCTCACGAAGATTCCTCCGGGGGACGGGGGTCAGCGGGTGGCGAGCCAGAGGCCGAGGCCGAGCAGCACGCCGTAGACCAGCTGCAGCCGACCGGTGCCGACGAGCACCTCGACCAGGTCGCGGCCCTGCGCGCCCGAGCGCACGCGGCGCACGAGCGGCACGGCGAGGGCCGCCGCCAACAGGCCGATCCACGCCGTCGGGTGCGCGATCCCCGCGACGATCACGGCGGCGAAGGCGAGGACCAGCAGCACGACATACAGCAGCCGGGTGCGCGCGTCTCCCAGCCGCACGGCCATCGTCCGCTTGCCGGTCTCGCTGTCGCCGGGGATGTCGCGCAGGTTGTTGGCGACCAGCAGCGAGCAGGCGATCAGCCCCACTCCGACCGCGCCGGCCCAGCTGGCGAGGTCGAGCGCGTGGGCCTGGGTCCAGACCGTGCCGAGCACCGCCACGAGTCCGAAGAAGACGAAGACGAAGACCTCGCCGAACCCCGAGTAGCCGTAGGGGCGGGAGCCGCCGGTGTAGTACCACGCGGCCAGGATGGCGGCGCCGCCGACGACCAGCAGCCACCACGACTCGGACAGCGCGACCAGCGTCAGCCCGGCGAGCGCGGCGAAGAAGAACGCGCTGAACGCGGCGATCTTGACGTTGCCGGGGTCGGCGAGGTGCTGGCCGACGAGCCGCACGGGTCCGACGCGCTGCTGGTCGGTGCCGCGGATCCCGTCGGAGTAGTCGTTGGCGTAGTTGACGCCCACCTGCAGCAGCAGCGCCACCAACAGCGCGAGCAGTCCGTAGCCCGGGTTGCCGTGACCGAGGGCGTAGGCCGAGCCGGTACCGATGATGACGGGGGAGACGGCGGCGGGCAGGGTGCGCGGACGAGCGCCTTCGACCCACTGGGACAACGTGGCCATGGACTCAGATCTGGAGGTGGGCGGGCAGGACGGACGGGGGCGTGGACGCGCTCGGCACGAGGTCAGAGGCCGCGCAGGAAGTCGGGGTCGTCATCGGGGCCGCGCGGCGCCGATGGCCGGCCGCGACCGGTGGTGCCCGCTCCGGGACCGCCGG
>NZ_VOHR01000250.1 GCF_009192725.1 Segeticoccus rhizosphaerae | reverse complement strand
CCCGGTCGACCGTCGCTGCGGTCGTCACGGTCGCGGCGGCGCTGCTCGCGGGCGCCCTCCTGCTCTCGCTGCTGCTGCGGCACGCGCTGACCTCGACGGTCGAGGGCGACGCTCGTGCCCAGGCCGCGCAGGTGGTCCGGCAAGTGGAGTCGGACAGGCTGTCGGCGCTGCCGGACACGCTCGCCGACGAGAACCGGCGCGGGCAGAGCGTGCAGGTCCTCGGCCCGGCCGGCCACGTGGTCGCTGCGTCGTCCGTGCCCGCCAGCGCGCAGCCGCTGACGAAGGCCCGTCCGGCGCCCGGCGAGGTCGTGGTCCGGGAACGCTCGTCGCTCCCCAGCCTCGGCGAGGGGCACGATCCCTACCTGGTCGTGGCCCGCGGGATCACGCGGGAGGGCGCCGACTACACCGTGGTGGTCGCCGCACCGCTCAAGCAGCGCGAGGAGGCGGTGGAGACGGTGCTGTTGTACCTCTTCGCCGGCATCCCCCTGCTGCTGCTGTTGGTCGGCGGCGCCACGTGGGTGCTGGTCGGTCGGGCGCTGCGGCCGGTCGAGCGCATCCGCTCCCGGGTGCGCAGCATCACCGGGGCGCGCCTGGACGAGAGGGTGCCGGTGCCCCGCTCCGGGGACGAGGTGGCCCGGCTGGCCGAGACCATGAACGAGATGCTCGACCGCCTCGACCGGGCCCACGGTGAGCAGCGCCGGTTCCTCGCCGACGCGAGCCACGAGCTGCGCTCGCCGCTCTCCACGGTGATCGTGGGGCTGGAGGTCGCCGCCGCCGACCCGAGTGGGCAGGTATGGCGTGAGACGCACCCCACGATGCATGCCGAGGCCGAGCGGATGAGCGAGCTGGTCCATGACCTGCTGTTGCTCGCCGAGGCCGACGACACCGGCCTGCGGCTCGACCGGATCGACGTCGACCTGGACGACCTGGTCGACGCCGAGGCCCGCCGCCTCCGGGCCCTGCGCCGGGTCGGCGTCGCCGCACAGATCGCCCCGGCCAGGGTCCGCGGCGACGCCCGCAAGCTGGGCCAGCTGATCCGCAACCTCGCCGACAACGCCGTCCGGGAGGCCCGCGAGCAGGTCCGGCTGACGCTGGCCCTCGAGGACGACGAGGCGCTGCTGGTCATCGAGGACGACGGGGACGGCATACCGCCGCAGGACCGGGAGCGGGTGTTCGACCGCTTCGTCCGGCTCGACCCCGCCCGTGAGCGTGGGCAGGGCGGCACCGGCCTCGGGCTGGCCATCGTCGCCGAGGTCGCGCGGGCGCACGGCGGGACCGTGCGGGTGGTCGAGTCGCGGCTCGGCGGCGCGCGGTTCGAGGTGCGGCTCCCCCGGGTGCGGTGAACCGGAATCTGGTGGACCGCATGTGGTGGACCGCATGTGGTGAGCCGGCTGTGGTGAGCCGGCGGGACTCAGCGGCCTCCAAGCGGCATACGCCGACACTGGCGACAGGTCGGCATACCGGCCTCGCGCATCTCGGGAGGGTTGATGAGCCTGCTCGGCACGTCGTTGATCGTCCTGCTCGCCGTGTTGGCGGTGCTCTTTCCCGTCGCCACCTACCTGCTCTGGTCCCGGGTGCGGGGGCCACGCCCGGTGCGTGCGGGGTCGCGGGTGGCGCTGCTCGTCGGGGGGCAGCTCACCACGCTCGTGCTCGTCGCGGCCCTGGCCAACGACTACGGCGACTTCTACACCTCCTGGTCCGACCTGTTCGGCGGCGGCCAGGTCAACATCAACCAGGCGACAGTGCTGCACGCCGGCGGCCCACAGGTCAGCCGGAGCGTGCATCGCCACCAGCCCGGGGATCCGGCAGTCCACGGCGTCAGGCTGGACGTGAACAAGGCCGACGCCCACGACCTGCGGGTGGTCGGCGACACCAACTTCTCCACGCGCTCGCAGTGGGCCGTCCGCGGCCGGGTCGAGGCGGTCCTGCTCTCCGGACCGCAGTCGGGCCTTTCCGCGGACGGCTACGTCTACCTGCCGCCGCAGTACTTCCGGCACCGCTACGCCCACCACCGCTTTCCCGCGGTCGAGGTCCTGACCGGCTACCCCGGCTCGGCCCAGGGCGAGGTGTCCTCGCACCAGGACTACCCGGGACACGCCCTGCAGGCCGTGCGGGCCCACAAGGCGGGGCCGATGGTCTACGTCTTCCTCCGCTCCGCGGTGGTGCCGGTGCGCGACACCGAGTGCACGGACATCCCCGGCGGGCCACAGGCCGAGACCTACCTCGCCCAGGACGTGCCCACCGTCCTGCAGTCGGCCCTGCGGGTGCGCCCGAACGACTGGGGTCTGATGGGCGACTCCACCGGGGGCTACTGCACCACCAAGATCCTGATGCACCACCCCGACACCTTCCGCGCCGGCGTCTCCCTGTCGGGCTACTACCACACCATCCACGACCCGACGACCGGCAACCTGTGGGCCGGCAGGAAGCCGCTGAAGGACTTCAACAACCCGGAGTGGCTCGCGCAGCACGAGGCCCCGCCGCCGGTCTCGCTGATGGTCACGATCAGCAAGCAGGAGAGGACCTACCGCGACACGGTGCGGTTCCTCCACCTGGTCCGGCCGCCCATGCGGGTCACGGCGGTCATCCTGCCGACCGGCGGGCACAACTTCGTCACCTGGGGGGCCGAGGTGCCCGGCGCGCTGGCCTTCCTGTCCCAGCACCTGTCCGCTGGCTCCTGAGCGCCGGCGGGGTACCGCGAGCCCGGGGTCCGGCGTGGCTCAGCGACCGGTGTCGGCGTCCTGGTCCGGCAGCGAGCCGCTGCGCACCAGCTCCGCGGCGACCTCACGCAGCTTGGTGTGGGTGTCGTGGCTGAGCCTGGTCAGGACGAGGAACGCCTGCTCGGGCGTGATCTTGTAGCGCTCGGCCAGGATGCCCTTGGCCACCCCGATCAGGTCGCGGGTGGCGACCGCCTCGCGCAGCTGGTCCTGCTTCTGAGCGTCGGCGACCGCGATCGCCGCGTGCGCCGCGAAGAGCAGGCCGACGTGCTCGGACTCGTCATCGAAGGCGTCCGCCTTGGTCGAGAACAGGTTCAGCGCGCCCAGGTTGTCCCCCTCGACATACAGCTGGAACGCGAGCATGCTCAGTGCCCCCGTCTCGGCGGCTCGCGCGGCGAACGCGGGCCACCGCACGGCGGTCCGCAGGTCATTGATCCGCACCGTCTGGTGCTCGAAGGCCGCGTCCAGGCACGGGCCCTGCCCCGTCTCGGTCTGCAGCGCGTCCACCTGCTGCGGCAGCGGACCGGTCGCGTGGTGGCTGTCGACGAACCTCCGCGAGGTCACCACGCTGACCGAGCCCTCCTCGGCGCCGGGGACCAGCTCCACGGCCGCCGACACCATGGCGTCCAGCGTCGCGGACGTGTCGGTCTCGTGCTGCAACTCCCTGGCCAGCTGACCGAGTCGCACGGCCAGCAGGTCACGGTCCGTCATCGAGCCGCCCGACTCGGCCGAGGGCTCCCCCTGGGGGCTGGCGTGCGTTCTCTCGCTCACCGGGCACCACCCTTCCCTGGCTCGTCCCCGACCGGGAGCAACAGTAGCCAAGGCGGACGCCTCACGAGTGGGACTCGATCGAGCTGGTCGCAGCGAGGAGTGCCTTGGCGATCACCTCGTGACCTGCCGCGTCCGGGTGGTCACCGTCGGGCGCGAGCAACGGGGTCGGGTCGCGATCACCGGTGGGGCTCTTGAACGGCGCATAGAGGTGCACACAGGTCGCACCGGCCGCCGTGGCCACCTGCGCGATCTGTGCGTTGAGAGCCCGGGTGAGCCGGTCGCTCCACCGCAGGTATGCCGTGCCGTGCTCCTGGCGCCCCACCTCGCCATCGACGAACACGTTCCAGTAGCCGGTGACCAGCACCTGCTGCGGCGCGCTGCCGCGCAGCGCGTGGATCTGCCGGACGATGGCGCCGACCCGCCGGCCGACCGCCGCGACCGCCCCGTCATAGCAGGTGTTGTCGCAGTCGGAGCCGAGCCAGCGCGGCAGCAGGGGTCCGAGGTCGTTGGCGCCGATCGTCACCAGCACCACGTCGGCCGACGCGACATCTCGCCGGGTCGCGGCGTCGCTTCGCAGGTCGTGCAACAGGTCGACGCTCGTGCTGCCGCCCTTGCCCAGGTTGATCGGCCGGGCGGGGCCGCCCTTGGCGGGTGGCAGCTGCGCGGCATACCTCTGCACGAACGTCTCGCAGTCGCAGCCGTAACCCGAGGTCACCGAGTCCCCGAGGCCCACGACGACCGGCGGGCGCGCCGGCGTCGCCGCGGGGGCCGACGGGGTGGTCGAGGACGTCGTCCTGCTGGTCGTGCTCCGGGTCGGCAGTGAGGACGGGGCGGACCGTGAGCTGGGCGGTGTCGACGACGGGACCGATGACGACGGCGCGGAGGCAGCCGAGCTGGCCGGCCCGCAGCCGGTCAGAACCAGCAGGAGGGCGACTGCCCCGAGCAAGGCCGGACGCAGCGCTGCCACGGGGTGGACGGTGTGCACCCGCGGGACGGTACGCCGACAACCTGTTCCGCGCGCCTCGCAGACGTGCGCTTCTCAGCCTGCTCTCACCTCGCGGCTGACACGCTGGCGAGCGGTGGTCCGGTTCCCACCCTGCTCTTGTGGAGGTGACGCGGTGACGACCAACATGGCGACGGTACCCGGGGGGCTGGCCCGGCTCTGGCGGCGCCGCACCGCGTGGGCGCCGGCCCAGCTGGCCCGGGTCACCGCCGTGGTGGGGCTGCTGATGATCGCCACCGAGGCGATCCCGCACAGCAACCGGCCGGTGGAGCTCGACCTGCTCATGGGCGTGCTGCCGCCCTTCGCGCCGCACGCCACCCGGCCACTGACCATCGCCGCCGGCACGACGCTGCTGCTGCTCGCGGGCGGACTGCGGCGGCGCAAGCGGCGGGCCTGGCTGGTCGTCATGGCGATCACCGTCGGCGTCACCGTGCTGCATCTGCTGCGCACCCGGGAGCCGGAGGTGATCCTGCTCGGGGTTGGCCTGCTCACCCTCTTGTGGAGCACCCGCAAGGCCTTCACCGGTGTCGCCGATCCCCGCTCCAGACGGCACACGCTGACCGTGCTGGTGGCGTCGACGGTGATGGCCTCCCTGGTGGGGCTCGCGGTCGTCCTGCTGGATCCCGACGGGCGGACCGGACCGGACGGTGCGCTCGCCGTGCTCCAGCAGGTCGCCTACGGACTGGTGGGCCTGCGCGGGCCGATCCGCTTCGTCGACGGGCACCAGGCGATGTATGAGGGGACGACCCTCGCGCTGCTCGGCGCCGTCGCCGTCGTGACCACCCTGGCCAGCCTCCTGCGGGCGCCGTCCGGGCCGGCCGCCCTCACCGAGCGCGACGAGGCCCGGTTGCGCGAGCTGCTCGGCACCCGGGGCAGTGACGACTCCCTCGGCTACTTCAGCCTGCGCCGCGACAAGTCGGTCGTCTTCTCCCCGACCGGCAAGGCGGCGGTCTGCTACCGCGTCGTCTCCGGCGTGAGCCTCGCCGCCGGCGACCCGGTCGGTGACCCCGAGGCCTGGCCGGGTGCCATCGAGGCGTGGCTGCTGGAGGCCCGGCGCTACGCCTGGGTGACCGGCGTCCTCGGGGCGAG
>NZ_VOHR01000025.1 GCF_009192725.1 Segeticoccus rhizosphaerae | reverse complement strand
CGGCAGGACCCACGGCCATGCGGGCCCGGCTGCCGCAGAGGTCGACCTCGACGCCGCCACGGGTGAGGTCGCGGTCGGCGAGCAGCGGCACGAACGCGGGCCCGCCCCGCAGCACGTTCCGCAGCTCGCGGAAGACGTCCTCGCCGCCGGTGAGCGGGATGATGCGCATGCCGAGCGACTCCCGGAACGCCACGAACTCCGCGAAGAGCTCCTCGGGCCTCAACCGCTCGGCGACCGTCGTCACCGGGGCGAGCTCCGTGGTCCCCCACGCCCCGGCGAGGTCCCAGTTGCCGAGGTGCCCCAGGAACAACACGACCGAACGACCCTGGGCGAGTTCCTCGACCACCGGCTCGTGTCCGACCGGCCGCACGGCCGCGACCAGGTCGGCCGTGGAGAGCTCGCGCAGCCGGAAGGACTCACACCAGTAGCGCAGGTAGGACCGCATGCCCCGCCGCACGAGCGCGTCCAGGGCCTCGCCGTCGAGCTCCGGCCGGACCCGGGCGTAGTTGGACCGCATCCGCCCCACCCCCTCGCCGCCGCGACGCCAAGCCACGTCGGCGATCAGGTCGAACAGGCCGTAGGCGGCGCGCGGTGGCAGCCTCCGCACCAGCGTCCAGCCCGCGCGGTAGCCGAGGAGCACCGCACGGTCGACGAGTCGGCTCATGCTGGGCCCCCGCGAGGTATCGGAGCGAGCATGCGAGCGGAGGACCTTGTGGGTTGGTTTCGGGGGGCGGCTTCGTGGGGTGGCTTCACGCGGCGTCCAGGGCCTGGCGGCGGACCGTCAGCATCCGCTGGAACACCGTGACGAAGCTGGCCAGGGCCAGCAGGGCAAGCACCACGGTCAGCACGATCTCGGGCAGGCCGAGCCCGACGAGCCCGGTGGTCACGAGGACCGCCACCAGCCGGTCGGCCCGTTCGGCGATGCCCACGTTGGCCGTCATACCGAGTCCCTCGGCCCGCGCCTTGGCGTAGCTGACCACGCTGCCGAGGATGAGGCAGGCCAGAGCCAGGCCGGCCATGTACTCCTTCTCCGGTTGGCCCGCGTAGTAGAGCACCAGCCCACCGAAGATGGCGCAGTCACCGAACCGGTCGAGCGTGGAGTCGAGGTAGGCCCCCCAGGTGCCCGAGCGGCCGGCCATCCGCGCCATCACCCCGTCGACCGTGTCGGAGAACACGAAGGCGGTGATCACGAGCGTGCCCACGAGGAACTGGCCCCGCGGGTAGAACACCAGCGCGGCCGTGCACACCCCCGCGGTCCCGACGATCGTGACGATGTCCGGGCTGATCCCCAGGGAGAGGAAGAGCTTGGCCACCGGTGTGAAGAGCTTGGTGAAGAAGGCGCGGGCGAATCGGTTCAGCATGGTGCTGACAGCGTACTGATCCGGCCGTCGGGCTTGTGCCGACGCGCGGGAAGCACCATCGTTTCGACCATGAGCCCCAAGTCCGGTCAACACGCGCCACTGCCCGCTGCACCGGTCCCCGAGTCACCCGACGAGCTGCGCAACGTGGCGCTGGTCGGACCTTCTGGGTCCGGCAAGACCACCGTCTTCGGCCACCTGGTGAGCGCACTGCTGCCGGAGCACCACCTCCGCGAGGCCGACCCGGAGCGCTCGACCGAGCTGTCGGTCGCGGCCGTGGAGCACGAGGGCATCGTCATCAACCTCATCGACACCCCGGGCTACGCCGACTTCGTGGGTGAACTGCGAGCCGGTCTGCGCGCGGCGGACGCGGCGCTGTTCGTCATCTCGGCGGCCGACGGGGTCGACGCGGCGACCACGTTGCTGTGGGAGGAGTGCGCGGCGGTCGGGATGCCGCGGGCCGTGGTCGTGACCAAGCTCGACGCGGGGCGGGCCGACTTCGACGACACCGTGGCCATCTGCCAGCGGGTGTTCGGCGAGGGGGTGCAGCAGCTCTACCTGCCGCTGCACGGCGAGGACGAGGCGATCATCGGCAACCTGGGTCTGCTCTCGCAGCGGATCTACGACTACAGCAGCGGCACGCGCCAGGTGCGCGACGCCGAACCGCGCCACCGCGAGCTGATCGAGGGGCCGAGAGCCGACCTGATGGAGGCGATCATCCAGGAGTCGGAGGACGACACGCTGCTCGAGCGCTACCTCGGCGGCGAGGAGGTCTCGCTCGACGTCGTGACCGCCGACCTGCTGACCGCGGTGGCGCGAGGATCGTTCCACCCGGTGCTGCCGTTGTCGACGGAGACCGGGGTGGGCACCGGCGAGCTGTTGCACCTGCTCGTGTCGGGCTTCCCTCCCCCGACGCGCCACGAGCTGCCCCGCGCCACGACTCCCGACGGCGACCCGATGCCGCCCCTGCGCTGCGACCCGTCGGCGCCGCTGGTCGCCGAGGTGGTGCGCACCACGAGCGACCCGTATGTCGGCCGCACCAGTCTGGTGCGCGTCTTCCGGGGAACGCTGCGCCCCGACACGCCGGTGCACGTGTCGGGGCACCTGGACCGATTCGCGGGGCACGAGTTGGAGAGCCATCCCGACCACGACGAGGAGGAGCGGGCCGGGCTGCTGTCGTCACCGCTCGCCGAAACCGCCCGGCCCAAGAGCCAGGCCATCGCAGGTGACATCTGCCTGGTCGCGAGGCTGTCTCGCGCCGAGACGTCCGACACGCTGAGCGACCGGGACGATCCGGCGCTGATCGAACCGTGGATCCTGCCCGATGCCCTGTTGCCCGTCGCGATCCGGGTCGCTCGCCCGGCCGACGAGGACAAGCTGCCGGCTGCCCTGCAGCGGGTCGTCGCCGAGGATCCGACGCTGCGCCTGGAGCACAACGCCGAGACCCACCAGCTGGTGCTGTGGACCATGGGCCCTGCGCACGTGGACCTGGTGATCACCCACCTGCGCGAACGCTTCGGGGTGGAGGTCGAGACCGAGACGGTGGTCCCGGCCCTCCGCGAGACCTTCACCCGCGCCGCAGAGGGGCACGGACGCAACGTCAAGCAGAGTGGGGGGCACGGGCAGTACGCGATCTGCGACATCCGGGTCGAACCACTCCCCCGGGGTGCCGGCATCGAGTTCGCCGAGGAGGTCGTCGGCGGCGCCGTCCCGCGGCAGTTCATCCCCGGCGTGGAGAAGGGGGTGCGGGCCCAGTTGGCCAAGGGCTGCCTCGGCGGCTACCCCGTGGTCGATGTGCGGGTCGTCCTCACCGGCGGCAAGGCGCACTCGGTGGACTCGAGCGACCAGGCCTTCCAGACGGCGGGCGCCCTCGCGGTGCGCGACGCCGCCGACCAGGGTGCGGTCGCGCTGCTCGAGCCGCTGGACCTGGTGCACGTCGTGGTCGCCGACGAGTACGTCGGCGCGGTCATGAACGACCTGCAGAGCCGCCGCGGTCGGGTGATCGGCTCGGTCGCGAACTCCTCCGGCCACACGACGATCGACGCGGAGGTGCCCCAGTCCGGCCTGGCGCGCTACCCGATCGACCTGCGTTCGATCTCCCAGGGCACCGGCACCTTCACCCGCGAGCCCCTGCGCCACGACCTGATGCCGGGCCACCTCGCGGCAGAGCACCTGCCGGCCTGACCCGGCACACACCCGTGTGGACGTTCGAGCACACCGAGACCACTGCGGCCTCGGTCCGGCAGCTGTGGGGCCGGTGGAGCACACCGCTGGCCTGGGGCGAGTGGGACCACGGCCTGCGTGAGGTGACCTCCATCGGCCCGTTCGACGTCGGCACCAGGGGCACGGTGCGGCGGGTGACCGGGCCACGGACGACCTTCGTGCTGACCCGCGTCGACGAGCTGGAGGGCTTCACCCTGATGAGCCCGCTGCCGCTCGGCACCCTGACGCTGGACCACCAGGTCACGCCGGGCACCGAGCCGCTCCGGTTCACCCACCGGGTCATCATCACCGGCGCGCTCGCGTCGCTCTTCGGCCGGATCCTCGGCAACCGCCTCGCCCGGGAGCTGCCCGAGAGCATGCGCCGACTCGCCGCCCTCGCCGAATCAGCCTGACCGCGGCGGCAACCCGCAGGCGGGGGTGCCGCCCGGCAACGCGTAACGGTGGTCGGCCACCCAGCCGTAGACGCGGGCGGCGAGCGGACTCACCAGGGGCGCCCGGAGCAGAATGGCGACCGGTCGCCATACCGGGTGCCCGGCACGCAGCGCGGCCGCGATGGCCAGGTGCCCGCTCTCGACTCGGCCGCTTCCGTCGACCCACTGGACCGCCTCGACGCACTGCTGCTCGGTCAGTCCCAGCACCGGCAGGTCGAGCCGCTGCCACGCCTCGACCCGGTAGGCACCACGGCGCGCCGACCAGCGCTCGAGCGAGCGGGCGGACGTGGAGCAGAAGCCGCAGTCACCGTCGAAGACCAGGACCGGGCCGAGGGCGGATCGCGGCTTCATGCCGCCAGTCTGGCAGTCCCTCTGAGACAATCCGCGCATGCGGCGACTCACCGGGTGGAGCCGAGTCTGGCGGGCCCTCGTCACCGTGGCGGTGCTCGGCCTGGTGATCAACGGCACGGCCCGCGGCGACGACCAGCAGTGGCCGTTCGGGCCGATGTCGCAGTTCGCCTTCGAGGTGAGCAACAGTGGCGGCACGGTGCGCTCGGTGTATGTCGAAGCCCTCACCGTCCAGGGCACAATGGTGCGAGTCCCGTTGGATGCTCAGGGGATCGGGTTGCCCAGGGCGGAGATCGAGGAACAGCTCGGGCGGTTCGAGCGGGACCCCAGCCTGTTGCAGGCCATCGCGGTAGCGCATGCCCGACGGCACTCCGACCAACCGCGTTACCGGGTGGTCTACCTGCGCAACGAGGTCACCCGGCTCGAGCACGGGAAGGCGGTCTCCCACCAGGTGGAGACGCCGGCGAGGTGGGTGGTGCGTGACCCGGCGAACCCCCAGGAGATCGCCCGATGAGGCACATCGGCCGTGCAGTGGGAAACTTCTGGGCTCCGCTCGTGCCCGCGGCGCGGGTGGCCTGGCTGCGCCGGGTGATCTATCCGTTCGTGATCGTCGACGTGCTGGTGTTCGTGCGCGACCCGATCCCGCACGGCGACGTCCCGACTGCGCTCTACCGGCCGCTGCTGGTGCGACAGCTGTTGCACCTGCCGGAACCCTCTCCCGTCTACGTGCGGGTGCTCTTCGGCGTCCTGCTGCTCAGTGCGCTCGTCGCGGCGACGGGCCGGCTGCCCCGTGCCGCCGGATGGGTCTGCGCCCTCGCGATGCTCGACTGGCTGAGCAACGGCATGTCCTACGGCAAGGTCGACCACGACCACTTCGCGCTCGTGGTCGCTCTGTTCGTCCTGCCGACGGTCGGCCGGGCGGGCACCCGCGACCGCGAGCCGGACGCCGCAGCGGGCTGGGCGGTGCGGATGGTCCAGTTCGCGGTCGTCGCGTGCTACTGCCTGGCGGCCTGGGCCAAGGTGCGCCAGAGCGGGTGGGGCTGGGCCAGCGGCTCGACCCTGACCTGGGCGCTCACCCGGCGTGGCAAGGGACTGGCCGAGATCCTCGCGGGCCAACCCACCCTGATCCACGTGATGCAGTGGGTCTCCTGGACCGCTGAGTTCTGCTCACCGCTCATGCTCTGGCTGCGCGGCCGGCCGCTCTATGCCTACCTGCTCTTCTGGGGCCTGTTCCACCTGAGCACCTACCTGCTGCTGACGATCCACTTCCTGCCGTTGGTGGTCTGCCTGCTCGCGTTCGTCCCGCTCGAGCGGCTCGGAGACGCCGACCGGACCCTCAGGCCTGCGTGGGCCAGGCGTCGACGAGGCGCTGACGCACGTCCTCGAGGAGCATCGGCAACGCCTTCGTCTGCCCGATGACCGGCAGGAAGTTGGAGTCGCCACCCCAGCGCGGCACGATGTGCTGGTGCAGGTGGGCCGCGACGCCGGCGCCCGCGACGGCGCCCTGGTTCATCCCGATGTTGTAGCCGTGCGGCGCAGAGGACGTCTCCAGCGCGCGGAGGCTGGCCTTGGTCAGGGCGGTGAACTCGGCGGTCTCCTCGTCGGTGAGGTCGAGGTACAGCGAGACGTGCCGGTAGGGGCAGACGAGCACGTGGCCGGGATTGTAGGGAAACAGGTTCATCACGACGTAGCACCGTTCGCCCCGGTGCACGATCAGCCCCTCGGCATCGTCACGGTCCGGTGCGGTGCAGAACGGACAGCCGGCGCCGGCCTCGTCGGTCGGGCGCTCGCCGTTGATGTAGACCATCCGGTGAGGGGTCCACAGCCGCTCGAAGCCGTCCGCGACCCCGGCGAGCTCGGTCGGATCCTCGTGCACCATGCCGCCGATCCTATGCACCCGCGTGGTTGAGTAGGGGTATGCCCCTTCAAGGAGAGTACGCACCGAGCCCGAGCGATTGGGCCCGCAAACAGGCCGAGACCTACGAGGCGTCCGGCGGCACCGAGGCCACCACGCTGCGCGGTCTGCCGGTCGTGGTCCTCACGACCGTGGGCGCCAGGACCGGCAAGCTGCGCAAGACACCGCTCATGCGGGTCGAGCACGACGGCACGTATGCCGTGGTCGCCTCACGGGGCGGCGCCCCGAAGCACCCGGTCTGGTACCACAACCTCAAGGCGCACCCCGCGGTCGAGCTGCAGGACGGACCGGTCAAGCAGGACCTGCGCGCACGAGAGGTCACCGGCGAGGAGCGGGCGATCTGGTGGGCCCGGGCGGTCGAGGCCTTCCCCGACTACGCCGACTACCAGACCAAGACTGATCGGCAGATCCCCGTCTTCGTCCTCGAGCGGGGCGCCTGACCAACCCTCCACCGCGCGGACAGCCTGCCTGGGCGTCGGGCCCCGTCCCTCGACGTCACGCCCGTCACCATCGCAGCCCCATGAGCCGCGGGTCCGCAGGGGTGAACCCGGCGCGTTCGTAGAGACTCCGAGCCTCGGGAACCGCGTTGAGCTGGAGCCAGTCGACCCCCTGCTCGCGGGCCCACCCGACGACAGCCCCCAGCAGGGCCTCACCGAGACCTCGCCCGCGGACGTCGACGGTGACGAACAACGACGAGACGTGCAGCCAGCAGGTCTCGCCCCTCCCGAGGCGCGGTAGCTTGTCGACCCTGGCGGTGACCACGGCACCCAGCGGACGGCCGTCACTCGCCTCGGCCAGCCAGGTGGGGCGACGCTCCAACGCAGCGACCCAGGCCACGGCATACCGGTCCAGGAAGCCGGGCTCGGGAGCGTGCCCGAGCCCGATGCCCATCTGCAGGGCGAGGGCGGCCACGGCCAACGAGTCGTCGGCGCCGGCCGGGCGGATCGTCACGTCGTCCATGCCGGAAGTGAACCACGCCCGGCGTCCGACCCGGCCCACCCGACGGCATACCCAAGAGAAGTTGCTGGCAACGGGCGTCACCGATGACGCCGATGTCCAGGCTCTGAGCAGCTTCGCGGGCCGATCCCGGTCTCACAACGGCGAGCTGATCGGGCCTCAGGTGGGAGCGTCCGCCGCGGCCCGGCCCCCTGAGTGCCCGTGCGGGGGTGGATCGTTGCCGGCCAGGTGGTTGACCACGGCGTTGGCGACGGCGGCGCAGGGCACGGCGAGCAGGGCGCCGACGATCCCGGCGACCACCACACCGGCCGCGATCGCGAGGATCACCGCGAGCGGGTGCACGCTCACGGCCCGGCCGAGCAGGAAGGGTTGCAGCACATGGCTCTCGAGCTGCTGCACGCCGATCACCACCGCGAGCATCGCCACCGCCACCAGCGGACCCTTGTCGACCAATCCGACGAGCACCGCCACCGAACCGCTGACGAGCGCGCCGACCACGGGCACGAAGGCTCCGACGAAGACCAGGATCCCGATGGCCGCCACCAACGGCAGCCCGAGCAGCCATGCCCCGATGGTGATCCCGATCGCGTCCACCGCCGCGACGATGATCGTGGCCCGGACGAAGGCGGTCAGGGAGACCCAGGCCCGGCGGCCGGAGGAGTCGGCCTTGTCCCGCGCCCGGCGGGGAAGGAGGCGCACCAGCCAGGCCCAGATCCGATCGCCCTCGTAGAGGAAGAAGAAGGTGGCGAACAGGGCGATGAACAGCCCAGCGACGAAGTGCGACGCGGTGGTGCCGACGGCGGCCGCCTTGCCGGCGACGTCACCGCCGGTGGTGAAGGCGTCTTTGACGTTCTGGACCGCATCGCTGACCTGGGCATCGGAGACACCGAAGTTGACCCGCGCCAGGTCACGCAGCTTCTTGATCCCCTCGCCCACCTGCGACGAGAGGTCGCCGAAGCTGGAGCTGATCTGGGTGCCGACCACGGTGAGGAGACCGCTGACCAGCGCGAGGGTGGCCAGGACGGTGATTCCGGCCGCCGCCCCACGGGGCAGCCGCAGCCGCTGCAGTCCCCGGGTGACGGGCACCAGCAGCGCGGCGAGCAGAGTCGCCACGAGCACCGGGACCACGACCTCGGACAGGTAGCGGAGCACCCAGCCGAGGACCGCGGCCGCACCCGCGATCACCAGCACTCGCCAGGCCCACGCGCTCGCGATCTGGACCGCCGGCGTGACACCGGTGTCCACTCCGGCGGCGCTCGGACGGTCTCTGACCGCCGCCTTTTGCTCGACGAGGTCCTCCTCGGCAGCACCTCTCGCAGGGGCGACCGCCACGCCCGGCACAGTTGTCTGCTGTGCCAGGCGCCGTCTGCGGATGATCCGTGTGGTCATGCCGGCCATGTCCCCTCGCCCTCCGCTCGTGGAGCCAGGCGGCTCCTCGTGTCGGGGCAGCGTAACCGCCCGGCGGCCCTCCGGCTCAGACCTGCTGGCGCGACTCGACGGCCTCGACGATCTCGGTGATCGCCTCGGCCACCGGGACGCCGTTCTTCTGCGACCCGTCGCGATAGCGGAAGGAGACCGCCCCGGCCGACCGGTCCTCGTCGCCGGCGATCAGCACGAAGGGCACCTTCGACTTGCTCGCGTTGCGGATCTTCTTCGGGAACCGGTCGTCCGAGGCATCCAGTTCCACCCGGATCCCCTTGGCCCGCAGCTGGCCCAGGACGTCCTGGAGGTAGTCGGCGAACTCGTCGGCGACCGGGACGCCGAGCACCTGGACCGGCGAGAGCCACGGAGGGAACGCACCCGCGTAGTGCTCCACCAGCACACCGATGAAGCGCTCGATCGACCCGAACTTCGCCGAGTGGATCATCACCGGCTGTTTCCGCGTGCCGTCCGCGGCCTGGTACTCCAGCCCGAAACGGGCCGGCTGGTTGAAGTCGTACTGAATCGTCGACAGCTGCCAGGTGCGGCCGATCGCGTCCTTGGCCTGCACGGAGATCTTCGGCCCGTAGAACGCCGCGCCACCCGGGTCGGCGACCAGCTCGAGCCCGGTGTCGAGCGCGGCCTGCTCGAGGATCCGGGTGGCCTCCTCCCACTGTTCGTTGCTGCCGATGAACTTGGCCGCCTTCTCGCCCTCGGTCTCCCGAGTCGACAGCTCCAGGTAGAAGTCGTCGAGCCCGAAGTCGCGCAGGAGCGACAGCACGAACCCGAGCAGGTGCTTGATCTCGTCGGGCGCCTGCTCGGCGGTGACGTAGGAGTGCGAGTCGTCCTGGGTCATTCCCCGGACGCGCGTCAGGCCGTGCACGACCCCCGACTTCTCGTAGCGGTATACCGACCCGAACTCGAAGAACCGCAACGGGAGCTCCCGGTAGGAACGCCCGCGCGAGCTGAAGATGAGATTGTGCATCGGGCAGTTCATCGCCTTGAGGCGGTACTGCGCGCCCTCCAGCTCCATGCCTGGGAACATCGTGTCGGCGTAGTAGGGCAGGTGACCCGAGGTGTGGAACAGGCCGTCCTTGCTGATGTGCGGGGTGCCGACGTAGTCGAAGCCCTCCTCGATGTGCCGGCGCCGGACGTAGTCCTCCATCTCGCGCTTGATCACTCCGCCCTTGGGGTGGAAGACCGGCAGGCCCGAACCGAGCTCGTCGGGGAAGGAGTAGAGGTCGAGCTCGGCTCCCAGTTTGCGGTGGTCCCGCCGCTCCGCCTCGGCGAGCCGCTCGACATACGCCTTCAGCTCGGCCTTGGACGGCCACGCCGTGCCGTAGATGCGCTGCAGCTGAGGGTTCTTCTCGGAACCGCGCCAGTAGGCGCCGCCGGAGCGGATCAGCTTGAAGGCGTTGCCGATCAGCTTGGTCGACGGCAGGTGGGGCCCCCGGCACAGGTCGCCCCACGCGCGGTCGCCGTCGCGCCGGACGTTGTCGTAGATGGTGAGCTGTGACCCGCCGACCTCCACCGACGCTCCCTCGGCCGAGTCCTCCGCCGACCCACCCTTGAGCCCGATGAGCTCCAGCTTGTAGGGCTCGTCGGCGAGCTCCTGCCTGGCCTCGTCGTCTTCGACCTCGCGGCGCTGGAAGGTCTGCCCCTCGTTGATGATCCGCTGCATGACCTTCTCCAGCGCCTTGAGCTGGTCAGGATCGAACGGCCGATCGACGTCGAAGTCGTAGTAGAAGCCGTCACGGATCGGCGGCCCGATCCCGAGCTTGGCCTCGGGGTTGACCTGCTGCACAGCCTGGGCGAGGACGTGCGCCGTGGAGTGCCGCAGCACGTTCAGCCCGTCCTCGGAGTCGATGGTGACGGGCTCGACGACGGCGCCATCAGGCAGCGGGCCAGCCAGGTCGCGCAACTGGCCATCCACGCGGGCCACGACGACCACTCTGTCGTCACCGAAGAGGTCGGCCGCCGTCGTGCCGGCCGGGACCGATCGCTCGTCTCCGGCGATGGACACGGTGATGTCGGCAGACACGTGGGCTCCTCGGTGTGCGGTGCGATGGCTGGTATGCCGTGGCGATGCTATCGGGGCGTGCGCCGGCCCCGGTTCCCCGCCCGTGGGCGGTCAGCCGTCCTGCTGCGCAGCCGGTGCCGACGTCACCCGGTCACCCGTGTGCACCATGCCCGGCTTGACCACCGACGCGTAGACGCCCGGACAGCCGGACGGCACGCGGTCCACACTGAGCACCGCTCCCCCGACCCGGAGGTCGTGCCCGACAGCGTCCGACAGCTCCTCGGGACTCGCGCTAACAAACAGGTTGGCCCGCATCTCGTGCTCGCCCTCGCTGTCCTGAAGACTGACCAGGTGCACGGCGGCCTTCTTGCGCCGGTCGCCGTCGAGCCCGTCCGGCCCGATCGCGATCGACTCGAGTCGTTGCCCTGGCTCGTCCTTGACGGGATAGATGCGGATGTCGACCAACTGTGCCTCGACCATGCCCCACCGTAACCCGGTGTCTCCGCGGCTGCCCCGGCCGAGTCGTTCGAGGCGACCTGATCCGTCGCGCGGTGCCGGGACTGGGCGGCCGGTCGCACCCGCTCACCCTGAACCGACCGAATGGCTCGGTCTGGGGTCATCCGTTCGGCCAGTTCTTCGCCATCCGCCGGACAGATGTGGCGGGGCTGGCTCATGGTGTGAGCATGACGCTGACGATGCCCCGGGCGGGGCACTACGAGGTCTGGAACGACGGGCGGCTGGTCGGTCGCGTGGTCGGGGACCACGTGATCGGCTTCCGCGCGAGCCTGCCGGACGGGACTCTCCTGCGCGACGAGTTCACCGACCCCGCGCAGGCCGCCGAGGGCCTGCTGGAGGTGGTCCCAGGGCCCAGCGAGGCCACGGCGGAGGGCTGATCCACCGCTGCACGGGGGCGTGGCGCTCGCGATCCCCGGTGGTCAGTCGGTCTGCGCGGTGAAGCGGTCCCACACCCGGTGGCTGGAAAGCAGCTGACTGACCTCTCGCAGGACGTCGGTCGGGTCGGTTCCGCAGACCACGCCTGCGCTTGACGGGTCCACGCCCACCGGAGCCAGCGCATCGCGGCCGTCGCCCCAGGCGCCGATGGCCTTGCCGTGGCGGTAGCACTCGGACACCAAGAGGCCCACCCGAGGGTCGGTCGCGTCGTCCGGGGCGGGTGCCCCTGCCTTGGCGTCCAGGCTGACCACCGCGTCCGGCGCCTTGGCAGTCGCGGTGGACAGGAGCACCGCATCGAACTCCACCGACCGTGCCGTGGCAAAGGACCGCTGGACGACCACCTGCTGGTCGCCGTCTCCCAAGGCACCACCGTGCGGTGCGATGACCAGCGGCGTCATCCCTGCCTCGTGGACCGCTCCGCAGACCGAGCGCACCGCGGCAAGGTCGCTGGACCCGTCGGCCACGATGCCGATCACCCGGCCGTCCACCGGCCAGGTGGAGCCCACCTGTGACAGGGCCGGGCTGGGGTCCATCTCGGGCAGGGCCTCGTCCGGGGAAGGCGCGGGCAGACCCAGCCCGGCGGCGACGCCGTCGCACAGGTCGCGGTCGATCAGGGCCAACGACTTCAGCTGCCGCTCCTTGACCGCCTGCTCGTAGCACTTGCCGAGCTCGAACGTGTAGGCCGCGAGGATGTGGTCGCGCTCCACGGGCGTCATGCTCAGCCAGAACAGCCGTGCCTGGCTGTGGTGGTCGGCGAACGACTGCGGCGACTCACGGACCTTCCGCGACGAGGGAAGTTTCCGCGGCACGTCCACGAAGGCACTGACCTCCTCCCCCGCCACGAACGGACAGCCGCCGTCCAGCGAGTTCGGCCGATACGGCGCCACGCCCTGCTGCACGGCGTGCTGGTGGAACCCGTCGCGCAGCATGTCGTTGACCGGGGCGTGCGGCCTGTTGATCGGGATCTGCGCGAAGTTCGGGCCACCGAGCCTGGTGATCTGGGTGTCCAGGTAGGAGAAGAGCCGAGCCTGCAGCAGCGGGTCGTCGGTGACGTCGATGCCGGGCACGAGATGGCCGGGGTGGAACGCGACCTGCTCGGTCTCGGCGAAGAAGTTCTGCGGTCCCGCGGTCAGGGTCATCAGGCCCACCGGCTGCACGGGCGCGACCTCCTCCGGCACGATCTTGGTCGGGTCGAGCAGGTCGATGCCCTCGAACATCTGGTCCTCGGTGTCGGGGAAGGTCTGGATCCCCAGCTCCCACTGGGGAAGCGCACCCGCCTCGATCGCGTCATACAGGTCCCTTCTGTGGAAGTCGGGGTCGGCACCGTTGACCAGCTGGGCCTCCTCCCAGACCAGCGAGTGCACGCCGAGCCGAGGCTTCCAGTGGAACTTGACCAGCGTGGTGGCGCCCTCGTCGTCGATCAGACGGAAGGTGTGGATGCCGAAACCCTCCATCATCCGGAAGGACCGCGGGATGCCCCGGTCGGACATCTGCCACATCACGTGGTGCTGCGCCTCGGTGTGCAGGGAGACGAAGTCCCAGAAGGTGTCGTGGGCGCTCTGGGCCTGCGGGATCTCCCGGTCCGGGTGGGGCTTGGCGGCGTGGACGATGTCAGGGAACTTGATCCCGTCCTGGATGAAGAAGACGGGCATGTTGTTGCCGACCAGGTCGAAGGTGCCGTCGGCGGTGTAGAACTTCGTGGCGAAACCGCGGGTGTCGCGCACCGCGTCCGCCGATCCCCTGCTGCCCACGACCGTGGAGAAGCGGACGAAGACAGGGGTCTCGACGTCCTTGGCCAGGAAGCCCGCCTGGGTGACCTTCGCCGCCGAGCCGTAGGACTGGAAGATGCCGTGGGCGCCGGTACCCCGGGCGTGGACCACTCGCTCCGGGATCCGCTCGTGGTCGAAGTGGGTGATCTTCTCGCGCAGATGGTGATCCTGCAGCAGTGTCGGCCCGCGCGAGCCCGCCTTGAGCGAGTGGTCGGTGTCGCGCAGCCGCACGCCTTGCGCCGTCGTGAGGTATGCCCCCGACTGCGCCCGGGCGTCCTCGGGCGCGTCCACGTGCTGGCCGGTGGCGGAGACGATCTCAGGGGCCGCCTGGTCTGCCTTGGGCGGCAACGGCTCGTGTGGCGTCGTCGGCTCCTCGACCGCTGCCGGCTCGCTCCCCGGTGCCCCGGGCACGGTCACAGCACCCTTGCCACTCTGGCGGCCCTGCGGTGTCGACGTCTTCTTCGCGGCGGATGGCTTCTTCCTGACAGCAGACATGGGCTCTGACTACCCCGTGGCGCCGATCCGTAACGGCAGCCCTCGACCGCCCCTCACCGCACGTCGCGCCTCACCCTTCGCTCATGCGCGACAACGGGCCGGCGAGGGTGGTTGGTGTGGCGACGCCGAGGTTTGGTGGTGCGGTCATGCGGAGCCGGTCTGCCGGTCGAGGCGCAGCCAGCGGTATCCATATCCGGCAAGCTCGAGCTCGTGCAGGCCGACGTCTGGTGGGGGGTAGTCCTGGTCGGCAAAGACCTCAACGACGGTGTCGCCGGCTCCTGACGGTGCTGCGAGGTCGCAGGTCGCGGGGCTGTCGGCGAGGTTGTGCAGGAACAACATCGACCCGGTCGGGCCGTCGCACCGGTGTGCCAGTACGTGGGGCGGCAAGGGGACGTCAATGAGGGTGCACGTGCCGGTGCCGACCTCCGGCGACTCTCGCATTGTGCGGATCATCGTCTCGAACCAGCTGAGCAGCGAGCTCCGGTCACGGCGCTGGTCGAGGACGTTGACGGTCTCGCAGCCGTACTCGCCGCCACGGATCACTGGACGGACGAGCTGGTCGCGGCCTGCGGTGGAGAAGCCGCCGCTGGCCTCGTCGGTCCATTGCATCGGGGTGCGCACGGCCGTCCGGCCGGACAGGGCCAGGTCCTCGCCCATACCGAGTTCTTCGCCGTAGCGCAGCACCGGGGTGCCGGGCAGGGTGAACTGCAGCGAGTAGGCCATCCGGATGCGCCCCGGGTGGCCGCCGAGCATCGGCGCGAGGCGGCGCCGGATTCCGCGGCCGTAGATGCGCATCGTCTCCTGCGGCCCGAACACGGCGAACACCTGCTGGCGCTGCTCGGCGGTCAGACCGCTCAGGTCGACCTCGTCGTGGTTGCGTAGGAAAGTGGCCCACTGCCCCCAAGCCGGGATCGGCGGGGTCGAGCGCAGGGTCTCGATGACCGGCTCGGCCTCGCCCCGGGCGAGGGCCAGCATCAGATGGCTGTTGAGGCGGAAGTCGAACAGCATGTGCAGCCGGTCGCCGGAGCCCCCCGGGCCACTGAAGTACTCCGGCAGCTGGTCCAGGCCGACGTTGGCTTCGGCGAGCAGCACCGCGTCCCCGGCCAGCCAGGAGACGTGCCCGCGCAGTTCGGTCAGCAACGTGAAGTCCTGTCGGCTGGTCTGGTCCTCTGGCCCTTCCAGGGTGATCACCGATGGGGCGGCGTCGATCCGGAACCCGGCCACGCCCAACTGCAGCCAGAACCCGATGACGCGTTTGATCTCCGCTTGCACGGCCGGGTTGGCCCAGTTCAGGTCCGGCTCGAAGGCGTGGAACCGGTGGAAGTACCACGCTCCGGCGTCCTGGTCAAAGGTCCAGGTCTCCTGCTGTTCGCCGGGAAAGACCATGCCCTGCCGCCTGCCCGCCGGCTCGCGGTCAGACCAGATGTACCAGTCCCGGTAGGACGAGGAGGCGTCTGCGCGGGCGGAGCGAAACCACGAGTGCTCATCGGAGGTGTGGTTGACCACCAGGTCCATCATGATCCGAATGCCCCGGTTGCCGGCCTCGTGCACCAGCTCGGCGAAGTCACCCAGCGACCCGATGCGCGGGTCGATCCCGTAGTAGTCCGCGACGTCGTAGCCATCATCGCGATTCGGGGTCGGATGGACCGGGTTCAGCCACAGACAGGTGACCCCCAGCCGAGCAAGGTAGTCCAGCCGGCTGAGCAGGCCCCGCAGGTCGCCGATGCCGTCACCGTCGGAGTCCTGGAAGGTCTCCACGTCCAGGCAGTAGATGACCGCCTGCTTGTACCACCGTTCACTCACCGCATTGATCCTGCCAGCCGAGGCGCGATCCTGCACCTCGAGTACCGGCCACCCCCTCACGCGATGACGGGTACTGTCGACAGCATGGACGCGGTGCAGCTCGTGACCGGGGCCGAGGACATGGTGGCCGTGCGGCGCCTGTTCCGCGAGTACCGGCGGGCGGTCGAGGGGTACGCCTCGGCCGCCGACGTCTGCGCTTGATTCGACGACATGTCTACGGAGCTGGTCCAGCTCCGCTCGTTCTACACCGCCCCCGGGTTCTTGCTGCTCGCCCGGCGTGACGGCGCACCGGTCGGGTGTGTCGGCGTGCGGGTCCTGTCGCCGGACACTGGTGAGCTGCGACGCCTGTTCGTCCAGCCCCAGTCCCGCGGCGCCGGACTCGGGCTTCGCCTGTTGACCGAAGCGACCGGTCGGTCCCAGAGCATCGGCTGGAGCAGACTGGTGCTCAACACGTTGCCCACGATGACCGCCGCACGCTCGTTGTATGACGCGAACGGCTACGCCCCGATCGAACCGTATGTCGCGGAGCCCGTCGACGGCGTCCAGTACCTGGCTCGCGATCTCAGGTAGGACCGCCCTGTTCGGGCGTACTGGGAAGCGAACCCCGCCCCAGCCGTCCCCTTCTGCAGAGACCGGTCGGGCTGCTGGCAACCGGAGCGGTCGCGAGCGCCTCCCCCGGCCTACTGTGGAACCTCAGCGACCCGATGACCGGGAGGCGACCTTGGACCCGAATGACGTCTACACGGAGCTGGACCGCATTCGTGCCGACTTCCGCACCCTGCTGGACACCGCGACCGTGGCCGAGCTGCGCCAACCCAGTGACGGCACCAGGTGGAACAACGAGCAACTGCTCTTCCACATGCTGTTCGGCTACTTGCTCGTGGCGAACCTCCGCTACCTGGTCCGGATGTTCGCCCAACTACCTGACGGGGCTTCCAGACGATTTGCCGCGCTGCTGAACGCTGGGACCCGTCCATTCCACGTGATCAACTACGTCGGCTCCCTCGGCGGCCCGCGCGTCCTCGGACACGCGCGGATGGAGCGGGTCATGGACCGGGTAGTCAGCAACCTGCAGGCTTCCCTTCGCCGACAGTCGGCCGAGGCGCTGAGCGGGGGTATGCACTTCCCGGTCGGCTGGGATCCCTACTTCAGGGACCACATGACGCTCCTCGAGATCTACCACTACCCCACTCAGCACTACGAGCACCACAGGCGACAGCTGACGCTTTCTCGCACACGTGCCACGTGTCCACCTGATCCAGCCCGCAGACGCACCGGCTCCTCCACCCCTCCCGAACCTATGCCCCCTCAACAGCCGTAGCCATGGCTAGAAGTGACTAGTTGGTCTCAACCAGCCCCTCAACCACTGACCGTGCGGGCCCCTCGACACTCGTGCACCGACCCCGACGGCTTTGGTGTGGTGGACGTGAAGGGACTCGAACCCCTGGCCTCTCGCGTGTGAAGCGAACGCTCTAACCAACTGAGCTACACGTCCGTGCTGCGAGACAGGAGAATAGCCGCTGCCCCGCTCCGCGCCCTAATCGGGTCGCGCGTCACAGGCCCGGCACGGCGTGCAGCCGGTGCTCGGCGAAGTCGGGGAGGATGCCGGGCACGCCAGAGATGAGGAAGAGCCCCCAGAAGATCATCGCGACCGCGGCGAGGGTGAGGAGCAGGACAACCGCCTGCATCCACCGCGGCTGGATCTGCAGCCACGCGTTCCACGCCTTCAGCGTGCGCTTGCCGAAGTCCAGCAGGCGGGCGGCCCACTCGAACTCCGACGCCCAGATGCCGACCCCGATGAAGACGACCAGCCACCCGGGACCGGGAAAGGGGACCATGACGGCCCCGCCGCTGACCACGACCAGCCCGAGGACACCAACCAGGATGCGGTAGATGCGGTGGGTGTGGGGATTGGCCCGGATCCGGCGCCGCCACGCCCAGTCGTCCTCGTGCGCATCGACGGTGACGTCGGGGTCGCCGTAGCGGTCCCGCGTGTCATCCGGCGGCGGCGCATGGTCGTGACTCATGGGTTGGGCGTCTCCGAACTTCGTCGGGCGAAGACCGCGGCGGCGCGCTGGGTGACCGGGCCGGGCGCTGACAGCTCGTGGTCGTCGACGGCGTGCACGCCCAGCACGTCCTTGGTGGAGGAGGTGATGAAGACCTCGTCGGACTCGTGCAGCGCGGCCAGGGGCAGCGTCTGCTCGAGCACGGTCAGGCCGTCCTCCCGGCACCACTCGATAACCAGCTCGCGGGTGATGCCGGCCAGCGGACCCGCGTCCAGCGGTGGGGTGAGGATCTGGCCGTTCTGCACGACGAAGACGTTGGACCCGGTGCACTCGCACAGCTCGCCCCGGGTGTTGGCGAAGATCGCCTCCAAGCCCTCCCGCTCCTTGGCGTAGGCCAGGGCCACGACGTTGTCGGCGTATGACGTGGTCTTCAGCCCCGCCGTCGCGGCCCGTTCGTTGCGGGTCCAGGGCACGACGACCAGTTTGCCGGTCGCCGGCGTCGGCGACTGCGGCGCGGCCGTGACGATGTAGGTCATCGGACTGTCCTGGCGGTCCGAGCCGAGCGGGCCGGCGCCACCGGTCACGCTGTAGCGAAGCCGCCCGAAGGCGATCGGGTTGCCCTCGAGCACCGCCGAGATGCCCTCGGCGAGGCGGTCGCGGTCGGCGGCGGGCAGACCGAGCCCAGCCAGTGACCGATCCATCCTCGCGTGGTGTCGGTCGAGCGCGAAGGGTGCGCCGTCCACCACCTTGGCCGTCTCGAAGACCCCGTCACCCACGGACACCCCGTGGTCCAGAGCCGGGATCGACGGCTTGTCGTCGACCCGCTCGCCATTGACCCAGACCCGAATCTCACCAGTGCTCATGATCCGACTCTGCCAGATCGGGACCGGCGACACGAGCGCCACCCGGCACCGAGAGCCAGGCCCTGGGAGTCAGGCGCTGTGAGTCAGGCGCCGGGAGTCAGGCGCTGGACAGCCGGCTCTCCCGCTGCCACGGGTCGCCGACCTGGGTGAGCCAGGTGGCCGGAGGATGCACCGCGCCGACGGGAACCCGGATGTCGCGGGCGACCAGCCACGAAGGGGCAGCGGGGCTGCGCCGGTGCCGGGCGACGCGGACGCCGAGGTACTCGCAGGCCCGCTGTCCCGAGGAGGCGACGCCGCCCTCGACCACGGTCGGCAGCTCGGCCTGGTGCAGGCTGGACCACCGCTCCCTGGACTGCTTGATCCGGCGCCACGCGGCCGTCGTGATCGGTGCCCGGGTCATCGCCACGGCATACCCGAAGCGCCGCACCGGGTCGGAGGTCGCATGACCCCGGATGAAGTCGCCGGCCAGCAGGGTCCGCAGGACCTCCGGGTCACCGATGTTGACACCGTCCTCCCAGTACGCCGCGAACAGCCGGCGGCGCACCTGGTCGGCCACCCCGGCGCCCACGGCCTCCGCGTGGGCGGACACCGCCGCCTCGGTCTTCGGGACGAGGTCGGGCGGGTCCACCGGTACGAACTCGTCCGGGCCGCACTGCGCCCGCACCTCTTCCAGGACGCGCGCCGCCTCGGCCCGGGTCTGGGCGTCCAGCCGTCGTCCCTTCACGGGCGTCCTCGGGTGCCGCTCGATCGCCCGCCAGGCGATGTCTAAGCCCGCCTCCTGCAACGCATCGATGCGCTGGCTTGCCAGGTAGCTCCACGGATCGGCGAAGTCCCCGTAGACGACCAGTTGCGGGGCCTGGCTGTTCGTGTTGTCCATGATCGGCCTCCTCGTGGGTCCGATCATAGATGTTTTACCACGGACTATCCCGTGTTTATTGAGGTGGCGAATGGAGGATCGCGCTCACCTCATCGTCCGAGGTCTCCGAGAAGTCGCGATAGGCGTATCCCACCGCACGGAACGGGTGCGGCCGCCGCAGGCACACCAGAGCGTCCACCATCGGCCGCAGGTCGTCACAGGCTTGATCGGACCCCACCGGCACGGCCACCACGACGGCCGACGGGCCCAACCGTTTCACCACCGTGACGGCCGCCCGCATCGAGGCGCCGGTGGCGAGGCCGTCGTCCACGAGGATCACAGCGCGGCCGGTCAGGGACACCGGCGCACGTCCCTCGCGATAGGCGTCCTCCCGCCGGGCCAGCTCCTCGAGTTCGCGACGCTCGACCCGTTCGAAGGCGCCGTCCGGCAGACCCGTCGCCCGCAAGTCGGCCAGCAGGTCGTGGTTGCGGACGGTGACCTGCACACCGGCGGCCGTCGCCACCGCGCCGAGAGCGAGCTCGCGCTGCCCGGGAGCCCCGATCTTGCGGACGATGAGGACGTCGAGCGGGCAGTCGAGCCGCGTCGCGACCTGCGCTGCCACGGGGACGCCACCACGGGGCAACCCGAGGACGACCACGTCGCCGGGCACGGCATACGTTGCCAGCCGTTCGCCGAGCGCTCGCCCGGCGTCGCGGCGGTCCGCGAAGGCCTGGCCACCCACGAGGTGCATCACCCAAGGCTACGGGCGAGGCGACGTCACACCCCGAGCACGACCCCGGGCGATGAGGACGAGGTCGATCAGTCCGGAGGCGTCCACCACGGTGGTGATGGAGGGAGCGCTGACGACGGCGGGATCAACCCCGAGGCGACGCGCGAGCATCGCAGGAATGAACCCGGTGCCCGGGGTGGTTGGACCGACCGAGCAACGGTGCCCGAGCGGCACCGCTCACACCCAACGCACCGCGACGAGAGGCTGGTATGCCGTGACCACCGTTCCCCTGTCGATCCTGGACCTCGCCCACATCGGCAAGGGCGAGACGGCCGCCGACAGCTTCCGCGCCAGCGTCGAGATGGCTCAGCGCGCCGAGGAGTGGGGTTACCGGCGGATCTGGTACGCCGAGCACCACAACATGCCGACCATCGCGTCCTCGGCCACCAGCGTGCTCATCGCTCACGTCGCCGCGCACACCGAGCGGATCCGGCTGGGCGCCGGCGGGGTGATGCTGCCCAACCACGCGCCGTTGCTGATCGCCGAGCAGTTCGGCACGTTGGAGTCACTGCACCCCGGGCGGATCGACCTGGGCCTGGGCCGCGCCCCGGGCAGTGACCAGAAGACGGCCCGCGCGCTGCGCCGTGATCCGGGCTCGGCCGACAGCTTCCCGCAGGACGTCCTCGAGCTGCAGGGCTACCTGACCGGGCAGTCGCGCATCCCCGGGATCGACGCCACGCCCGGCAAGGGCACCGGCGTGCCGCTGTTCATCCTCGGCTCCTCGCTGTTCGGCGCGCAGCTCGCGGCCGCGCTCGGACTGCCCTACTCCTTCGCTTCACACTTCGCGCCCGGCGCCCTGCACGACGCGGTCACCCTCTACCGACGCGACTTCCAGCCCTCGGCACAGCAGCAGGAGCCGTATGTGATCGCCGGCGTCAACGTCATCGCCGCCGAGACGTCCGACGAGGCGGACGATCTCTACCAGGCCGCGAAGCGCACCCGGGTCCGGCAGCTGGTCGGTCGGGGCCGGACGTTCACTCCCGACGAGGAGGAACTGCTCCTCGCATCGCCGGCCGGCCAGCAGGCGGAGCAGATGATGCACTACACCGGCGTGGGCACCGCGGACGAGGTGGGCGACTACCTCGACCGGTTCGCCAAGGACGCGCAGGCCGACGAGCTCATCCTGGTCTCCTCTGCTCCTGGCCGCGAGGCCTGGCTGCGCTCGTTCGAGCTCGTGGCCAGGGCAGCGGGGCTCGCCACGGCCTGAGCCGGGCACGGTCGCAGAAGCAGTCGACGGCCGGGGCTACGCTGGGGCGCGCAGCGCACAGCCCGGGTTTTGGAGGAAGCATGCCGACCGCAGACGTCGTCGTCATCGGTGCGGGAGTGATCGGGTGCTCGGTCGCCCACGAGCTCGCCCGCGACGGATGGGCCGTGACCGTGGTCGACCGTGGGCACGGCCCCGGGCAGGGCTCCACCAGCGCGTCGTCCGCCGTGGTCCGCTTCAACTACTCCACGCGCACGGGCGTCGCGGCGGCCTGGGAGGCGAAGCACCTCTGGGCCCGCTGGGAGGAGCACCTCGGTGGTGCCGACGAAGCCGGTATGGCGCGCTTCCACCAGACCGGGTCGCTCTACCTCGACTCCCCCGAGCAGGACCGCCGCAAGGTGCTGGACCTGTTCGACCAGGTCGGTGTCACCTATGAGGAGTGGGACGCCGAGACCATCAGGAGGCGGCTGCCCCAGGTGGACCCCGGCCGACACTACCCGCCGAAATCCCTTGCGGACGAGGCATTCTGGGACGACCCGACCGGTGACCTGACCGGATACTGGACTCCGGACAGCGGCTTCGTGGACGATCCCACGCTGGCCGCGCACAACCTGATGGCGGCGGCTCGGCGCCGCGGTGCGACCTTCCGCTTCGGTGCTGAGGTCACCGCCGTCCGCCGTGACGGCGGGCGGGTCGCGGGGATCGACCTCGCCTCCGGCGAGCGGATCGACGCGCCGGTCGTGGTGAACGTGACCGGGCCGCACTCCGGCCACGTCAACGGTCTCGCCGGCGTCCTCGAGGACTTCTCGGTGCGGACTCGCCCGATGCGTCAGGAGGTCCACGAGGTGCCCGCCCCGGACGGCCACGGCGTCGCGCAACCCGTGGTCATGGACCTCGATCTCGGCACCTACTCCCGGGGAACCCCCAGCGGCCAGCTGCTCGTGGGCGGCGCCGAGCCGGCGTGTGACCCGTTGCAGTGGCTGGAGGACCCCGACACCTACGTGCCGACCGTGACCAAGGAGCTCTACGAGGCGCAGGTCTACCGCGCCGCGCGGCGGATGCCCGAGCTGCGGGTGCCCAACACGCCCCACGGTGTCACTGGTGTCTACGACGTCGCCGACGACTGGATCCCGATCTACGACCGCACCGCGCTGCCTGGTTTCTACGTGGCGATCGGCACCAGTGGCAACCAGTTCAAGAACGCACCGATCGTCGGTCGGTTTCTGGCCGAGATCATCCGCAGCTGCGAGGACGACCACGACCACGACGCCGAGCCCGTGCGGGTGGATCTGCCCCTCACCGGGCAGTACGCCGACCTCGGTGACTACAGCCGCCGGCGCCCGGTCAACCCTGACTCCAGCTTCAGCGTGATGGGCTGACGGGGCTTCACTCGCCGGGTGCTCCATAGAGGCGGTGCAGTGCCGCCAGGCCGAGCCGTCGACGCGGCCGTCCCCACCAGCCGTGGTCGCCGAGAGCCGCCCGAGCCGCGAGGTAGCCGCACGCCCCGTGCACTCCCCCGCCGGGGTGGACGGCGGCACTGCCCAGATAGAGGTTCTCCACGGGCGTCCGGGGCCCACCCAGACCGGTCACCGGCCGGAAGAGGAGCTGCTGGTGCAGCTGGGACGTGCCACCGCCGACGGCGCCCCCGACCAGGTTGGCGTCGGCGGACTCGAGGTCGGACGGTCGCTGGGTCCAGCGGTCGATGACCAGGTCCCGCCACCCCGGCGCGAACGCGTCCAACATCACCTCCGAGCGCTGCACGAGCTCGTCGGCGCTCCCGTCGTCGACCACATCGCGGGGCAGGTGCGTGTAGAGCCACATCGCCTCGGTGCCGTCCGGGGAACGCGAGGGGTCGATGGTCGACATCTGACCGACCAGGGCGAACGGCTGTGGCGGCTGCTGCCCGGTGGACAGGTCGGTCGACCACCGCGCCAGGCCGTCGACGTCGGCGCCGACGTGCACCACGGCCGAGTCCCGGGCAGACCGTGCCGTCCACGGCACGGTCTGCCTCAACCGGTAGTTGAGCTTGACCGTCGGCAGGTCCCAGACGAACCGGTCCAGCTCGTCTCGGAACCGGCGCGGCAGCGTGAGGTCGGTGAGCAGCCCGTCATACAGGGCCGAGGCGCTGGTGTCCGCGATGACGGCCCGTCTGGCACGTAGAGAGCGGCCCCCGGCCGTGTGGACGACGTCCGCGCGGCCGCCGCGCACCGTGATCGCGGTGACCGCGTCATTGGTGCTGATGGAGGCTCCGGCCACCTCGGCACGCGACGCGAGCGCCTGCGCCAGGACGCGCGTCCCGCCCTCGGGTGAGGGAAAGCCGACGTCCTGCGCGAGCATGGCCAGCAGCCAGCCGAAGACCCCACTGCCCGCTGCGTCTGCCGGGATGTCCACGTGCATGGCGTTGCCGGCGAGTAGGGCCCGTCCGCGCTCCCCCTCGAAGAGCTCCTCGCCCATCCGGGTGACCGGGAGCAGCAGGAACCGTGCGAACCTCGCGAGGTCCCGCGCGCCCACGGCCGCCGCGAGGCGTGCGCCTGGAGCGACAGGCGGCCACCTGGTGAGCAGGGTGTCGAGCAGGGGACCGCGCAGCTGACCCCACTGGGCAACGAGGTCCAACCAGGCCTGCCCGTCCGCGGGATGTTCTTCGGCCAGTGCGGCGGCGGTCTCCTCAGGCGTGCGGTGGATCACGGCTCCACGCTGGTCGTGCGGTGAGCCGACGTGGGTCAGCACCGTGTCCGAGCGGCACCAGCGCAGTCCGTGGTCCGCCAGGCCGAGCTCGGTGAGGACCGGCGACGCGGCGGCCAGCGGGTGGCAGGCGCTGAACTCGTCGAGCACCCAGCCGTCCCGGTCCACCGACCAGACCGCTCCCCCCACGTGCTCGCGCGCCTCGAGCACGGCCACGTCCCAGCCCGCGTCGGCGAGCGTGGCGGCCGCGACGAGTCCGTGGTGCCCCGCGCCCACAACCACGGCGTCGACGACCTCGGGGGTGCTGCGAGAGCGGCTCATCCGCCCATCCTGTCGCATGTTGGCCGTGGGGCGCCGCCATGGGACACCCGGCGCCCCTCGAGTATGCAGCCCGCTCCCGCCGCGCCAGCCGGACGGCAGCGGTTGGCGGTCAGCCTCGGGTCACGTCGGGATAGGCCTCGGCCTCGGTGGCCTTGGCGGTGAGCCACACGTCCTGTCCCGGCTGCAGGCGCAGCTCTGCGACCGCGGCAGGGGTCACGTCGACCAGGGCCGACGGCCGACCCACGACCTGCACCCGGACCCGGTCGGTGAGCAGCTCGAGGCTGTCGACCGTCCCGGGCCACACGTTGCGGGAGCTGGAGTGCTCCGGCTGTTCCGTGTGCAGCGTGATGGCGGAGGGGCGGAGCACCACCAGCACGCGGTCGCCCACGAGGGCGGCATCGGTCGTCGCCACGAGCGACCCACCATCGTCGAGCGCAACGGTGCCGGTGCCCGGGTCCGACCTGCCGGCATACAGGTTGAGGCCCACCAGGCGCGCGACGTAGTCGGTGGCGGGGCGCCGGGCCACCTGCGCAGGAGCCCCCTCCTGGACCACCCTGCCGTGCTCGATGACCAGCAGCCGGTCGGCCATGACCATGGCCTCGAGCGGGTCATGGGTGACCAGGACGACGGGACCGGTGAAGTCGGCGAGGTGACGTCGCAGGGTGGTGCGGACGTCCAACCGGGTGCGGGCATCCATCGCCGCGAGTGGCTCGTCCAGCAGGAGCAGGTGGGGCTGCCCGGCGAGCGCCCTGGCGAGGGCCACCCGCTGCGCCTGCCCGCCGGAGACCTGAGCCGGGCGCCGGGACGCGAGCTCGCGGATGGAGAAGCGCTCCAGCCAGGACCCCGCGAGCTCGCGCGACCGGCGCCGGCTCGCGCCCTGCGACCTCGGTGCGAAGGCGACGTTGTCCAGCACGTCGAGGTGGGGAAAGAGCCGGTAGTTTTGGAAGACCAGCCCGACCGGCCGGCGCTGCGGCGGCACGAACGTCTCTCCCGACACGTCGTCCAGAGCCACGTCGCCCAGGTGGATCGAACCGCTGGTGAGCGCGGTCAGCCCGGCGAGCGCCCGCAGCAGCGTGCTCTTCCCGGCGCCGTTGGGACCCAGCACGCCCAGCACCTCCCCGGGGCCGACGCGGAGCGAGACCTCGAGCCGGAAGTCGCCGCGGTCGACGCAACCGTCGACGCGCAGGGAGGGCTCAGTGCGCGGGTCCCCGGCTGGGGGGCGGGGTGGCGGACTGCTGCTCGGCGGCCGCCTGCTCGAGGTGCTCGTCCAACGACTCGG
>NZ_VOHR01000249.1 GCF_009192725.1 Segeticoccus rhizosphaerae | reverse complement strand
CGGGGCCTCCGGCCAGCCCCGCGCGGATGCCAGCCCCGACAGGGCGGCCCGGGCGGAGCGGCCGGCCGCGAAGAGGTGGGGCACGGTGGGGCCGATGACGATCGGTCCCTCGTCGAAGTGCCCGGTGAGCGCCTTCACGCTCTGCTCGGGCTCGGTCAGGTTGCCCAGGATCGCGACCAGGCGCTGGCCCTGGACCGCGGCGAGGGCCTCCACGTGCAGTCGTGAGGCAGCGCGCCGCAAAGCGTCCACGACTCCGGCCGCGCTCCCCGAGGGTGCCGAACCTGCAACCACCGCAACGTCGTTCACCGCTCCCCAACCAAGTGCGGTGGCGCGCGACTGGAGTGAGTCGTCGGCTTCGCCGCGGAGCACGGCGTCGACGACGAGGGACTCGAGGCGTGCGTCCCAGGCACCCCTCGCCTCGGCGGCGTCGGCGTAGACCTGGGCGGCGGCGAAGGCAACCTCTCGGGAGTAGCGCAGCACCGCCTCGCGCAGGTCCTGCTCGTCGCCGGGCGCGGCCAGCCCGATGACCTCGTCCTCGACGACGTCGACGACCGAGCGGATCAGGTCGAGGGTCTGGCCGAGGCTGATCGACCGCGTCAGCTCCCGGGGCGCCGTGCCGAAGACGTCGCCGGTGACGTGCGGGTGCTCGTCTGGGTCCTTGTACCAGGAGACGAAGGCTCCGATGCCGGCCTGGGCGACCAGACCCACCCACGACCGGTCCTCCGCGGAGAGTGCGCGATACCAGTCGTGCCCGGTCTCCATCCGCCGGATCGCCTCGGTCGACAGGACCCCGGCGCCGCGCTCCACCCGGCGTCGGGTCTCCGCGGACGTGCGCGATCGGGCCATGGCCATGTCCGCAGCCTATTTGTATGCCGCCCACAAGCGCGAGGCACGCTCGTCACCCACCCTCGCGCTTGTTGCTGGGGAAGGGCGTGAATGTGACGCCTCCGTCCAGCAACAAGCGCGCAGGGTCTAGGACTCGCCGCCCTCGTTGCCGGAGGTGCCGGCGGTGACGTCGAGCAGGCGGTACTTCTCGGCCGCCTGCCCGGGCACGGCGGCATCCACCTCGCCGCGCCTGGCCAGCATCTGCAGCGTCCGCACCACGACCGACGGGCCGTCGATGTGGAAGTAGCGCCGCGCCGCCGGTCGGGTGTCGGAGAAGCCGAACCCGTCGGCGCCCAGCGAGGCGAAGTGGCCGGGCACCCACTGCGCGATCTGGTCCTGCACCGCCCGCATCCAGTCGGACACCGCGACGACGGGGCCGGGGGCGTCCTGCAGCTGCTGGGTCACGAAGGGCACCCGCTGTTCCTCGTCGGGGTGCAGGAACTGCCGCTCGTCGCACTCCAGGCCGTCACGCCGCAGCTCGCCCCAGGAGGTGACCGACCAGACGTCGGCGACCACGCCCCAGTCCTTGGCGAGCAGCTCCTGCGCCTCGAGGATCCAGGGCACACCGACCCCGGAGGCCAGCAGCTGGGCTCGGGGGGCGTCCTGGGCGAGGCCCTCGCCGGAGCCGGGCTTGAGGCGGTACATGCCCTTGAGGATGCCTTCGCCGTCGACGTCCTCCGGCTCCGGTGGCTGCACGTTCGGCTCGTTGTAGACGGTGATGTAGTAGAAGATGTCCTCGGGCTTCTCGCCGTACATCCGCCGCAGGCCGTCCTCCACGATGTGCGCGATCTCGTAGGCGTAGGCCGGGTCGTAGGCCACCACCGCGGGGTTGCTGGCCGCGAGCAGGAGGCTGTGCCCGTCGGCGTGCTGCAGTCCCTCACCGGTCAGCGTGGTGCGCCCCGCCGTGGCACCCAGCATGAACCCTCGAGCCATCTGGTCGGCCGCGGCCCACATGGCGTCGCCGGAGCGTTGGAAGCCGAACATCGAGTAGAAGATGTAGACGGGCACCATCGGTATGCCGTGCGTGGAGTAGGCCGTGCCGGCTGCGGTGAAGGCCGCGACCGAGCCCTCCTCGTTGATGCCGAGGTGCAGGATCTGCCCCTTCTCGGACTCCTTGTAGGCGAGCATCAGGTCGGCGTCGACCGAGGTGTAGTTCTGGCCGTGCGGGTTGTAGATCTTGGCCGTCGGGAAGAACGAGTCCATGCCGAACGTCCGGGCCTCGTCCGGGATGATCGGCACGACGTGGCGGCCGAACTCCTTGTCGCGCATCATCTCCCGCAGGATCCGCACGAACGCCATCGTCGTGGCGATCTCCTGCTTGCCCGAGCCCTTCTTGGCCAGCGCGTAGGCCTTGTGGTCCGGCAGCTGCAGCTGCTCGGCCTTGGTCCGCCGGTCGGGCACGAAGCCGCCGAGATTCCGGCGCCGGTCCATCATGTACTCGATGGCCGGGTCGTCCATGCCGGGGTGGTAGTAGGGCGGCAGGTAGGGGTCCTTCTCCAGCTGCTCGTCGGAGATCGGGATGCGCAGGGAGTCGCGGAAGCCCTTGAGGTCGTCCAGCGTCATCTTCTTCATCTGGTGCGTGGCGTTGCGGCCGGCGAAGTGGCTGCCGAGGCTGTAACCCTTGATGGTCTTGGCCAGGATCACCGTCGGCTGACCGGTGTGCTCCATCGCCGCCTTGTAGGCCGCATAGACCTTCCGGTAGTCGTGGCCGCCGCGCTTGAGCTTCCACCACACGTCCGCGTCGGACCAGTCGGACACCATCTCCTTGGTCCGCGGGTCGCGCCCGAAGAACTGCGAGCGCACGTAGGCGCCGTCGTTGGCGCGGAAGGTCTGGTAGTCGCCGTCGCTCGTCTGGTTCATGATGTGCACCAGGGCGCCGTCGCGGTCGGCCGCGAGCAACGGGTCCCAGCCGCGGCCCCAGATGACCTTGATGACGTTCCACCCGGCGCCGCGGAAGTAGGCCTCGAGCTCCTGGATGATCTTGCCGTTGCCGCGCACCGGGCCGTCCAGCCGCTGCAGGTTGCAGTTGATCACGAAGGTCAGGTTGTCCAGCTCGTCGTTGGCGGCGACGTGCAGCAGCCCGCGCGACTCGGGCTCGTCCATCTCGCCGTCGCCGAGGAACGCCCACACGTGCTGCTGCGACGTGTCCTTGATGCCGCGGTGGTGCAGGTACTTGTTGAACTGCGCCTGGAAGATGGCGTTCATCGGGCCGAGGCCCATCGACACGGTCGGGAACTCCCAGAAGCCCGGCATGTTGCGCGGGTGGGGATAGGACGGCAGTGCCAGCGGCTTGCCGTCGACGACGTGCGAGTGCTCCTGGCGGAACCCGTCGAGCTGCTGCTCGGTCAGCCGTCCCTCCAGGTAGGCCCGTGCGTAGATCCCGGGTGAGGCGTGGCCCTGGATGTAGACCTGGTCGCCGCCACCCTCGTGGTCGCGCCCCCGGAAGAAGTGGTTGAAGCCGACCTCGTAGAGGGTGGCCGCCGACGCGTAGGTGGAGATGTGCCCGCCCACACCGACGCCGGGCCGCTGCGCGCGGTGGACCATGACGGCGGCGTTCCAACGCATCCAGGCGCGGTAGGTGCGCTCCACGTCCTCGTCACCGGGGAACCAGGGCTCAGACTCGGGACCGATGGTGTTGATGTAGTCCGTCGTGGTGAGCGACGGGACCCCGACGTGCCGCTGGCGGGCACGCTCGAGCAGCTTGAGCATGACGTAGCGCGCGCGGGTGCGGCCGCCCTCGTCGATGACGCCGTCGAGCGACTCCAGCCACTCGTCGGTCTCCTCGGGGTCGATGTCCGGCAGCTGGCTCGGGATGCCGTTGAGGATGGGGCCGGCCTGGTCACGTGACACCACGGGAGTCCTTTCGCTCAGACGAGCGCCGCCGTTGGGCGACGCGGCCTCCATCCTCTACCCGAAGGGCTCGCGGTTCATAGTCGGGCAGGGTTACCGGCCGGTATGACGATCCTCGCCTCGCCGGCGTAGAGCGTCAGCCGTGGGTCGCGCACGAAGCCGGCCAGGGTCATGCCCGACTCCTGCGCGAGCTCGACGGCCAGGCTCGAGGGGGCGGAGACCGACGACAGGACGGGGATGCCCGCCATCAGAGCCTTCTGGGTGAGCTCGAAGCTCGCCCGGCCGCTGACCTGCAGGACGTGCCCGGTCAGGGGGAGGCGGCCCTCCCGGACCGCCCAGCCGATCACCTTGTCGACCGCGTTGTGCCGACCGACGTCCTCCCGCACGCACACGAGCTCGCCGTCGGCCGTGAACAGCCCGGCGGCGTGCAGCCCGCCGGTGCGATCGAAGACCTTCTGCCGAGCACGCAACGCCTCCGGGAAGGCGACCAGCAGGCCGGCCGCCAGACGCGTGCGATCCTCGCGGACGGCATACCGGCTGCGGGTGCGGACCTCGTCGATGGTGCGCTTGCCACAAAGGCCGCAGGAGCTGCTGGTGACCAGGGCGCGGGCCGAGCTGGGCTCCGGCACGGGGACGCCGGGCGCCAGGGTGGCGTCGACGACGTTGTAGGTGGGGCGACCCGACTCGTCCTCGTCCAGGCAGTGCATCAGCTGGGTGACGTCCTCGGCGGCGTTGATCAGGCCTTCGCTGAGCAGGAATCCGAGGGCCAGGTCGAAGTCGTCGCCAGGCGTGCGCATCGTCACCGCGATCGAGACCCCGCCCGCGCGGACCTCCAGGGGCTCCTCCACGGTCAGCGTGTCGGGACGGCCGACGACCGCCGGCGCGCCCGGGTCGCTCAGGTCGACCCGTCTCGCCGGTACGCGTGTCGTCACTCGGCCCATTCGGCCACTCTAGAGGAGCCGGTGCGGTGGGGTCGGTGGCCCAGTTCGAGCAGACTGCTTGCAACATCGGGCCAGACCTAGTGGACTACGCCTTGACAACACGCTCGTGCCGGCGGGGGAGCTCCTCGGCCGGCCTCTGGAAGGGAACAACACGTGGTTGCGACCGCGCAAGCGGCGTCGGCGAAGAGCTCGGCGGAGAAGCTGGGCTTTGCCGCAGGACAGATCGTGCAGGAGTTCGGCTACGACGAGGACGTGGCCGAGGACCTGCGACTCGGGATCGAGGACGTGATCGGTTCCGAGCTCGAGGACGAGGACTACGACGGGGTCGCCGATGCCGTGGTCCTGTGGTGGCGGGACGGCGACGGTGACCTCATCGACGACGTCGTGGACGCACTGACCGGGCTGGTCGAGGGTGGGTTCGTGGTGCTGCTGACACCCAAGGTCGGCCGCGACAACCATGTCGACGCGAGCGACATCGAGGAGGCCGCGCTCACCGCCGGACTGCACGCCTCCGGGAGTGTCGGGGCCGGCGCCGACTGGAACGGCACGAGACTCGTCGCCCCCAAGACCTCTCGCCGCTGACCTTTGCCGCCGTCGGCGCGCGACCTAGGGTGGAGGTCATGAGCATCCCTGTCGATCTCGCCGTCCTCGGCGAGACGCTGCGCGCCTTCGACTATGCCTACCTGGTCACGATCACCGAGGGGTCGACCGCGCACGTCGTCGCGGTCAGCCCTGTCGTTCGTGGTGACAAGGTCGAGATCGACGGGCTCGGGCGGCGCACCCTGTCGAATGCCGGTGAGCGGCCCGCCGTCACGCTGGCCTGGCCGCCCCGCGTGCCGGGAGGCTACTCCCTGATCGTGGACGGCACCGCCGAGACGGCCGGCGACGGTCTGGCGGTGTCCCCGAGCCGGGCGGTGCTGCACCGCG
>NZ_VOHR01000248.1 GCF_009192725.1 Segeticoccus rhizosphaerae | reverse complement strand
ACCGTGGCCGCCCCGGCGGCCGGCCGCAAGGCCGCGGACCTCGTCCGCAGGGCCGTGGCGCGCGGTCGCGCGCACCGCGAGACTGACGAGCAAGACCGACGACAAGGGCCGGTATGACGAGTGGTGAGCACCCGTCATACCGGCCCTTGTCGTGCGCTTCACGCGCGGTGAGCTTCCCCGGTCGCCCGACGGCCGTGGGTGAATGATCGTGAGGTCTGCGACAGCGGGCTGTCTGACCTGACAACCACTTTTCACGAGGGTCCTGGCTCCCTGTCGGGCGGTTGACACCGAGGCGCGCGACAATGTCGTTGTGGACCAGACGTTCCTGACCGGGCAGCTGCTCGTCGCGACGCCGGAGACCGGAGGTGAGGTCTTCCGGCGCAGCGTCGTCCTGGTGCTGCACCACGACGAGGAGGGCGCGCACGGTGTGGTGCTGAACCGGCCGATCGAGGCCGCCGTCGACGCCGTCCTGCCGGGGTGGGAGGAGCACGTGACCAAGCCGGCGACCCTGTTTCAGGGCGGCCCCGTCGGGCTCGACTCGGCCCTCGGCCTGGTCACCGTGCCCGGGTCGGTGGACGAGCCGATGGGCGTGCGGCTGCTCTTCGGCGGGATCGGCCTGGTCGACCTCGACGTGCCGCCGCTGGTCGTCGTGCCGGAGATCGCGGGGCTGCGGATCTTCGCGGGCTACTCGGGATGGTCGGCGGGGCAGCTGGAGCGAGAGGTGCGTGAAGGCGGTTGGTATGTCGTGGACGCCGAGGCCCGCGACGCGTTCAGCGCGCAGCCCGAGGTGCTCTGGCGTGAGGTGCTGCAGCGCCAGCGTGGCAACCTGGCCCTGGTGGCGAGCTTCCCCGACGACCCTTCGATGAACTGACTGCCGCTGCGCTGCGTGAGGTGGCATCCGCCCCCCTTCTCCTAGAATGGGCCCATGACTGACTCGCAGACGCCCCTGGACGACCCACACGCCCCGCAGCTCGACCCGGAGCCGTCCATGCCGAGCACGAGGACGGCGGTGCTCGAACGCGAGCAGGTCGAGGAGCAGCTGCAGGAGCCCGGGGACCACGAGCGGTTCTCGCACTACGTGCGCAAGGAGAAGATCCTCGAGAGTGCCCTCTCCGGCGAGCCGGTGGTGGCGCTGTGCGGCAAGGTCTGGGTCCCGGGCCGGGATCCGCAGAAGTTCCCGGTCTGCCCGATCTGCAAGGAGATCTATGACGGGCTGCGCGCTCCGCAAGACGGCGGCGATGACTGAGGATCGAGCGCAGCGAGGCCCGGAGGTCGTCGCGGGAGCCGGACCATCGGCTCTGGACGGCGGCGACGACTGAGGATCGAGCGCAGCGAGGCCCGGAGGTCGTCGCGGGAGCCGGACCATCGGCTCTGGACGGTGGCGACGACTGAGGTAGCGGTCGGGGCGGCGTGGGCCGTCCGTTAGGCTCGGGGCAACATGAGTACGTCTGCCGCATCGCACCTGTCACCAGCCTTCCCGGAGCGAGCGGCATGGGGCACGGCGGACAAGTTGCGGGCCTGGCAGGCCGAGGCCGTGGCGCAGTACCTCGACACGTTGCCGCGGGACTTTCTGGCCGTCGCCACACCCGGTGCGGGCAAGACGACCTACGCGTTGCGGCTCGCGACCGAGTTGCTCGGCCGGGGGATCGTGCGCCGGGTGACCATCGTCGCGCCGACCGACCACCTCAAGACCCAGTGGGCCGACGCGGCAGCACGCGTGGGCATCCGCATCGACCCGAGGTTCACCAACGCCCAGGGCCGCCACAACGCCGAGTTCGACGGGGTGGCGGTGACCTACGCGGGGGTCGCGAGCAAGCCGCTGCTGCACCGGGCGCGCACCGAGGCCGCTCCGACGCTGGTCATCCTCGACGAGGTGCACCACGGCGGCGACAACCTGTCGTGGGGTGACGCCATCCGCGAAGCCTTCGAGCCCGCGACGCGACGGCTCGCGCTCACCGGCACGCCGTTCCGCTCCGACACCAGCCCGATCCCCTTCGTCCGCTACGAGGAGGACGGCGACGGCATACGCCGCTCTGCCAGCGACTACGCCTACGGCTACGCGGAAGCATTGCGCGACGGGGTGGTGCGCCCAGTGCTGTTCCTGGCCTACGGCGGTGCCATGCGCTGGCGCACCCGGGCCGGTGACGAGATCGCCGCGCGACTCGGCGAGCCGCTGACCAAGGACGCCACCGCCCATGCGTGGCGCACGGCTCTGGACCCGAGCGGAGAGTGGATCCCGTCGGTGCTGCGGGCGGCCGACAAGCGGCTCACCGAGGTGCGTCGTGGCGTGCCGGATGCGGGGGGCCTGGTCATCGCCTCCGATCAGACCAATGCCCGTGCGTATGCCCGCGTGCTCGAGTCGGTCACAGGCCAGAAGCCGACCGTCGTGCTGTCCGACGACTCGGGGTCCTCCCGCCGGATCGAGGAGTTCGCCGAGGGCGAGCAGCGCTGGATGGTGGCGGTGCGGATGGTCTCCGAGGGCGTGGACGTCCCTCGCCTGTGCGTCGGCGTCTACGCCACCTCGACCTCCACACCGTTGTTCTTCGCCCAGGCGGTGGGGCGGTTCGTGCGCGCTCGCCGTCGGGGCGAGACCGCCTCGGTCTTCCTGCCGAGCGTGGCCACCCTCCTCGAGCACGCCGCCCACCTGGAGGACGAGCGCGACCACGCCCTCGACCGGCCCAAGAAGCCGGGGGAGGAGTCGATGTGGGCCCCCGAGGAGGGACTGGTCGCGGACGCCAACGCCACCAAAACGGAGGCCGACGCGGACCAGTTGTCGTTCGAGGCGCTCGAGTCCGACGCCGAGTTCGACCACGTGCTCTTCGACGCCCAGCAGTTCGGCCTCAACGCCGACGTCGGCAGCCCCGACGAGCAGGAATACCTCGGCCTGCCCGGTCTGCTCGAGCCCGACCAGGTCGCCACGGTGCTGCGCCAGCGGCAGGCCCGCCAGAAGCCAAGCCGCCGCGCGAAGGAGGCCTCGGCCCCGGTGTCGGCGCACCGGGCGCTCGCGGCCCAGCGCAAGGAGCTCAACAAGCTCGTCTCCGCCTACGCCCGCAAGAGCGGCGCGCCGCACGCGGTGGTCCATTCCGACCTGCGGCGGCACTGTGGCGGACCGGCCCTCGACCAGGCCACCAGTGAGCAGGTCGGTGCGCGGATCGAGGCGATCCGCCGCTGGTTCGTCGGCCGCCGCTGACCCACTTCCTCGCGAAGTTGCTGGAAGAGGGCGTCACCGATGACGCCATCTCCCAGCATCAAGCGGGGCTTGCCCCGGATCAGACGCCGACCTCGGTGGCCGACCGAGGCAGCCGTCCCATACCGGGGGCGAGCACGCCTTCGGGCACCAGCCACTGGTGGACCTCGTGGACGTACTTGCCGCGCTGGACGGCCGGGTCCCGGTCACCGAGCTCGGTAGCACGCTCCGGCGGACACCGGTAGATCGAGAACCCCACGAGCCGTCCCGGCGGCACGTCTTGGACCGGACCTGCCGCCAGGAGCTCGCCTCCGTCGAACAGGCTCGCGAGGTATCCCATGTGCTCGTCCTGCAGACGCGCCTTCTCTTCACCGGTCAGGTCTGGCTGCGGGTCGGCGAGCAGGAGCAGCGACAGCGTGAGCGGCTCAAGCCGCACCGCCGACACCTCCCGCCGGCGCCGACTCTGGCACGGTGGCCAGCGGCCGCACCTCGACACCGCCCGGTCCTGCGCATCCCGGGCACTCGGCCGCGAGCGCGAGCGCGGTGTCCAGGTCGGGGCAGTCGACGAGGAAGTAGCCGGCCAGCCACTCCTTCGTCTCCATGAAGGGCCCGTCGACCAGCAGCCGCTGGCCGTCGCGCTCGCGCACGGTCGTCGCCGTCTCGGGTGGCTGCAGCGGAGCCGCCGCGCGCAGGACGCCCGTGCGCTCCAGGTCGTCGAGGTAGGCCCGCATGGCGGACCGCACCTTCTCGCTCTCCGGGCTCGCGGGGTCGGCTCGTTGCCCGCTCTGGTAGAGCAGCATCAAGTATTGCATGTCTCCTCCTTCGTCACGTGCTGGTGTGGTGGGAGTTCGTCAGGTCGTGCCGCCGGTCGCCGCCTGGAACAACCGGAACGTCGTGCCCTGGTCGTCCTGGCACACCGCGTCCTTGCCGATGCCGGGCATGTCACGGACCGGTTCCGCCTGGCCGCCGAGCGACTCGACCTGCGCGACGGCCGCCTCGATGTCGTCGACACCGAAGTAGACGGCAAGTGGTGCGCCGGCCGCGGCCCCCTCGCTGGCGAGGATGCCGCCGGACGGCTGGCCGGGGATGAACTGGTAGGACTCGCCGAACGGCTCGAGCTGCCAGTCGAAGAGCTTGGTGTAGAAGGCCTGTGCCTTGGACAGGTCAGGCGTGGGAATCTCGAAGTGCACGAGCTGAGCGCTCATGGTGGTCTCCTGGTGAGGATGGACTGTGGACGTCCTGTTGACGAACGGGACGGACCGAACTCGACACACCCCTCACGAATTCCTGTCAGCAGGTTGGCCCAGGGACGAACGTCGACGGAGCAGGTGGGCCCGCTCGGCCGGGTTGCGCACCTGTTCGAGAGCCCGGCCGTATGCCGTGTCAGCCTCCTTCGTGCGTCCCAGCCGCGCGAGCAACTCGGCGCGGGTCGCCGACAGCAGGTGGTAGTCCGGCAGGTCACCGATCGCGTCGACCAGGTCGAGCGCGTCCGAGACCCGGCCCGTCTCCGCGACGGCCACCGCGTGGTTGAGCGAGACGACAGGAGACGGCGACTGCCGCGACAACTCGGCATACAGGGCGGCGATGCGCTCCCAGTCGACCTCGGTGGCGGAGGGGGCCGCCATGTGGGTCGCCGCGATCTGGGCCTGCACCAGGTAGGGCCCGTCACCGCCCAGCCGCTGCGCCCGGTCGAGCAGCCGGAGCGCCTCGGCGACCCGCCCGGCGTCCCAGCGACTCCGGTCCTGGTCGGCCAGCCGCACGATCCCACCCGCCTCGTCGGTCCGGGTGCCCCTGCGCGCGTCGTGGAGCAGCATCATGGCGCCGAGCCCGAGGACCTCCGGCTCGGTCGGCAGCAGCGTCGCGAGCAGCGAGCCGATCCGCAGCGCCTCGCGGCACAGGTCGGCGCGGACGAAGGGCCCGGGCGCGCTCGAGGTGTAGCCCTCGTTGAAGACGAGGTAGACCACCGCGAGGACCGCGTCCAGCCGCGGCTCGAGCGCGTCGTCGGCCGGCACCGTGAAGACGATGTTGGCGTCGCGGATCTTCCGCTTGGCCCGCACCAGGCGCTGGGCCATGGTGGCCGTCGGCAGCAGGAAGGCGTGCGCGATCTGTGCTGCGGTCAGGCCACCGACGGCCTGCAGCGTCAACGCGACTCGTGCCTCAAGGGACAGGGCAGGGTGACAGCAGGTGAAGATGAGGCTGAGCCGCTCGTCGCCGATCTCGCCCAGCTGGGAGTGCTCGTCGGGCTCCGCGGGCGCGGCTCCCGCTCCCTCGAAGACCTTCGCGGCAACCTGCTTCTCCGCACCCACCTTGTCCCGCCGCAGCCGGTCGAGCAGCCGGTGCCGCGCCACCGTGACGAGCCACGCGGCCGGCTCGTCGGGTACGCCGGAGCGGGGCCACCGCTGCAGCGCCGTGGCGAAGG
>NZ_VOHR01000247.1 GCF_009192725.1 Segeticoccus rhizosphaerae | reverse complement strand
TGCTCGGCGACCAGCTCGACCGGCTGCTGCTCGACCGCGGCTGGAACGCCGACGTGGCGGCCGGCTCGGTCATGGGCCGCTGGCCCTCGATCGTCGGGGCCGACGTCGCGGCGCACTGCGCGCCGGTGACCTTCGAGGACGGCATACTCACGGTGCGCTGCGACTCGACCGCCTGGGCGACCAACCTGCGGCTGATGTCGGCGACCCTGATGGGCCGGATCGAGCAGGAGGCCGGTGAGGGCGTCGTGACCGAGCTGCGGGTGCACGGGCCGAGCGCTCCGTCGTGGAAGCGCGGCCCCCGGCGGACGCCCGGTCCCGGGCCGCGAGACACCTACGGCTGAACGGCGGTATGGCGCGCTCGCGCCCCGTCTCGTGTGTCGGGACACAGGACTACCCCGGATCGTGCCGGATTTTGCCGTTTCCGGGCCTCCAGTGACCGGTTCCCATTGCCTGGGGCGGTAGGATGGAGGAGTACAGACGGCCTTGCCGCCGCGCCGCGTGCGTGCCCCTCCCGGGTGTCCGGCGCGTTCGACACAGGCCGTTCTCCGTGTCCGCGATCCGCCGTGAGACGCGCCGCAACGCCAAAGGAGCACCGTGTCCGAGGTCAGCCCTGACGACAACTTTGAGCACGCAGAAACCCCCGACCTGTCGGTGACCCCGCCCGTCGGGGGGACGGGGGACCAGACCGAAGGTGCGGACGAGATCCCGCAGACCCCGGCGCACGAGGTGACGCGGGAGGCCCAGACCGGCAGCCTCGCCAGCGCGCCGGCCTATGACGCCAACGCGATCCAGGTGCTCGAGGGCCTCGAGGCGGTCCGCAAGCGACCGGGCATGTACATCGGGTCCACCGGCGAGCGTGGCCTGCACCACCTGGTGACCGAGATCGTCGACAACTCCGTGGACGAGGCGCTGGCCGGGTATGCCGATCACGTCGACATCACGCTGCTCGCCGACGGCGGCGTGCGGGTGCGCGACAACGGCCGCGGCATCCCCACCGACATCCACCCGATCGAGAAGGTCTCCGCGGTCGAGCTCGTGCTCACCCAGTTGCACGCGGGCGGCAAGTTCGGCGGTGGCGGCTACAAGGTCTCCGGCGGCCTGCACGGCGTCGGGTCCTCGGTGGTCAACGCGCTGTCCAGTCGGCTCGAGGCCGAGATCCGGCAGAAGGGCCACCGGTTCACCATGGACTTCGAGCTCGGGGTGCCGACCGCGCCCCTGCAGGACCGCGGTGAGCTCGACGACCCTGGCGAGACCGGCACCACGATCACCTTCTGGGCCAGCCCGGAGATCTTCGAGACCACGACCTACGACTTCGAGACGCTGCGGTCGCGCTTCCAGCAGTACGCGTTCCTCAACAAGGGCCTGACCATCACGCTGACCGACGAGCGCCCGGTCGCGGCGCCGGTCGCCGACGACCCGGACGCTCTCGAGGAGGACGTGGACGAGGCCGAGGAGTCCACGCCCGACAAGCCGCGCACCGTGTCCTACCGGTATGACGAGGGGCTGGTCGACTACGTCAAGCACCTCAACTCCTCCAAGCGCAGCGAGGCCGTCAACGCGGAGATCATCGACTTCGAGACCGAGGACACCGAGCGGGTCATGTCGCTCGAGATCGCGATGCAGTGGACCTCGGCCTACTCCGAGTCGATCCACACCTACGCCAACACGATCAACACCCACGAGGGCGGCACCCACGAGGAAGGCTTCCGCGCGGCGCTGACCAAGCTGGTCAACGACTTCGCCCGCCGGCAGAACCTGCTCAAGGACAAGGACGACAACCTCACCGGTGACGACGTCCGCGAGGGCCTGACCGCGGTCATCTCGGTCAAGCTCGGTGAGCCCCAGTTCGAGGGTCAGACCAAGACCAAGCTCGGCAACTCCGAGGTCAAGGGCTTCGTCCAGCGCGCCGTGACCGACGAGTTCGGGCACTGGCTCGAGGCCCACCCCGGCGAGGGCAAGGAGATCGTGCGCAAGGCGATCCAGGCCGCCGCTGCCCGGCTCGCTGCCCGCAAGGCGCGCGAGGCGACCCGACGCAAGGGCCTGCTCGAGACCGGCGGCCTGCCCGGCAAGCTGCGTGACTGCCAGAGCAACGACCCGACCATCTCCGAGGTCTTCATCGTCGAGGGCGACTCCGCCGGCGGCTCGGCGGTGCGCGGTCGCAACCCGCACAACCAGGCGATCCTGCCGATCCGCGGCAAGATCCTCAACGTCGAAAAGGCGCGGATCGACAAGATCCTCGCCAACAACGAGGTCCAGGCGCTCATCTCGGGTTTCGGCACGGGCATCGGTGAGGACTTCGACATCACCAAGGCGCGCTACCACAAGATCGTGATCATGGCCGACGCCGACGTCGACGGCATGCACATCCGAACCCTCTTGCTGACGCTGCTCTTCCGGTTCATGCGGCCGCTGATCGAGGCGGGCTACGTCTACCTCGCCCAGCCACCGCTCTACCGGCTGAAGTGGAGCAACGCGCCGCACGAGTTCGCCTACAGCGACCGCGAGCGCGACGCTCTGGTGCAACGCGGTATGTCGGCCGGTCACCGCCTGCCCAAGGACGCCGGCATCCAGCGCTACAAGGGCCTCGGCGAGATGGACTACCAAGAGCTGTGGGACACCACGATGAACCCGGAGCACCGGATCCTGTTGCAGGTGACCCTCGACGACGCGGCTGCCGCCGACGAGATGTTCTCCGTGCTCATGGGTGAGGACGTCGAGAGCCGGCGGCAGTTCATCCAGCGCAACGCACGGGACGTCCGCTTCCTGGACATCTGATGAGCGGCGCCCGAGGCCACGGCACAGAGGGCGCCGCCACACGACATACGAAATGACTGGAAGACAAGGGAACTCGAGTGACTGACCAGACTCCCCCGATCGAGCACGACCGCACCGAGGCCGTTGACATCAACACCGAGATGCAACGCAGCTACATCGACTACGCGATGACGGTGATCGTGAGCCGGGCGCTGCCGGACGTGCGCGACGGGCTCAAGCCGGTGCACCGCCGCGTCGTCTACGCGATGTATGACGGTGGCTACCGGCCCGACCGCGGCTACAACAAGTGCTCGCGCGTCGTCGGTGAAGTGATGGGTCAGTATCACCCGCACGGTGATTCGTCGATCTACGACGCGTTGGTGCGGCTCGTGCAGGACTGGTCGCTGCGCTACCCGCTCGTCGACGGGCAGGGCAACTTCGGTTCGCCGGGCAACGACGGTGCCGCGGCGCCGCGATACACCGAGTGCCGGATGACACCGCTCGCGCTCGAGCTGGTGCGCGACATCGAGCGCAACACCGTTGACTTCAAGGACAACTACGACGGCAAGACGCAGGAGCCGGTCGTCCTGCCGAGCCGGTTCCCCAACCTGCTGGTCAACGGGTCGGCGGGCATCGCGGTCGGCATGGCCACCCAGATCCCGCCGCACAACCTGCGCGAGGTGTCCGCGGCGGCGCAGTGGCTGCTGGAGCACCCGGAGGCGACCCGCGAGGAGCTGCTCGCCGCGGTGATGGAGCGGGTCCCCGGACCCGACTTCCCCACGGGCGCCTTGATTCTCGGTCGCAAGGGCATCGAAGAGGCCTACCGCACCGGACGCGGGTCGATCACCATGCGCGCGGTGGTCGAGGTCGAGGAGATCCAGGGCCGGCAGTGCCTGGTGGTCACCGAGCTCCCCTACCAGGTCAACCCGGACACGCTGGCACAGAAGATCGCCGAGCTGGTCAAGGACGGTCGCCTCGCGGGGATCGCGGACCTGCGCGACGAGACCTCGGGACGCACCGGTCAGCGCCTCGTGATCGTGCTCAAGCGCGACGCGGTGGCCAAGGTCGTGCTCAACAACCTCTACAAGCACACCCAGCTGCAGCAGACCTTCGGGGCCAACATGCTGGCCCTGGTCGACGGGGTGCCGCGCACTCTGCCGATCTCGGCGTTCATCCGCCACTGGGTCGAGCACCAGGTCGACGTCATCGTACGGCGGACCACCTTCCTGCTCAAGGAGGCCGAGGAGGCCATCCACATCCTGCGCGGGCTGCTCGCGGCCCTCGACGCGCTGGACGAGGTCATCGCCCTGATCCGGGCCTCCGCGACGGTGGAGGTCGCGCGTGACGGCTTGATCGAGCTGCTCGACATCGACGAGATCCAGGCCCGCGCCATCCTCGACATGCAGCTGCGGCGGCTCGCGGCCCTGGAGCGGCAGAAGCTGATCGAGCGGCACGACGAGCTGCAGCGCCAGATCGACGAGTACACCGCGATCCTCGCAAGCCCGCAGCGGCAGCGGCAGATCATCAGCGAGGAGCTGGGGGTCATCGTCGACAAGTACGGCGACGAGCGACGCACCCGGATCGTGCCCTTCGACGGCGACATGTCGATGGAGGACCTCATCCCCGAGCGGGACGTCGTCGTGACCATCACCCGGGGCGGCTACGCCAAGCGCACCCTGGTCGACCTCTACCGCTCCCAGCGGCGCGGCGGCAAGGGCGTCAAGGGTGCCTCGCTGCGCGGCGACGACATCGTCGACCACTTCTTCACGACGACCACCCACCACTGGCTGCTCTTCTTCACCAACCTGGGCCGGGTCTACCGCGCCAAGTCCTACGAGCTGCCGGAGGCGGCCCGCGACTCCAAGGGGCAGCACGTCGCCAACCTGATGGCCTTCCAGCCGGGTGAGCAGATCGCCCAGGTGCTCGCCGTCAAGGACTACGAGAGCTCGCCCTACCTGGTGCTGGCGACCGAGCGCGGCCTGGTCAAGAAGACGCGCCTCGCCGACTACGACTCACCGCGCAGTGGCGGCCTGATCGCCGTGAACCTGCGCGACGGTGACGAGCTCGTGGGTGCCGGGCTGGCTTCCGCGGACGACGACCTCATGCTGGTCTCGGTCAAGGGCCAGTCGGTGCGCTTCCCGGCCGACGACGCGACGCTGCGACCCATGGGCCGCGCGACGAGCGGCGTCACCGGGATGAAGTTCCGTGAGGGCGACCGGCTGCTGTCGATGAACGTGATCGAGCAGGGCACCGACCCCTCCGTCTTCGTGGTCTTCGAGAACGGCCTGGCCAAGCGCACGCTCGCGTCGTCCTACCGCGTGCAGGGTCGCGGCGGTCTTGGCATCAAGGTGGCGAAGGCGTCCGACAAGGGTGGCCACCTGGTCGGCGCCCTCACGGTGGACGAGGACGACGAGGTCATGGTCGTGATGGAGCGCGGCAAGATCGTGCGCTCGCGGGTCGACGAGGTGCACCTCACCGGCCGGGACACGAGCGGTGTGCGGTTCGCGACCCCGGACAAGAGGGACTCCATCGTCGCCGTCGCCCGCCAGGCGGCACGTCTGGTCGAGCTCGAGGAGGAGGCTCCCGACGGCGACGTCACCGACGGCGTGGTCGCGGCCGATGCCGAGGCCGAGGTGACGACCGAGACTGCGGACATGGCTGCGACGGACGACGCGACGGACGAGGCACCGGACGGCGCCACGGGCGCGGGTGGCACAGTGGACGTCGCCGATGCCGTACCGTCAGAGCAGGCGCAAGACGCGTCGGCCGACGACCAGGCGGACCGGGACGAGCAGGGCGGCGACGCGGGAGGTAGCCAGTGAGCACCAACGAGCAGGGCAAGCGGCCCTCGGGCCGGCCCGCGCCCCAGGCAGGGGCCGCGGCGACCCAGCAG
>NZ_VOHR01000246.1 GCF_009192725.1 Segeticoccus rhizosphaerae | reverse complement strand
CTACGCCCTGGTGTCGGGAGCAGGCCCACCGCTGCCGCCGACACCAGGGCGTAGGGCAGCCGGGCGCGCCGGGACAGCGGGGTGTCGCGGAGCAGGAAGCGTGCGACCTCCCGGGCCTCTGCCGTGCCCTCGAGCTCGGGACGGAAGCGCTCGAGGTCGGCGTCCAGCTCGGCCCGCGTCCCCGGCACGTCGACGGCGCCGAGCTTGCGCGCCACCGTGGCGGTCTGGGCCACGTAGGTGTCCGCCTCGGCCGCGGTGAGCGGCTGCCGGCCGTAGCGCTGGTGGGCCCGCAGGAAGCTGTCGACCTCGGCAACGTGCACCCAACTGAGCAGGTGCGGGTCGTCGGCCCGGTAGGACCGGCCGTCGGGAGCGGTGCCCGTGATGTGGTCGTGCACGGTGCGCACCCGCGCGATGGCCCGTTCGGACTCCTCCTCGGTGCCGAAGGTCGTCTGGGCGATGAAGGTGCTGGTACGCGCCAGCCGTCCCCATGGATCACTCTGGTAGCCGGAGTGGTCCGCGACCGCGGCCATGGCGAGCGGGTGCAGCGACTGCAGCAGCAGCGCACGGAGCCCACCGACATACATCGAGGTGTCGCCGTGGACCCGGCGGATCGGGGCGTCCGGGGGAAACCATCTGGGCCCGGGAGTGCCGTGGATGCGCTGCCGGGTCCCCTCGCCGTCCTCGCCGGCCACGAGTGCGAACACGTCTTGCGCCAGCCGCCGGCGCACGGCACCGATCACCCGCATACCCCCATTGTCCCGCACGCGCCCGGGAGGCAGTCGGCCGGGCGGACACGTAGGCTCGATGCATGACGCGGATCATGGCCGTGCGCGGTGTCCTGCCGCAGCACCGCTACGCGCAGGCCGAGATCACCGCCGCGTTCGCCGGCGTGGTCGCCGCGCACGGAGCGGACGGCGCCCTGCTCCAACGGTTCCACCGCAATGCAGGGGTCGACTCACGGCACCTGGCGCTGCCGCTCCCGGAGTATGCCCGGCTCGCCGACTTCGGCGAGGCCAACGACGCGTTCCTGCGCGAGGCGGTGGAGCTCGGCAGCCGCGCGATCACGGACGCGTTGGAGGGGGCGGGCCTGCGTCCGGGCGACGTCGACCTGGTGACCTGCACGACGATCACCGGCCTTGCGGTGCCGTCGCTCGAGGCCCGCATCGCCGCCCGACTCGGCTTGCGCGAGGACGTGAAGCGGATGCCCCTGGTCGGGCTCGGCTGCGTGGCCGGTGCTGCGGGCGTCGCACGGGTGCACGACTACCTGGTCGGCCACCCCGACGACGTGGCGGTTCTGCTGTGCGTCGAGCTCTGCTCGCTCACGATCCAGCGCGACGACACCTCCACGGCCAATCTGGTGGCCAGCGGCCTGTTCGGCGACGGGGCCGCCGCCGTGGTCGCGGTCGGTGACACCCATCCCGGTGCCGGAGGGGCCCCGCGTGGCGAGGCCGGCCCGGCACGGCCGTCGGTGCTGGCCAGCCGGAGCCGGCTCTACCCCGACACCGAGCGGGCCATGGGCTGGGACGTCGGCGCCACCGGTCTGCGGATCGTGCTGGGCGCCGAGGTGCCCGACCTCGTGGAGCAGTTCGTGGGCGATGACGTGGAGAAGTTCCTCGCCGACGTCGGCGTGCGGCGCGACCAGGTCGACTGGTGGGTCTGCCACCCCGGAGGCCCCAAGGTGCTCGAGTCGATGCAGAAGGCGCTCGGGGTGGATCGAGAGGCCCTCGCGGTGACCTGGGACTCGCTCGCCCGCATCGGCAACCTGTCGTCGGCCTCCGTGCTCCACGTCCTCGCGGACACGCTCGCGGGACGGCCGCCACGGCCGGGCAGCTACGGGCTCATGCTGGCGATGGGTCCGGGTTTCTGCCTCGAGCTCGTCCTGCTGCGCGGCTGAGGTCGCCACCGTGGGCAACACGAGCGAGGTCCTGTTCACCGTGCTCGTGGCCCTGGTCGGGGTCGAGCGGCTGGCCGAGCTGGTCGTGGCGCGGGCCCACTCTCGTCGCAGCCTCGAGCGTGGGGGGATCGAACGCGGGCGCAGCCACTACCCGTTCATGGTGGTGCTGCACACCGGACTGCTGGCCGGCGCGCTGGCCGAGGTGTGGTGGCGACGGCCCGACTTCGTCCCCGCCCTGGGCTGGACCGTGCTCGTTCTCGTGGTGCTGGCCCAGGGCCTGCGCTGGTGGTGCATCGCCACCCTCGGTGACCGGTGGACCACCCGGGTCATCGTCGTGCCGGGGTTGCCCCTGGTCCGTGGCGGCCCCTACCGGCTGATGCGCCACCCCAACTACGTCGCCGTGGTCACCGAGGGGTTCGCGTTGCCGCTGGTCCACTCGGCGTGGGTGACCGCCCTGGTCTTCACCGCGCTCAACGCCGCGCTGCTCGCCGTCCGCATCCGGGTCGAGGACGCGGCCCTCGCCGAGGCCGAGGGCGCCGCATGATCGACCTGCAGGTGGTCGGCGGAGGGCCGGCCGGTCTGGCGACGGCGCTGTATGCCGTCCGGGCGGGACTGTCGGTGGTGGTCCACGAGCCCAGGACCGGCCCGGTCGACAAGGCCTGTGGCGAGGGGCTGATGCCGGCCGCGGTGACCGCGCTGGCGGACCTCGGCATCGATCCGAAGGGCGCTCCGCTGCGGGGCATTCGCTACCTCGACGCGGGGCACTGCGTCGAGGCGGTCTTTCGATCCGGCCCCGGCCGAGGGGTCCGCCGCACCGTGCTGCACGCCGCCCTGCTGGAGGCGGTGGCCGGGGCGGGGATCGAGATCCTCCACTCCCCTGCGCGCAGCGTCAGCCAGGACCACGCGGGCGTCGATGTCGAGGCGGCCATGGCCTCGCGCGGAGCGGTCGGCAGGAGCACGTCACGGTCGGTGCGGTCGCGATACCTGGTCGCGGCCGACGGCCTGCATTCCCCCCTGCGGCGACAGCTCGGCCTCGAGGCACAGGCTCTGATCCCCCGCCGCTTCGGTTTGCGCCGGCACTTCCGGCTCGAGCCCTGGACCGACCGGGTCGAGGTGCACTGGTCGGGCGACACCGAGGCCTACGTGACGCCCGTGGCGGCGGAAAGCGTCGGGGTGGCCCTGCTCACCTCCCGGCGGGAGGGCTTCGACCAGCAGCTGCGCGCCTTTCCCGCACTGGTCGAGCGGCTCGGGGGCACGGCATACGGATCCGACGAGCAGGGCGGGGCACGAAGCCCGGTGCGCGGTGCCGGCCCGCTGCGTCAACGGTCGCGTCACCGGGTGGCCGGGCGCGTGCTGCTGGTGGGCGACGCGAGTGGCTACGTCGACGCGCTCACCGGTGAGGGGATCGCGCTCGCGCTGGCGCAGGCCCGGGCCGCGGTGAGGGCGATGGTCGTGGACGATCCGCACTCCTACGAACGCCGCTGGCGCAGTGTGACCTGGCGTCACGCCGCCCTGACCCACTCCTTGCTCGCCGCCTCCCGGGTGGGGCCGGTGCGCCGTCGCCTCGTGCCCTGGGCGCAGGCCCGCCCCGGGGCCTTCGCCTGGGCGGTCAACAGCCTGGCCGCCCCAAGTGCTCCGCCCGCGACGGTCACCACGACCTGATTCGTGCTATAGGCTCCCTGCGTAGTTGCAGTGCTTGCACGTCCCGTCCGGCTGAGTCAGGCCAGTCCTGCCCAGACGGCGTTCCCTCGGGAGGCGGCGCACGATCACCGCGACGCGCGGGCCCCACTCCGGGGGTCCGTCCGAACGCTTCACGAAGGAAACAGATTCATGGCAACAGGCACGGTCAAGTGGTTCAACGCCGAGAAGGGCTTCGGCTTCATCGCTCCCGAGGACGGGTCGGCTGACGTCTTCGCGCACTACTCCGCGATCCAGTCCAGCGGCTACCGCTCGCTCGACGAGAACCAGAAGGTGGAGTTCGACATCACCCAGGGCCCGAAGGGCCCGCAGGCGGAGAACATCCGCCCGCTCTGATCCTCGGCGCCCGCCACGGGCACTGACTCAGCATCGAACGCCCCGGCCACCACGGCCGGGGCGTTCGTGCGTCGGTCACCAGAGCAGTCCGTGCTGGGCCAGGTCCGCCTCCACCTGCAGGCGGTCCATCGAGCGCAACGGCGAAGCCTGGGGCATCGGCAGCTCCAAGGCGGTGCAGCAGCACCGCAGCGTGTCGTCGTAGGCGAGACCCACGGCCTGGAGTCGGTGCGCCTTCGCGGGGAGGTTCGAGCGCTCGATGCGCCGGTAGTCGCGCTCCAGTCGCCGCAGGTCGTCCACCAGCCGCTCCAGACTGGGGCCCACCACCGGGGGGTCCGGCTCCCGGCGCAGCAGGCGGAGCGCACGACCAGACGGGCGGGGAGGATGACGCAGCAGGCGGTCGGCCAGCCAGAAGGTCAGGGCAGGCGCGACACAGCACAACGCGTAGAGCACCAGCACCGGCATGATTCCTCCACGGTCCGCACGGCACCTCCATCGTCCCACCCCGGCGCGGGGAAGGCGAGGGCGTTTCGCGCGGGGAGGCCCTCAGCTGCCGAGGGCGCGCTGACCGGATCCGGCGGCGGCCATCGTGTCGATGACCACGTCGATCGGGGTCGTCTTCGCCAGCAGCCTGACCTGCTGGCCGTCGGCGGCGTGCTGCACATCGCTCGACTGCTCGGCGGTGAAGAGCAGTACCGCCGGTGACGGCTTCAGCGCGATCAGGTGCGGCAGCACCTCCAGCCCGTCCATCACCGGAAGGTCCACATCGAGCAGGACCACGTCCAGCACATGGTCCCGCGCCGCCGCCAGCGCCTGCTCACCGTCGCTGGCCACGAGGGTGTGCCCGAACCGGGAATCTCCTTCGAGCAGGCTCCATAGCACCCGTCGCAGGGGCTCGTGGTCGTCGACGATGAGGGCCACCAGTGCGTCCTCGGAGCGCCGGTAGGCCGGTGTCTCCTCGCGGCGCCCCGGGACCGGTTCAGGGTTGAACTGCCGGCGCCCTCTCAACACGAGCGTGAGGGCGAAGGTCACGATCACGGCGAGGAGGATCCATCCTCCAAGCACGTAGACCCACGTCATCCGATTCTCTCCTGGCGATCACGGTGTCGATCATCATGGTGTCGAGCCCTGTCGAGCCCTGTCGAGCCCTGTTGAACCCTGTCGAGCCCTCTCGAGCACGGTGGAGCACGGCAGTGACCATGACGGTTCCCTCTGCGGTCCCGCGTGAGGGTACCGCCATTGTCCTCCTCGGCGCTCCTTCGCCCCAGCGCGGCTTCAGCCGTGTCGAGCAGGCTCGGGCCCGAGCGGGCGGGGCACCTTCGCCGGGCGGCACACGTTGCCTCACCAGCCGGCCCTGACGGACCACCCCGGCGCGCACCCCACTCCCGCCCCCCGTCCGCGAAGGAGCGACCACCATGGAACAGCCGGGCACGAGCCTGCAGCGCAGACAGGGGGTCGACCTGGTCCCCGGCGAGCGCCTCGGGGACATCCTCGAGCTCCTTGACGACCTGTCCGTGATCAACCGCGCCAGCGAGGGACTGCTGCAGCAGGTGCAGTCCCTGACCGGACTGCGCCTGGGTGAGCTGCAGAGCCTGCTGTCGGTCTCCCAGGGTGCCGAGCACGTCCGAGCCGTCGCGGCGGCGACCGGGCAGGTCGACGAGGCCGCGACCGCCACCATCGAGTCCCTCGTGGGACGCGGTCTCGTGGCGCGGCACCGCCACCCGAGTGCCCCGGCGGG